>DASVUC010000313.1:0-44883 GCA_036387255.1 Tepidisphaeraceae bacterium | reverse complement strand
AGCGGCGCGGAGAATTGTGGATTTGTTGCGGGAGGGTTTGGCGAAGAATGCAGTAGTCTCTGCTGCGCCAGGAGAGCCCTCGCCCTTGCCCTCTCCCAGAGTACCGGTGGAAGAAGAGAAGCTGCGCCATAGAGACATCGTCATCTTGGTGCGCGACATTGATCAGTATCATGAGCTGATCTCAGCTTCGTTCCGCGAGCATGGCATCCCGTTCTTTGCCGACCGTCGTCGGATGGCCGGACATCATCCGCTGCTTCAGTTTGCGCGGTCGCTCTTTCAACTCGCGCGCGCGGGAACGGGCGCCGGAAGCTGGCCGCATGAGGCGGTGATGGCCCTGATCAAGAGCGGCTTGACCGATCTGACGCCGCGCGAGGCGGACGAGCTGGAGAATTACGTACTGCTGCATCGCGTCCGCGGCCGCGCGTGGGGAGCGAAGGACGCTTGGAACTACGCGAGGACGGTTCGACGCGATGAGGAGGAGGCGTGGTCGCCCCAAAAGAGCGAGGCGCAGCGTATGGATCAGTTGCGCCGCCGCATCGCTGATCGCGTAAACCCGTTTCTTCAGCTCGTGAGCCAGCCGCGCACCGTGCGCGAAATTGTCGCTGCGCTGTTCGATCTATTCGACGCCTTCGGCATCCGCTCGACCCTTGCCAAATGGATCGAGGAGGCGCAGAAGGACAGCCAGCTCGAACAGCGCGGCGAGCACGAGCAGGTCTGGGCGGAACTCATCGAACTCTTCGACCAGATGATCGATCTGCTCGGCGAAGAGACTGTCGAATTGGCGGATGTCGTCGAGATCCTCGAGGCCGGCCTGGAGCAGTTCGATCTCGCGCTCACGCCCCCCACCGTGGACCAGGTGCTCGTCGGCCAGGCGGATCGCACCCGCACCGCAACCGCCAAGGTGGTGATTGTGCTCGGGCTGGGAGACGGCCAGTTCCCCCAGGTGCCGCGAGAGGACTCGGTGCTTTCCGATTCCGAACGTAAATCACTGCGCCAGCGCGACCTCAACGTCGAGCCGGACAGCGAGCGACGCCTGCTGGACGAAAACCTCTTCGGCTACATCGCCTTCACGCGCGCCTCACATAGGTTGATCGTCACGCGCTCCATCGCCGATGAGGGAAATCGACCGCTGGCGCCTTCGGTCTTCTGGCAGCGCTTGCGTGAACTCTTCTGGGATGTCGCCGTAGCGACAGAGCCTCGCGAAACGGAGGCGCGCCCGGAGGATGTCGCCACGCCAAGGCAGCTTGTGACAGGGCTGATGCGATGGGCGCGGGAAGTACCGGGAGGGGAGGATGATGCGCCTTGGCCACAGCTCTATCAGTGGCTCTCCCAATACACCTGCTGCGACGACACCGTCGATGTCATGCGCTTCAAGTCGTGGAAGGCGCTCAGCTACCGAAATGAGGCGCAGCTGTCGAAGCAAGTGGCCCAGCAGATGTTCGCATCCCCGCTCCACGCCAGCGTCACGCGCGTCGAGGCTTTCGCGACGTGTCCCTTCAAGCATTTCGCCGCTTACGGCCTTGAGCTGCGGCAGCGCGAAGAGGAGGACGTCACCGCGATGGATCTCGGCAACGTGTATCACCAGATACTCGAGCGTCTCGTGGCCGAGTGTCTCCAGAAGCGCCAGGACTGGTGCGAGCTCGAGCCCAACGTCACCGCCGCCATGATCCGCGATTACGCCAAAGAAGTGGGCAAGTCGCTGCGCGGCGAGCTGATGATCAGTACCGCGCGCAACCAGTATCTGCTCAAGCGCGTCGAAAAGACCCTGGAGCAGGTGGTGGCGACGCAGCGCGAAGTTCTCAAGCGCGGGCAATTCCGCCCGAAATACGCGGAACTGTCCTTCGGCGCCCGCGACGCCAACGACGGGCTGCCCCCTTACGGCGTCGCGACCCCCGCCGGCAACCAGATCCTGCTGCACGGCAAAATCGATCGGGTCGACGTAATCGAAAATGACGCCGCCTTCGCGGTCATCGATTACAAGCTCTCCGGCCGACCGCTCTCGCTGGGCCGCGTTTACCACGGCCTGTCGCTGCAACTGCTGACCTATCTGCTCGTGCTCGAGAGCAACGGCGAAAAGCTGGAAGGTAAGAATCTCACGCCCGTCGCCGCGTTCTACTCGCAGCTCCTGCGAAGTCTTGAGTCGGTCGATCATCCGGAAGAAGGAACGGAGCTGACCGATCCGCTCTTCGCGCTGAAGATCAAGCCGCGCGGCATCTTCGACGCGGGCTTCATCGGCGCGATTGACGCGGAACTCGGCAGCGGAAAATCCAATGTCGTTGCCGCCCACATCAAAGCCGACGGCGACTTCGGCTATCGTGATTCATCGGATGTCGCGACCAGCGAAGAGTTCGCCGCGCTGCTGAAGTTCGTGGAGAAGAAGATCGCCCTTCTCGCCGACCAGATTATCGACGGCAACATCACGGTGCGCCCGTACCGGATCGGCAAAGTCACCCCCTGCCCGCAGTGCGACTACCGCTCCGTCTGCCGGTTCGACGTCAGCGTCAACCGCTACAACCCCCTGAGCGTGATGAAGCGCACGGTGGTCCTCGAGCAGGTGATGCGGGAGGTGAGCGGTGCCAGGTAGATCGCCCACCCGCTCGAAGTTGAAGGCCAAGCCCACGGCTTCAGCCGGGGGACCGACCACCGCTCCTAAACCGACCGGCCCCAAATGGACCGACGAGCAGCACCGCGCGATCCACACCACGGGAAAAAGCCTCCTCGTCTCCGCCGCCGCCGGCTCTGGCAAAACCGCGGTGCTCGCTGAACGCTGCGCCTATCTCGTCTGCGAGGCGACTGAGCCCTGCGATGTCGACGAGCTGCTCGTTGTGACCTTTACCGAAGCCGCCGCCGCCGAGATGAAGGCGCGCATTCAGAAGTCCATCCGCGAGCACGTCTCCACCGATCCGAATCCGCGCCTTCAACGACAGCTCGCCCTCATCGACCGCGCCCAGGTCTCCACGCTGCACGGCTTCTGCGCGAAGCTCATTCGCCAGCACTTCCACCTGCTGGGCCTCGATCCGGCTTTCGCGGTGATGGACGGCGATGAAGCCTCGCTCCTGCGCACCGAGATTGCCCGGCAGCTTTTCGCCGACCGCTACGAAAGCGACGCCGACGGTACGTTCCAAGCCTTCGTTGACGCCTACGGCGACGGCAACGACGAACGCCTCATCCACCAGGTCATCGGCACCCACGAGCTGCTCCAGTCGCTGATCGATCCCACCGCATGGATCGCCCGCGCGAAGGAGCGAATCGATCGCGCTTGCGAAGGTGAGTTATCTAAATGCGAGCTCGGAGAAGAATTGCTGGCGCACGTGAAGGGTCGCCTGGAGGATGTGCTCCAGCGCTGCCGCGACGCCTACCGCACGCTCTCAACACAGACCGCTTTTGCGAAGTACACCGAGCAGCTCAAAGATCTCGGCCTTGCCCTGCGCCACTGGCAGGAGGTGCTGGAGAGCGAGGGCCTCGACGCGCTCTGCGAAGCCGTTACGGACCTCCAGCTTCCCAAGCTGCCGCCCATGAGCAACGCTGTCCCCGGCAAGGAGGCGGCCAAGGCTCTTATCGATGCCGTCCGCGATGATCTCAAGGACGGCAAGCTGCGCGCCATCCTCCGCTTCAACTGCGCCCAGTGGACCGACGGGATGAAGTCGATGTGCGCCAGCGCCCGCGTTTTCCTTTCCCTGGTGGAGGAGTTCGGGCAGCGCTATCGCCGGGAGAAAGATTCCGCCCGCGCCGTCGACTTCTCCGATCTTGAGCGAATGGCGCTCGATGCGCTGCGCGATCGAAACGCGCCGGGACTTGTCCCTTCCGCAGTTGCGCGCCTGCTGCACAAGCAGTTCAAGCACGTTCTGGTCGATGAATACCAGGATATCAACGAGGTCCAGGACGCGATCCTCAGCCTCGCCAGCACCGAGTGTTTGCAGTCTGGCGAGACTCCCAAAAATCTCTTCACTGTCGGCGACGTGAAGCAGTCGATCTACCGCTTTCGGCTCGCCGAGCCGCACAGATTCCTGGAGCGCCACGCGCGCTTTCGCAATGGTGATGAATCGCTGGGCGAGGTGATCGACCTGCAAGCGAACTTCCGCAGTCGCGGTCCGCTGCTGGAGGCGCTCAACCAGATCTTCCAGCGCTTGATGACCAAGGCCGCCGCCGACATCGAATACGATGCGTCGCACCGCCTCAACGAGGGGCTGAAGTATCCCACCGCCGGCGACGGAACCTTTGCAGGCTCGCCCATCGAGCTGCACTTGCTTCCCCACGACGCCGCCGCCCCCGCGCCGGAAGAGGATCAACCCGCGGCATCTGCGATCGATGAAGAGGAGCTCGATCGCACGGAGCGGGAGGCGCTGCTCATCGCGCAGCGGATCATCCGCATCACCGGCCGCGATGGCTCCATGCCGATGCACGTCATGGAAAAGCAGCCCGACGGCTCGCTCGCGCCGCGCCCCGCAAAGCTCAGCGACATCGTCATCCTCCTCCGCTCCATGCGCTACAAGGCCGACCAGTTCGCCGACGTGCTCCGCGCCAGCGGCATCCCCGTCCACAGCGAATCGGGCACCGGTTACTTCGAATCGATGGAGGTCCGCGATGTGCTCGCGCTGCTCAAGGTGCTCGACAATCGCCAGCAGGATGTGCCCCTCGCCGCGTTCCTCCGCTCCCCGATCGCGTCTCTGCCCGATGCGGAAGATTCACTGGCGCGCATCCGGCTCGCGTACCCGTCTCATGCCACGCGCATGTCTTTCCACGAAGCCGTCTCGCATTACGCCGATGAGCGTGACGACGAGCTCGCGGCACGGTTGAAGGATCTGCTGACTCAGCTGGACCGTTGGCGCGAGATGGCCCAGCGCCGCCCGCTCGCCGAGCTGCTGTGGGACATCTACGACTCCACCGGCTATCTCGCCTTCTGCACCGGACTCGCTGACGGCGAGCAGCGGGTTGCCAACCTCATCGACCTCCACGAGCGCGCCCGCCAGTTCGGCTCCTTCCACCGCCAGGGGCTGGCGCGCTTCCTTTCCTTCCTGGATTCCCTCCAGAGCGAGTCGGACCTCGGCCAGCCTTCCATCGTTTCCGGCGCTGAAGACGTCGTCCGCGTCATGAGCATCCACCGCTCCAAGGGCCTGGAGTTCCCCATCGTCATCCTCCCGGACCTGGGCAAAGCGATCAATCTCTCCGACTGCTCCGGCTCCATTCTCGTCGACCGCCACGCCTACCTGGGCCTGTCGGCCGTTGATGAGCAGAAGCAGATTCGCTACCCCTCGCTCGCCAGCACGCTGGTCGAGGCGCGGCTCCGGCAGCAGTCGCTCGCCGAAGAGCTCCGCGTCCTCTACGTCGCCCTCACGCGCGCTAAGGAACACCTCATCCTCATCGGCACCTGCTCGGACACGAAGTGCGAAAGCTGGCAGGCGCGGTTCGCTGGACACGCCGGCGCATTCAGCGCCGACACCGTGCTGTCCGCGCGCGCGATGCTCGACTGGATCGGCCCGGTCTCCGCCGCCGCGCCAACGATCTTCGAGGTGCGTCGCCACACGCCTGAGGAAATGGCGAATTGGCCCAGCCCGCAGGCGATGCGCCCCGGTGAAACCGAGCGGCAGCAGAAGCTCGCCAGGCTCGAGCCCCTCGCACCCGCCCCGCCGTCGGATGCAACTGCCGACGCGGTGCTCAACCGCCTGAGCTGGAAATATCCGTACGGCCGCTACAGCAAAGTTCCTGCTGTGCAAGCCGTTAGCGCTATCGCCAAAGAAAGTCGAAAAGCCTACCCCGCCGCCGCGCCGGCAAAATTCGAGATCCAGGAATTCGTCAAGCCCCTCGAGCTTCCTCGCGCGCTCAAGCTCGACCGGAAGCCGGATGCGGGCGAGATTGGCTCCGCCGCGCATTTGCTCCTCCAGCATCTCGACTTCACGCGCCCCTGCGATGCCGCGGACCTGCGCCGGCAGCTCGACAACCTGCTGGATCGCCGCCTCATCAGCAAACCCGCCGCCAACGCGGTCGACCTGGACAGCATTTGCTGGCTGGCGAGCAGCCGGATCGGCGATTTGATTCGCGCCCACTACACCGATATCCGCCGCGAGCTTTCCATCACTTTCGCTACCGAAGCAGCCGATGCCGCCATCGCAGCGCCCACTGATGACCCCAAAGACCGCACGATGATCCGCAGCCGACTTGACGTGATGATCCCCACACCGCGCGGCATGGAAATCGTTGACTACAAAACAGATCGTGTGACAAAAGAAACACTGAACGACCGCATCGAGTTCTATCGTCCGCAGATGGCCTTCTACCGCCAGGCGCTGCTCAACCTGACGGGCGAAGTGCCCGTTGCCATTCACCTCGTCTTCCTCCACCTCCGCGAGATCATCACAGTGGAGCATGCGGCCGGTGCAACCGCGCCTGCATAGATGCAGGACGGCGGCTTCCCGACCTTCATCAGCAGATGGCAACCCGCATCTCGGTAGTTTCCCTTAGTGGCAGCGCATCACAACGTCGCTACGCTGGCGCCGTCCATGGACCGTCCCGCGCGACACGACACCCCGCCTGACGCTGCTCGTGATATGAGCATGCTCGATGCTCTCGGCTCGCGCGATTCGCACTCGCTGAAACTCCTCTACGAACAACACGCAGCCGCTGTCTTTTCGGTCTGCCTGCGCATCTTGCGCGACCATCAGGATGCGGAAGATCTCCTGGTGGATGTGTTCTTTGAGTTCTGGGAAAACCCGGATCGGTTCAGCCCCGATCGCGGCAGCGTCCTGACCTATCTCATCGTTCTGGCGCGCAGTCGGGCGATCGACCGCCTGCGGCGCCGGGCGCGAAGCGTCGCCGCCTCAACCAGCGATGCGGCGCCCGCAGTGGCGGTTCTGCCAGCGGACAACCTCATTGAACATGAAGACCAGACAGCCATCCGAGCAGCGCTGGCGCAGCTTGATCCCAAAGAGCGCCAAGCGATCGAGTGCGCCTTCTTTGATGACCTTAGCCACAGTGAAATTGCCGCTAAACTGGATAAGCCGCTGGGGACAATCAAGAGCAATATCCGCCAGGGGCTCATCCATCTGCGAGAGATTCTGCGTACCTACTACAGGAGCCGCTAGCTTGTGACGTGTGATGAGCGACGAGATCTGATGCTGCCCTATCTTGCTGATGCGCTGGATGCATCAGAGGCGGCGGATCTTCGCGCGCACCTCGCCAGCGGCTGCCCCATTTGCGCGGGCGCGCTCGCCGAAGCTCAAGCGACGTTCGCACACGTTGGCCGCGCGCTTGCGCCGGTCGCTCCGCCCGCCGATGCGTGGCATCGCCTGGAGAAGCGTGTCAAAGACAGCCAGCCGCCACCGCTCACACTTGAGCGTCCACGGCGCATGCGGCTGGTGATGACCGGCGCCATCGCCGCCGCGTTTGGTGCGCTGCTCTCCGCCGCGGTGCTTTATCTGCCAGCGCGGGAGAAGGCCAAGCTCGTCGACAGCCGCGACGTCCGTCTGGTGAGCCTGAGCAGCCAGGATGTTCAACCCCAGGCGCGCGGCCGAATTTTCTGGGACAAGCAGAAAAATACCTGGCACGTTTACGTCTTCGACCTGAAGCCGCCCCCGCCCGGCAAAGAATACGAGCTCTGGTTCATCACCACGGACTCGAAAAAGGTGCCGGCGGGAATGCTGACGGTGGACAAAGCAGGCAAAGGATCCACCGTTGTGGCTGTTCCCCAGAACCTCGGTCCGCTCGCGCTTGCGGCAATCACCGATGAGCCTGCCGGTGGCGTGCAACAGCCCACCGGATCAATCCAATTGGCGGGCGAAGTGAAATAAAATCCTTTCGCCCCACACAAACCTACATCCAAAAGAAAAGCGTCTGCGTATCTCCTGCCGAGCCCACAACTCGGCGCTTGTGGGAAAGGAGGAGTCGCAGCCGTCCCGTCGTGGTGCAGCGTAAACGCGCTGCACGGTCAATCCCGATCCATTCGTACGAGGTTTGTTATGCAGAATCTAGAACCCTCACGTCGCAGCTTTCTTCACCGTTCCGCTTTGGCCGGCGTGGCCGGTGTCGGTGTCGCCGGAATGCTTGGCGCCCTTCCCACATCAGTCTTCGGCAAGAGCAAGGCTCAGAACAACGAAAAGTTCAAGAAGACCATTGCTCGAACCCGCGATGAGTTCCGCTCCATCCGCAAGCACGAGAACGACCACGTCGACTTCCTCGTCTCCGCGCTCGGAAAGGAAGCACGCCCCAAGCCCACATTCCAGAAGCTTGAGCAAAGCAGCTTTGAGGCGTTCCTGAATGTTTCGCAGGCGTTGGAGAACACGGGCGTCGCCGCCTATCTCGGCGCGGCACCCTTCCTGAGCAACCCGGATTTCCTCGCCGCCGCCGGTTCCATCATGACAATTGAAGCGCGCCACGCCGGTTTCCTGAACGTGCTGCGTGATGACCCCATCACGGGCAACGCCGAGGACAAAGAATCGGACAACAGCTTTGAGCAGCCGTTCACGGCGCAGGAAGTCGTCGCCGCCGCAGGCGCCTTCATCCTCAACCTCAACGGCGGACCCGACGTCGGCTATTCGGAAACACCGTCCATGGCCAACGATCGCATGATCCTCAACTTTGCCTTGGCGCTGGAGTATCTCGAGGCGGAGTTCTACAACATCAATGTCCCCAAATTCTTCAGCAAGTAGAGGGCGCTGCTGAACGTCTGATGCTCGCGAGGGAGGAGGCGCTCACCTGGAGCGTCTCTTCCCTTGCGGCGTTATTGTCAAGTGCTGCGCGCCGCTCTGAACCGGTTGGTGTCGCTTCAATCCTGCCGATCATGCGGCGTCGCCACCGGTTTGCTCTCCGCGGATCCGCGCTCGCGCAGGTACACCGACAGGTAAACCATCCCCGCCAGCGACAGAAACTCGCTCTGCCAGTTCTGGAACGATTCAAACCAAAACGCGCTGGAGACAATGTACTGCCCCACGCTCATCGACGGCTGCCCGTGCGCCTGGTTTTCCTCCGAATGCTCCTTCGCCCCCGCCACCGCGTGGATCGCAATGCTGATCAAGAACATCGTCGCGAACGCGATGCTCAGCGAATGAGAGTACACCCACAGCGCCCATCCCCCCTTCCGCACCGGCCACGGCGCATTGGGGCTGTCCTGGTGCTTCCGCGGATCATCGTCCACCGCTTCCTCGCCGTCTGGCGACTTACTTTCCGGGGAACCCTTCTGCACAAACCAGACGGTCAGCAAAACAAACATGCACATCTGGAGAAACTCGCTCTCCCAATTCTCCGCCGTCGCTTCCCAGAAATGCCCGGTCGCAAAGTATTTGCCGAGCGTGACTGTCGGCTGGTGGTGCTCCTGTTGATCCTTATTGTGTTCGCGCCAACCCGCCAGGGTCTGACCAATCATCGTTAGGGCGAACAGCGCCATCAGCACGAGCGAAAGCCCGTTGTCGCGGAGAATGCGCTTCATGGGCTTCTGATGACAAACCACGTGCCAGACTCTGCCGCAAACTCGTGCTGCGGGTGATAAGGATGTAACTTGCCAGCAGGTTAGGTAATCGTTCACGGATCGGTGCGAGGAGCAGCGGTGGCCTTTGATCTTTACGAACTTCGCCAAGGCATTCGTCCCTTCCGCCTGCACTGGTTCCCGCGCCTGCGCAGTACCAATGACCACGCGCGGGCGATGCGCCAAGCCGCGAACCTTTTCGCACCCGCGATCGTTCTGACCGGCCATCAACTCGCCGGCCGCGGCCGCGGCTCCAACTCATGGTGGTCCGGCGCCGGCTCGCTCACCGTCACCTTCGTTCTTCCCGCCGAGACGCATCTTCAGGCCCACCAGGTGCCGCTCGTGGCGGGCCTCGCCGTTCGCGACGCCGCCGCCGAACTTGCCGCAAACGACAACATTTCCCTGAAGTGGCCCAACGACTTGCTCATGGACGGCCGGAAGCTCGCCGGCCTGCTCTGCGAACGTGTCGACAAAGCGGATCTCGTCGGCCTTGGCATGAACCTGAACGTCAACTCGAAACACGTCCCCAAAGCTCTGCAACAGAAAATCACTTCGCTGCATGACCTCACCGGCGGACTGGTTGACGAGACGAGCGCGCTGATCGTCATCGCACGCCACCTCTACGAAGCCCTCTCCCGCCGAGGCGAGCGTCCCTTCGCCGAAACCCTGGGCCGGTACGACGCGCATCACTACCTCATCAATCGCCGCGTGACGATCATCAACAGCGACGCCGAGCCGGCCGTTTCGGGAATTGTCCAGGGGCTCGATGACATCGGCCGCCTCGTCCTCAAGACCCGCAGCGGCACCCAAAGAATCATCGCGGGCCAGGTCCAGCTCGATCATTTCACCCCTTGTCGCGCTTGACAGCCCCGCCGAAAACTGGAGTCTGGCCGGCCCAACAAACCGGAAGGAGACCCATGAGCAAGCAATATTCCGCCCCCCCGTCGATGAGTATTGATCCCAGCAAAAAGTACGGCGTGACCATCGAAACGTCGCGCGGGACCATCCAGTGCGACCTCTTCGCCAAGGACGCGCCGAAGACCGTCAACAACTTCGTGTTCCTCGCGAAGGAGGGTTTCTACGACGGCACCAAGTTCCACCGCGTCATCCCGGACTTCATGGTCCAGGGCGGCGACCCCACCGGCACCGGTCGCGGCGGCCCGGGGTACAAGTTCGAAGATGAGACGCGAAACAATCCGAATAAACACAAGGTTGGCTCCCTCTCCATGGCCAACGCCGGCCCCAACACCAACGGCTCCCAGTTCTTCATCACCCACGTCGTCACCGACTGGCTGGACGGAAAACACACCGTCTTCGGCCAAGTCACCACCGGCCAAGACATCGTCAACGCGATCCAGCAAGGCGACACGATCAAGACCGTAAAGATCGAAGAAAAGTAACCCGGCGCTTTCTCCCGCCTCTTCCCCTCTCCCGGGACCCCGGGAGAGGGCAGGGTGAGGGCTCTTCCGGATTGACCAGCCCCCCACCGCTCTACATCCCTCCCATCAACACCGCCAAGATCCCCTTCTGCGCATGCAACCGATTCTCCGCCTCGGGGAAGACCAATGACCTCGGCCCCTCAATCACCGCCTCGCTGATCTCATAGCCCCGATACGCCGGCAAACAGTGCAGCACCACCGCATGCTTCGGAGCCTTCCCCAGCAACGCCTCATCCAGCTGAAAGCCTTTGAAATCGGCGATTCGCTTCGCCTTCTCCGCCTCCTGCCCCATAGACACCCACGTATCGGTGACGACGACATCCGCGTTCTTCACCGCCTCGATCGGATCCCGCATCGCCTGAAAGTTCAGCTCCGGCACCTGCCCCTGAATCTCCTGTGCCTCATCCGCGGTGAACTCATACCCCGCCGGCGAAGCGATGATGAACTTCATCTGAAACTTCCCGCACGCCACTGCCAGCGACCGCGCTACATTGTTCCCATCCCCGATGAACGCAACGGTCCGCCCCTTCAAATCCCCAAAGTGCTCCTCGACCGTCATGATGTCCGCCATCGCCTGGCAAGGATGGTTGTAATCCGACAGGCCGTTGATCACCGGCACCGTCGCGTACTTCGCCAGCCCCAGTATCTTCGCATGCTCAAACACACGCGCCTGGATCCCATCGCACATGCCTGACAAGACCCGAGCCACGTCCTGCACGGGCTCGCGCACACCAATGCCCACCTCATCCTTCGACAGATACATCCCCACGCCCCCAAGATGCGTCATCCCCACCGAGAAGCTGACCCGCGTCCGCAGCGAAGGCTTCTCAAACACCATTCCCAGCGTCTTGCCCGCCAGGATCGGATCATTTTTCCCAGTCTCCCGATACTGCTTCTTCAAGCGCTTGGCCACATCCATGACGTGCCGAAGTTCCTCAGGAGAATGATCCGCAATAGCAATGAAATGTTTCATGTGTTCCGTAGCACGGGCATCCTGCCCGTGTCCAAGTCGCTACCACGGGCAAGATGCCCGTGCCACCTAAAGCACGATCTCAGTTCCGATCCCCGCCTCAGTGTATATCTCGAGCAGCAGCGCGTGCGGAATTCGCCCATCAATGATGTGCGTCTTGGAGACGCCCGCCCGCAGCGCCTGCAAACACGCCTCAACCTTCGGCAGCATCCCCTTGTTGATCGCACCGGCCTTCACCATCTCCTCGATCTGCTGTGACGTTAGATGCGAAACCGCTGTAGCCGGATCATCCGGCTGGGTGCGAATCCCATGCGTGTCCGATACCACCACCAGCTTCTCCGCCTTCATCGCCGCAGCGACAGCGCCCGCCGCCGTATCCGCATTCACATTCAGCTTCCCACCCGCATCGTCTCGCGCGATCGTTGCGATGCACGGGATCGAATCCGCCTGCACGAGCAGTTGCAGCAGTCGCGCATTCACACTCTTCACCTCCCCCACAAAACCAAGATCAACCCGCCGCCCATCCGGCCCGCTCAGGTAAGTCTTCTCCGCGAACAGCACCACGCTGGATAGCGAGTGCAATCCCATCGCCTCGCATCCCTGCGACTGGATGAAGTTCACGATCGACTTGTTGATCTGGTTGCAGAGCACGTGTTCGGCGATCGCCAGCGTGCGCTCATCCGTATACCGCCGGCCCTGCACCATCTGCGGCGTAAGCCCCGCCTTCTCCATCGCATCGTTGATCGCCTTCCCCCCGCCGTGAACCAGCACCGGCTGGATTCCGACATAGTTCATGAACACGATATCCGACAAGATCATCGCCAGGCTCTGCTCATCATCCATGATCGAGCCGCCGACTTTCACCACCACCACCTTGTTGTGGAAGCGCTGGATATACGAAAGCGCTTCGACGAGCGCGCCGGCCTTGTTGATGGCCTGATCCATCATGGAGTTTGCCTGTTCCCTTGCTTGGAAAAAACCTGCGGCAATGTCGCCGCTTCTGATGAAGGCGAAAAGGGCGAAATGTTAAGAACCCCTGCCGCGCGTGTCAAAGCACCTCCCCGCGACGCCCGCACAACGAATCGCGTTCCTGTAGGGGCGACGGCTGCATCGCCCATTTCGCGGGCCAACACAACCGGTTCGCAACCGCCCGATAACCTCTGGCCCCTGTTCTCCCGCCCCTTCCCCCGTCACATCCGCTACGCCCCACCCCTGTAACCGTCGTCTCTTCGCAACTCCCTCTTCGTTACCTAAAGTCGCGCACACCCTCCGTCGATGCCTCAGATGGAGGCGGATATGTTTCGATCAACCCTCAATTCCCGTGCAGCGCGCAGGTCCAATAAGGGCTTCACGCTCGTCGAAATTCTAATCGTTGTGATCATCCTCGGCATCCTCGCGTCGATTGTCGTCGCGCAGTTCACCAACGTCCGCGGCTCAACATCTGACACAGCGCTCAAAGACAACCTGCGCTGGATGCGGTCGGCAATCCTGCTCTACCAGGCCGAGCACGGCTCCTTCCCGACGCTGGCGAACTTCCAAGGCCAGATGACCAGCTTCACCGACCTCCAGGGCAGCGTCTCCGCCACGAGGGACGCCACCCACAAGTACGGCTCCTACATGCTCTCCCTCCCCCCTCTGCCTATTGGCGTTCAGAAGGGACAAAGCGCCGTCACCGGAACCACGTACGCCGCCAACTACGGCTGGCAATATGACGAGACCAGCGGCACCATCCGCCCCAACTGCCAGGACTCCGAGACCGACGCCGATGGCACCGCCTACAACACCTACTGATCCCGTCGATGCGCCAAGACTATCGAAGATCCGGCCCCTCCTCGGGCCGTGTTCTTTTGCGCTGTTTCGAATGCCCCGCTCACTTCATTTCCCCCCGCCTCCCCTCTAGAATCCCGCGTCTTTCAAAGACGCCATGGACAAAATCACAGCCCCCCGAGGCACCGCAGACATCCTCCCCGCTGACAGTTGGAAGTGGCAAGCCGTCGAGCGCCTTGCGCGCGAGACCGCGGAACTCTACCACTTCCAGGAAATCCGCACGCCGATTTACGAAAACACGCAGCTCTTCCACCGCGGCACCGGGGAAACCACGGACATCGTCCAGCGTGAAACCTTCACCTTCACCGACCGCGGCAACGAATCGATCACCCTGCGTCCAGAAGGAACTCCTGGCGTCGTTCGCGCGCTCGTGGAGCACAACCTCCTCGCCGACCAAGGGGCTCGCGCGAAGGTCTTCTACATCGCTCCCAACTTCCGCTATGAGCGCCCGCAAAAAGGCCGCTACCGCCAGCACCACCAGTTCGGTGTGGAAGCCTTCGGCGTCGTCGAAGCCGACCAGGACGCCGAGTGCATCCTGCTCCAGATGGACTTTTACCGCCGCTGCGGCATCAAAGATCTGTCCCTCAAGATCAATAGCCTCGGCGACGCGGAATCAAAGAAGAATTACCGCGACGCCCTCGTGAAATTCCTTGAGCCGAAGAAGGCGCAGCTTTCGGAGGATTCCCAGCGCCGGCTGGATCAGAACCCGCTGCGCATCCTCGACTCGAAAGATCCTCGCGACGTCGAAGCACGCGCTGGCGCACCCGCCGCCAGCGAATACCTCTCCGACGCGAGCAAGAAGCATTTCGAGCGCGTGCAGGAGCTGCTTACTGCGGCTGGTGTTGCTTTCGTCGCCGACGCCAACCTCGTTCGCGGGCTCGACTACTACACCAACACCGTCTGGGAAGTTATCGCGGGCGGACTCGGCGCGCAAAACTCCCTCGGCGGCGGCGGACGTTACGACAACCTCGTCGAAACCCTCGGCGGAAAACCAAGCCCCGGCGTCGGTTTCGGCTCCGGACTTGAACGCCTGCTGATCGCCCTCGAAGCCCAAGGCGTTCAGCTCCCGACGAGCGCCAAGCCGCTCGTCTGGCTCGTCGCCCACGGCGACGCCGCCCGGAACTCCAATTGGCAGCTCATGCGCGAGCTGCGCGGGGCCGGCATCGCCGCCGACATGGACGTCTCCGGTCGCGCCGTCAAATCCCAGTTCAAGCTCGCCGACCGCGAGAAAGCCGACTGGTGCATTATCACCGGCGACAACGAGCTCGCCACCAGCACCGTCATGCTCAAGAACCTCAAGACCGGCGAGCAGAGCGCCATCGCACGAGCCGAAGTCATCTCCCGCGTGCAATCCCGTTCATGAGGACGTTGTGAGCGAGCAGGACCCGCCCCGTCTCGACTACGCGCCGCCGTCGCCGTGGCACCGGCGGCGCTCCTCACGGCAAGTTGCGCTACTCTGCTTCCTCCTCATCGCCGGCACGGTCTGCTTCCGCTGGGGACGCGTCGCTGTCAATCAGGTTCAAGCCAACTTCGCGTTCCAGCGGTGTATCAAGTACCTGGCGGCGCCGAATGCGATTGCGTATGAATCCGACAGCGGCCGAATCAAGTCCGTCAGTCCGGATGCGTGGGAGGAATTTTCGTTGCGCTGGAGCGGCGCCGCGAGCATGACCCTCGGGACGCTGTTCCTCCACGAGCGCAGCACGTTGGGAAAGCGGCGCCTCGTCGCCGTCGATCTGCTTGGCGGTGATGGGCCGACAATCCAGATTCAGGCAAGCGTTTTCGCACCGCCCGTCGCGCTTGCCCCCGCACGAAGGAAATCCGCGACTGTCCGCACGATCCCCTTACCCCCTCACCCCCCGCTGCGCATCTTCCAAGGGCAAATCGACCCCACCGACCCCACTCACTTCACCATCCGCTACGAGACCGAAAACACCAGCGGCCTACTCGACGGCTGGCTCCGAGACGACGACACCGCCGTCATCGAGCCGCGCGAAACACCCGCCACCCTCCCTGTCGGCGTAACGCCTGACGTGATTACATCACCGCCTCGAGCGTAGCCGCTGAAGTCTCCTCAATCGCCCGTGGCCCCGCCCCCATCGCCGGCCCCAGTGCCGAAATCAGGGGCATCGCCAGCGACGACACCACCATCATTCCTCCCAGCGTCCCGAAAATCGGCAGATAGGCATTCACCTCATGCGCCCGCTCACCCAGCCGATCTGTCCAGAACCCCATCACCCACGGGCTGCTCGCCGCAAAGGTTCCCGCGATCGTCAAAAAAATCCCCACCACCCGCCCCCGAACATGCGAAGGCACCCGCTCCAGGATCGCGGCATCCGAAACCGAATAGCTCCCAAGCTGAAACGTCATGAACAAACACAACGCCCACAGCACATGCTGGACCGGCCAAAGCGGCGTCGTCGCCACGACAACCCCTCCCAAAATCAGAATTGTTGCCAGCGTCGGCAGCCGCCGCCTTCCCGGCGACAGCCACACCGCAATCGGGTTCACCACCACGCTCACAAGCATCATCGCGCCGAGGATGAATCCCGTCCGCCGTGCGTCGAGGTTGTGCGCCTTTTGCAGGTAGATGGAGCAAAGCGACAACGTCGCCAGCCCCGCGAAGTCTCGACATCCCAACACCGCAGCCATGATCGCGACGCGCATCCCCAGCCCCTTGTTCGACCGCGCCGGCGCAGCAGCAGCCCGGATCTCTCCACTGTTTCCCTGCGCCGTCCCCTCATAAGCCAATCGCCGCTTCCGACCCCGCACCTCGCGCGCCACATAAAGAAAAACAATCCCCATAATCAGTCCCGCCACCCCCGCCTCAATCACCGGCCGCTGCCAATCCGAAATCGAAAGGCCGGCAATGTTCCACTGCGCCGTCTGCGCCCTCCACCCGGCAAACTGCGGCCCTGCATAAAACCCGACCCCTGACCCAATCCCGAGCAGTCCAATCGCCATTCCCGGGGACGCCGGGTAATGCTCCGGGATCAGCGCGTTCGCCGCCGGATGAAACAGCGTCCCAAAGGCGCCCGCTAAGATTCCCAGCAGAATCAGCAGGTTGTAGTTGTGCGTCAGCCCCATCGCCACCACCGCCAGCGCATTCCCGATCAACCCAATCCCCAGGATCGTCTTCCGATCAAACCGATCCGCCAGCATCCCTGCCGGGTATGATCCTACGCAAGTGAACAGCCCGTAAATCGTAACGATGAACGACGCATACCCCACCCCAGGCAGCGCCAAGCTCCGCGTCATCAGCAGATACAACGGCACCAGCAGCGACCCATATGCGTGCGTAAACGCGTGCAGCACCGTGCACAGCACCAGCGTCACATGCGCCCGCAACCCCGGCGAGGAAACCGAATCCGACATAGGCCGCGATTATAGGCGCAGCCGCCCAAGCGGCCCTGCGCCACGTCATTTCCCCCCGGTTTGGCAGATTCGCTTGCTCCCGTCCCCCGCGCGGGATAACGTTTAACCGTACGCCCGCGTAGCTCAGTTGGATAGAGCGCTGGTTTCCTAAACCGGAGGTCACAGGTTCGAATCCTGTCGCGGGTACTTTCTCCCACTTCTCCTCGGATGCTCAAGCGTACGACCCTCCTCATCGCGCTGATTTCGACGTCATTGGTGTGCGCTCAAGAATCTCTCCAGGTCGTTGGACCGACCACAGCGTCGGATGACACGCCGCCGGTGCCCGGCGTGCGTCACGTCGAAGTCTTCCACGCGAAAGAAGGCGGCTGGACCTACAACCACCACGTCGACCTGGCCGCGTGGAAGAGCCGCCTGTACGTCGCGTGGGACGCCTGCGAAAAAGACGAAGACGTCGGCGTTTCGCGCGAGCTGTACTCCACCTCCGCCGACGGCATCACCTTCTCTCCGCCGGCGCTGCTCTTCCCCCAGGGGCTTTCGACGTCTCTGCGCATGTACTTCTTCGTTGCCCCGAACGGCCGCATGCTCGCCATCGCCGGCCTTCGCACCACCACCGACACACCCGCGCTCGTTGAGTCGAGGAAAACTGGGCTCATCGTCCGGGAGGTTCGCGCCGATCACTCGCTGGGCGGTGTCTTTCTCCTCCGCGATCCTCAACAGGAGACGAACTCTAAACTTCCTCCCCTCTTCACGAGCAGTTCCGATGAGGCTTTCAAACAAGCCTGCCAGCAACTGCTCGCCAACAAACCGTTCCTCGAGCAGCAAGACTACGGCCGCCTGCTCGACGAGCGCCGCATGAAATGGCACGACATCAACCAGTGGCCGCCGTCGGAACCCTCCCGCGAGCACTTCCCCCGCTTCGGAAAAGCGATGTGCTTCTATCACCGCGCGGATGGTGCCCTGGTCGGCCTGATGAAATGGGGCTGGGTCACCCTCTCGCGCGACGAAGGTGAAACGTGGACTCAGCCGACGCGCCCGCCGACGCTGATCACCGGCATGGCCAAAATCTGGGGCCAGAAAACCTCTACCAACAAGTACGTCCTCCTCTACAACCCGCACCTGGAAAAGCGCTTTCCCCTCGTCATGGTGGATAGCGACGACGGCATCACCTTCCGCAACATGCGCATCGTCAACAGCGACGCCCACCCCGTCCGCTTCCCCGGCCTCTATAAAGTCCCCGGCCCGCAGTACGTCCGCGGCATCAGCGAATGGTCCACCGACCACACCTGGAAGGACGACGCCATCTGGATCGCCTACAGCCAAGGCAAAGAGGACATTTACCTCTCCCGCATCCCTCCGCCGAAGTGACCGGCACGCCCGCGTCTTTTTCCCTCGCCGCTCATTCACGTCATGAAAACTCCCCCACCACCTTCTCCCCGAACACCTCAATAAAGGCCCGCATATCCGGCCCCAGATACTGCAGATACACCCGGCTCGCCCCCAGCTCCAGATCCCGCGCAATCCAATCCCGATGCCGCGAGAGGTCGCTCGACACCCGCAGCTTCTCCTTCACCTCCTCCCGCCTCACCCCCGCACACGCCCGCGCGAACGCCTCCGGCGTCGGCAAGTCCCCCAGCATCGGAATCTCCAATCCCGCCATCGGCCAGTTCCGATGCGCCGCCTCCACCGCATCCGCTTCATCGCGCGCGTAAGAAATGGCCGCCTGCACGAAGATCGGCTTGCCTCCCCCGCCGCCTTCCCGAAACGCCGTGATCGCCTCCTTCAAATCGTCCGGCTCCTTCGCCACCGTGATCAACCCATCCGC
This sequence comes from Tepidisphaeraceae bacterium, assembly GCA_036387255.1. GTDB lineage: Bacteria > Planctomycetota > Phycisphaerae > Tepidisphaerales > Tepidisphaeraceae > DASVUC01. The sequence continues at coordinate 25,999 of DASVUC010000313.1, read as the reverse complement.
CCACCCGCCAACCCACTTCGCCGTCTCCGTCGTCAGCGCCGCGCCGAACAGTTTCGGCGCCTCGGCCGGGCGCGGGCGCGGGCGCGTGTAGAGCTTCGCCTCCTTCACGCGGACATGCTTCCCCGCATGCGTGACCGTTTCACCGCGCCAAAGCGCCCGCATCACGTCCACACACTCTTTCAGTCTCTCCCGCCGCGCCTGCTTGTGGGGCCAGTCGTCCCCGGTGATAGATTCGTTGAGCGCCTCCCCCGTCCCCGCCGCCAGCCAGATCCGCCCCGGAAACATTTCCGCCAGCGTCGCCACAGCCTGCGCAACAATGGCCGGATGGTACCGCTGCCCCGGCGCATTGACGGTCCCGAACGGCAGCGATGTCGCCTGAAGCGCCGCGCCCAGCCAGCTCCACGCGAAGCCGCTGTGCCCCTGCGAGGGAATCCACGGATGAAAATGATCCGAGCACATCGCCTCACCGAACCCCGCGCGCTCCGCGAGCTTGACGAACTCCAGCAGCGCGCTCGGTGCAAACATCTCGTGTCCCGCATGAAATCCAATCCGGCTCATTCAAAATCTCCTCGCTTGGGATCCCGCCATCCCGCGTGCAAAACACCTGCCCGCCCCGCGCCGCGCAAAAACCTTGCGAAGGATTTGCTCCTCTCAAAAAAGACCTTGACGCGTCCGCCCCACTGAACTACATTGCTCTCGCTCGCCCGGGTCCCCCGGTAAGGTTCCCCCCCTCCTTACCACCGGGCGACTTTTTTTTGCGCCGACTGGAAGAGATCTGGCGATCTGAGGGATCTGGTGAGGTGGGAATCTGGTGATCTGAGCATCTGGTGATCTGACCATTGAACGGATGGCCAGATGGTCAGATCGCTAAATGGCCAGATGGTCAGATCGCTAAATGGCCAGATGGCCAGATCGTTTAATGGCCAGTTCACGCTCCCCCCCGCTCCCCCCCTCCCCGTTGCCTCTCCCCACGTCTTTCCCTAACGTAATTCCCGTCTTTATCAGGGATGATTCGCATGATCCTCGCCGGCGACATCGGCGGCACCAACTGCCGCCTCGCACTCTTCGACGAACAACTCCGCCTCCTGCGCGACCAGACCTTTACCAACGCCGGCCGCCCCGGCCTCGCCAGCGCCGTCACCGAATTCCTCGCCCAAACGCCTGAGCGATCGATCATCCGCCGCGCCTGCTTCGGCGTCGCCGGGCCAGTCCGCGACGGCCAGGTAAAACTCACCAACCTGGATTGGAAGATTTCCGAAGCCGCCCTGCGGGATGAACTGAAAATCCCCCACGTCGCCCTCATCAACGACCTCCGCGCCCATGCCGAAGGGATCGCCCTGCTCCGCAACGAGCAATTGATCGTGATCAACCCCGGCGTCTCCCAGCGCGCCGGCAACCGCGCCATCTGCGCCGCCGGCACCGGCCTGGGCGAAGCCGGACTCGTCTGGGACGACAACGTCAACTACCACCACGCCGTCGCCTGCGAAGGAGGCCACTGCGATTTTTCCCCCACCGACGATCGGGAAATGGCGCTGCTCGAGTTCCTCAAGCAAACCGGCAAGCCCGCCACCTGGGAATCCGTTCTCTCCGGACCTGGGCTGCGCAACATCTACGACTTTCTCATCACACCCGACCAGCTCGGCCCCAGCGCTGCGCTACCGGAGAAAGATCCCTCCCCCTCCGCCATCTCCACCGCCGCGCTGGGCGGAACCAACCAAGCCTCCGTCGCCGCCCTCGATCTGTTTATCACGTTGTATGGCGCCGAGGCGGGCAACCTGGCCCTCAAATACCTGGCCACCGGCGGCGTCTACCTCGGCGGCGGCATCGCCCCGAGAATCGCCGCCAGGATCACCGGCTCCCCGCAGAAGCAAAACTTCCTGGGCCGCTTTTGCAACAAGGGCCCGGGGAACATCCAGGCGCTGCTCGAGCGCATGCCCATCGTCATCATCAACTCGCCGATCAACGCGCTCAACGGGGCGGCCAACCACGCGCTGCGGTTGTTGCCGGCAGGCTAAACCTGGAGCGCGCTCAACTCCCACCGTCAACCGACACGATCCCCCCGCCCGCGAAGGACCGATTCTGTTTCGAATTTTCCCCTTCGTGCTTCGAATTGAACGTGAGGTGAGGGTTCCGGGTTGGTCAAAGCCACCAGCCACCAGCCACCAGCCACTGGCCACCAGCCACTGGCCACTAGCCACTGGCCACAAACAACAAACCACTTCTCACCCCACCTCCGCCGTCCCCGTCCCCTGCTCGACCGCTTCCCCCAGGGCGGTATGAATCTTCGCCACCTCCGGCGCGGGGTTGATCGTCCACGCCCACGCGTTTCCCGTGTCGTCGATCGTCCCGTCGAAGATGATCTTCAACCGAAACGCATCGAGCAGCACGCCCCCCGTCCCGGTCAGCACGGTAAACGCCTCGCTCAAATAAAACATGTCAAAGCTCGCCCCCCCTTCCACCACCAGCGGCTGATCGAACGTAAAGACGGCGAAATCGTCGCCATAGCTTCCCGTGACGGAGACGACGTGCGCGGGCGCGGGCGCGGGAGACGATTGCACCGGCGACCAATGCTTGCGGCGGTGCGGAGATTTGCGGGGCTCGAAGATCGGAAGCATGGGAGTGAGGGTAAGAGGATCTGACCATCTGGCCATTTCATCATTCATCGATTGAATCAATGACCAGATGATCAGATCGCTAAATGACCAGATTCCTCTACGCCGCCAGCTTGGGCGCGGATTCTACCGTCGCCATCATCGCGCCATTGGAGCCGCCGGTGGAACCGAAGTTCACCACGAACTGGCCCGGCGTGCCCTGCGCCGTCGAGCGCACGGCGATGATGCGGTAGGTGACGCTGGAATTTCCGCCCGGGAGCGTGTCATCGGTCAGGGTTTTCAGGCCGGTGGACCCGATGAAATTGAACGTCGACTGGCTGCCCAGCTTGCGGAAGACCTGGTAGGTCGTGCCGGTGGCGTTGGCCGGGTTGGTGCACTTCCAGTTCAGCTTCAGCGCCCCATCCGGCGTGAGCGTCGCCACAAAATTGCTGGGCGTGCCCGGGGGCGGCACCGGCGCGGGGGTGGCGGGTGCGGGGATCTGCGCCAGGAAGTAGACGCTCTCGCCGCTGACGTCCGCCTTGTGGCGGACGTCGCCGACGATCGCCATGCCGGCGGTGACCATATCCCGCACCGCGGCCTGCAATTCGGCGGTGGCGGTCTTGGCCGCCTCCTGCGCCTGCGTCTGCGCCAGCAGCTTGGCGCGCGCCGTGGCGGTCTTGGTCGCCAGCGCCGTCACCGCGCCCGTGGTGGTGCCAATCGCGGTTGCGTTGGCGGACCATGGGGCGTTATGCGCCTCGAAGAACTCAATCTTCCCGTTGTTGGTCGTGGGCAGTAAACCCATCAGAAAACTCCTGTTCGTGGCGGTTCAAGGGACGTTTACAAATTCGGCGCGGCGAACGTCTGGCCACACCCGTGACATCGACCCGCGCGACGGTCCACTTAATCCGACGGGGAGAATTTTTCCGAATGTTCCACCCCTGCCCCCGCGTGCCGGCAGGCGCGTCCGAATAACGCCCGATCCTGTCGCAGATCATGGACCCTCCATAGCGCATGCAGGACCCTCCATAGCGCACGGGGGACCCGCTATATCGCATGCGGGACCCTCCAGAGCCCATCATGGACCCTCCAGAACAGATGCGTGACCCTCCAGAGCGCAGCATGGACCCTTCGCGGCAGCAGCGGGCCGAAAAACGGTGTCCACAGGGCTCGAATCAATCCCTGGGGCTCCGCCCCAGACCCCGCCCATAGCTTCCTCCCCGATGTTGGAAAAAGCCGGATGTGAGCTTTAGCATTTCTGAGCCAAGATGAGGAAGACGAAACCGCGAACCATAAGACGTCCCTCCACGACGCTCGGAGCCCTTTTGCACGCCGCCTCATACAGCTTCACGGTGTCCAGTGTTGGTTTCCTCGGCTTCGGCGGAGCAATGATCGCGTTCGCGCGGCTCGCGCCGGACTATTCTGCTCGCGAGGCGCACAGGGTCACCATCTGGTCCGCCACAATCGTGACTGGCGTGCTGTTCGCGGGCGCTTTCGCGTACCTTCTGTCGACTGATGGCGTCACTCTTACCTCATTGGGTTATCGCAAGGACCCAGAAGACGACAAGGCACGCTCGTGAATCAGGCCAATGCCGGGGCTGGTGGTCCATTCACCTGTGGGGCGGCTTGGACGGGTCCAAGGGCACGGGAGTCATTTCACTGACCAAGAGGAAATGACTCCCGTCCCCCTCGCATTGGCCGTCCCCCTCGCATTGGCGTTAGAGACGAAAGAGCACTCGTTAAAGACGAAAGAGCACTCGGCAGAGACGAAAGAGCACTCTTTCGAGTCAACCGAGCACTCTTCAGAGTTGTTCGAGCACAAGCTCGAGACGAACCCGCACGCGTTCGACCCGCCCATAACTTCCGCCCCGATGTTGGAAAAAGCTGGATGTCTCCTTTAGCCTTCTCTTGGAAAAAGCCCCGGCCGTGGCGCGTCTCTGCTAAACTAGTCGCGTGCGCCGACGCTTGAAGATCTTGCTCGCCGTCACGGTGCCGATCGAGTGTGCGGTCCAATGGACGGTCATGGCGTTCCTCCGGCAGATGTCGAACCACGGCGGCTATCGGCTGACTTGGCGGCAGGATGTCTTCGAGCTACAACCGCACGCGTTCACGATCCATGTCGTGCAACTGGTGCAGCGCCCTGGATTTCTCGATGTGCGCGAGCCGGTGATTTCCCTGCCATGGCTGGTGCCGCTCTTCGCGGCCTACGTCATCGTTCCACTTCTGATTCTTCACCGTCTGGATAGGGACAAGCTGCGTGAACGCTGCTCCAAATGCGGCTACGATCTTCGCGCCACGCCTGACCGATGCCCCGAGTGTGGCACTGAGCCGGCACGCGCGAGATGAGTCGGGGCTGGTGATCCATTCACATCGGAGGGGCTTGAATGGGGGAACGAAGAGTGGTGGAGAGTGGGAGCCCGAGGGAGAGAGGCGGCGAGAAACGTTGGGGCCTGATGGTGTCTCGCCGCCTCTCTTCCTCGGATCGCTTAAGACGGAAAAGGGGTCATTCCTAATTGATAATCAGGAATGACCCCTTATCTTCGACTCCCCGCTGTTGGAAAAAGCCGGATGCCAGCTTTAGCATTATTCGTGATGTTCCGCGAACACGCGCCCCGGACTCGCCTCATGCACGCATGGCACGCTCGGTACGAGCGTCTCAGCGCTGTCACCGGGATCTTGTTCTTCGGCGGATTGGTGCTCGGTTTTTTCGTTTCCATCAGGATGTGTGAAGTGGTAACGATAACCGCGATGCACCCGCTCGGCGGGTACTTCGCCGCCGGTCTGCGGTACGCCGATTCACACGGTCGTGTCCTAACCAACGGCGAGGCGGTCCCGGTTCCGCTGCGTCTCCTGACGCCGCCGATGTACCTGCTGTTCATGCTAAGCTGGGCCGCAGGCTCGCTCTTCCTTATCACGGGCGCGGCGCAGATTCTCGACCGCACTCCAGGCAACGCCGGGGATTCTTGATTCCGGGGCTGGTGATCCATTCACATCCCATAGCTTCCTCCCCGATGTTGGAAAAAGCCATCGCGGATTCCGGGGCAAAGTCCAATCACCTAGAATGCGGCGTATGTCACGTGATCAAGTCTGTCTTGGCGAGTCCAACGACTTTCTAGAAATTGGAACAGCTTAAGGGGACATCCAGAACAGCTTAAGGGGAACAGCTTAAGGGGACATCCAAACAGCTTAAGGGGACATCCACAAACAGCTTAAGGGGACATCCAGAATTCGGCGGGAGCTGAGAGATCAAATTCACTGCAGAGGCGCGGAGGGAACCGAGACGCCTCCGCGTCCTCTGCGCCTCCGCGGTGAACTGGCGTCTTCGGGAGCGCGGAATGGGGATGCGAGGGGGACGGGAGTCAATTTTTATTGACCGCTTTCGAGCTCAGTGAATTGACTCCCGTCGCCTTGGCCGCGCCCCATACTGGGGCGCTGCCCCAGACCCCGCCCATAGCTTCCTCCCCGATGTTGGAAAAAGCTGGATGTCCGCTTTAGCCTTCCACTGCAACAAATTCGGGCGGCATGAGGTGATTGGTGACCAAATTTGAACAGATGATCGCAGGAGCGGCCGCACTCGCGGTGATTGCGGCCTGTATGTTTTTCGTGCGACCGGGGCCCGATCACACGCCACTTGTGTGTTTGATGACTTTTCTTACGGTGGCGTGCCACATTAGCTTAGACGCCTGGTTGACCGCCCGGCGCAAAAGAAAACCCGGCAGATGCGAATGTGGTTACGACCTGCGCGGCACCCCGCATCGGTGTCCGGAGTGTGGACGGTGGACGACTCATGCCTCACGACCAACCCGGGGGGACTGGTGAGAAGCGCTGAAGGCGTCAGGTCTCATCAACTCACCTCACTTGGAGCGGCTTGAATGGGGGGAGGAAGAGGAGAGTGGAAGTGGGGTCTGGGGAGAAGGCGAGCGGAGCCCCCCCTGAACTTGGGGCCCGATGGACGCGGGGGGGTGTCTCCTCTCGCCTTGTTCCCAGAGTCGTGTTGGCAAAAGCTGGACGTCCCCCTCAGCCTTTTCGGTGAAATCAAACCTTGTTTAACGCGTCGCAAGTCGCTCTTGGCGTCTGGGCCTGTGCGTCCTTTTCCCGTGTTCCCGGTTCTGCCTCACCGTCGCAGCCGGTACAATTCCCTGATGCGCGCAGTGTCGATGATCGTGGCGGCGGTGATCTCGGCAGCATCAGTACCCGCGACCTTGCCCGCGGCGTCACCCGCGGCGTCACCCGCGGCGTCGTCGCCCGCGGCCACCACCACCTCCACCCGCCCGGTCGTCCAGGTTAAGTCGCTCGACGACTTGTTCGTCCGGCTGCCCTCGAACCTGCGCCCGAGCACCGACAGCACGGATGCAATTCTCAAGGCCGCGGCCGATGAGCTCAACAGGCAGCTGGCGGGGAAGATCTTCGGCTGCCAGCTCACCCTCCTTTCCATCAGCCGCGACGCGCCTGCCGGCGGACGATTGCTCACCCGCGACGCTGGCATGTGGAAGGGCCAGAAGCTCATCGTCTCAACCACCGCGGACTGCCGGGAGGATCAGCGTCCCCGGGTCGATCTGCTGCTGCCCAAGGACCGCCCCAACGTCATCGGTGCCTTGCGGTCCTTCGCCTTCGCGCGCGAACGCAACCAGCTCGTGCTCAAGCTGGAGATCAGCGACTGCTCCGCGGACATGATGTACCTGAGCCAGGCGCGCCTATTCAAACATTTCCCGCCCGAGCTCGACGTGCGGCCGCCCCGGACGATGGAGAAACGGGAAGCGCTCAACAAGTGGTTCATCGAGCACACGCGCGACCGCCTCGCCTTCCCCATCTTCGTGCAGGTGCAGCGCATCTCGCGCGGCGACGACGGCGCCTGCGTCATCGAAACCGATTGCAACGGCGGCGACGAATACGGCTGGCGCGGGTTCATGCACTTCAAGCTTCACTTCGATCTCGAGCAAAAGGCGGCCACAGCGGCCATCCGGCCGCACAACACCATCCGCTTCGAGGGCGTCTACCAGCGCATCGAAGTGCTCGACACCCAGCGGCCCGACAAGCGGGTTGAGATGAACTACGAGCTGAAACACTGTAAGCTGCTGACGGTTCAACCGTAAGTGGGGGAGCATGCGGGGAGTGACCCGATGATCGACCGTATTGTCTTCGCCATCCTGTCCGCCGGCTGCCTGATCGCGTCCAGCGTCTGGCTGTGCGCCGCGTACACGCGCGAACCTTACGTGGTCAGTAGCGGCACCGTGATTCCCGCGCCTGACTTTCGCCTGCGGAACGTCGGCTTCGCACTCCTGGCGGCGGCGCTGGTCTTCGCCCTCCTCGCGGTCGTTCGTCGGCGGGAAAGCCAAAGCGTGGTCAACCCTCACATCCAAGGGGCTTGAAGGAGGGGAAGGAAGGATGAGTGGCTGAGAGGTCTGGCCTTCGGCTCTAAGGATGAGTGGCTGAGAGGTCTGGCCTTCGGCTCTGAGGCCCAAGCTCCAAGAGGGAGAAGGCGACGAAGAAGAAGCATCTCTCTGTGGCCTCTGTGATCTCTGTGGCCGAGCAAGGTGGCTATGCCGCGAAGGCCTCGTTGAGAACGTCGTAGTCGAGCGCGTCGACCTGGCCGTCACCGTTCAAGTCGCCTTGATCGTAGCCGACACCGGTCAGGCCGAGGTTGGAATCGACGGCGATGAAGTCGTCGCCGGTGAGCAGGCCGTCGAAGTTGGTGTCGCCCTTGAGCGGCGTGCTCGCCTCTGCGGCGGCGCTGGGGGCGGAGTCGCCGGCGGTGAAGCTGGTGGCGGTGACGCGGTAGTGGTAGGTGGTGGCGGGATTTAACCGGGTGTCGAGGAACGACGTCTGCCCGGGGGCGGCGCTGCCGGCGGCGATCCAGGCGACGCCGTCGGTGGAACGCTCGATGATGAAGCTCGCCCCGCCGGCGACATCGCCGTCACTCGAGTTGTCGGTCCACGTCACGTTCATCGAGGTCGCGGTGCGGACCTGAGCGGCGATATTTGTGGGCGCGGGAGGGGGCGCGGGCGCGGGCGTGGGAGTCGGTGCCGGAGTCGGCGTCGGAGTCGGAGTCGGAGTCGGAGTCGGAGCCGGTGTTGGCGTCGGAGCCGGTGTTGGCGTCGGCGTCGGTGTCGGAGTGGGCGTCGGAGTCGGCGTCGGTGCGGGCGCGGGCGCGGTGTGCGCGGCGAGCTTCTGCTGCCACAGGGAAAATTCGGCCGTCTCGGTGGCGAGGGTGATGGGGTTGGGGAGTTTAACGGAATTAGAAATGCTGCCGGAGACGGGGCTCCAGGCGTCGTTGCGGCTGCCGTGGTTGAGCCAGCCGATGGTGTTGTCGTGGCCGGCGTTGTTGTAGAAGCGGGAGGAGCCCAGGTGGTTCATGTCCCAGATGTAGGCGCCGACGTTCTGGGCGCTGATCGTCTTGCCATCGGCGGTGACGCCGGCGGAGACGATGCGGTTGTTGTAGAACTCCAGGTCGTGGCCGGAGGAGATGCCGACGCCGTGGTTGGTGGTGCTGACGATCTGGTTGTTGAAGACTTTCACGTAAGCCGGGTCGAGCGCGGCGGTGGCGCCGACGCCGTCGCCGAGGAGGATCCCGCCGCCGGAATAGCTCCAGTCGTAGCTGTAGGTGCCGTCGGAATAATCGCCCTGGGCGGGTTTGATCGTGTAGGCGCCCTGGATGTAGTTGTCGTGGATGGAGATGGGGCTCGCAGCGGTGCCGCTGGAGCGGTAGATGCTGATGTTATCTTCAACCCGGCTGTTGCCGGGTTCGTTGATGATCTGGTTCCAGCTGATCTCGACGTTGGCGACGTTGATGTTCTTGTTGAGCTGGACGAACTGGACGGTGTCCCAGCCGTCTTCGGTTTCGCCGGTGGCGAGGTTGGTGCGGGTGTTGAAATCCAGCCAGCCGTTGTTGCCGTTGGAGCGGCGGCCGTCGATGTTTTTCGCCTTGTTTTCCTTGAGGGTGATCGTCTGGCTGGCGGCGCCGTTGCCGGAAAAGCTGTAGAGGTTGATGCCTGCGGTGTTCTCCAGGTAGTTGTTCTGGATATCGACGCGGTCGAAGCGGACGGCGTCGAGGAAGCGGCCGGGGGTGCGGCCGTAGACGTTCGGGTTAAGGCCGTAGCCCTGGGTGTTGCGGATCGTCACCTTGGCGTGGTCCACCGAGGTCTGGATGAGGTCGCCCTTGGAGCGGATGGTCGAGTTCTCGATCGTAACGGGCTCGGCGGTGGCGATGGTGACGGCGGCTTTACCGGGATCGTTGCTGTCCCAGTTGCCCGAGTAGGTGCCGCCGCGGGTGATGATCATGCTCGCGAAAAGCCGGCGCGTTTCGAGATGTTCGATGAGGGATCGCTTCACTCTGCCTCCGGGGTGGGAATCAAGGGTGCTTGAGAGCGGTGTTGCCTATGTGGTACGTCGGGGAGGGGGCAGGGTTTACGTTTACGGGCAGATTGATCCTGTTTTTCTCGGGCATTTGGTTGTTTGGCGTCCTTGGCTCGCGACGCAGAGATTGCAAAGGGCGAGAGAGGGCAATGAGCAGGAGAAGGATCCACAGATTTTACGGATGAGCAGAGAAGCGCCCCATCAAAGGCCCCCGCCGGCGGGGGACGCGGTCGGAGCGGTAGGCTCTTTGCGCCACAGCGCGTAGATCCCCAAATCCTCGCCGTTCCACCCGGCGGGTACGAATCCCCAGGATTCGAGCAGGTCCGGTTTGAGATATTTCCGGTCGGTCGAGTTCACCACGACCACGTAATCCGCCCGCATGATGTCCAACTGGAGATGCTCCGGCATCCACACCGACACGACCGCGTCGTTCTCCGCCCACGATGAGCGGCCGACCTGACCCAGGGCGCGGATGGGGATGGTCGGATCATCGGGGCAGACCACCCGCCCCTTGAGCGCGCGGACGTGCTCGATCACCCGCGGATAATGCCGGTCCCCGTGGCCGTGGGCGAAAAGGAGGTAGGTCGAATCGGTCTCGGTATTGAGCGCGCTGATGATCATCACCAGCGCCATCACCCAGGCGAAGGCATGGGCTTGCGCGGTGGAGATGGGGAGGCTGGCGCGTGCCGACGCCCATGCCGCGGCGATGGCGACGACCGCGAGCACCGTCAGCGGCACAAGGGCGGGCAGGAACGAATTGAGCCCCCCGCCGAGCTTGGCGTAGGCGAGGAAAGAGCCGGGCAACGCCCCGGCGCACGCCGCGATCAGCCAGCGCCATCGCGCATCGCTCAAGGAGAGGGCCGGGCCGACGAGAAGCATCAGCGCCAGTCCCACGGGCACCAGGATGGAAAAGCTCAGCAGCCGCAGTGGGCTGACCGCCAGCACGTTGAAGCGCATCGGCCAACGGCTTACCGTGACGAACGTGTAGTAATGGATGTACGGGTTCAGGACGGAGATGGCGCCGATCAGGATGACGATCGTTCCCGGCGCGGCGGCGGCGGCGACCCAGGTTGCGACGGACCACCGCCGCCCTCCCCACCATCCCAGCAGCATGGCCAGCAGCGGCACCAGGGTAAACATCGCCGCCGGCTGCTTGGTGAGGTACCCCAGGCAAAAGCTGACCAGCGCCAACGGATAACACCCCCACCGCCCTTTTTCGATCGCCTGGAAGATCAGGATCAGCGCCAGCAGGGCGAAGCCCAGCGCCACCATGTCCGTCTTGCACAGGGCGAAAAAGGCGTGGATGCGGAGGTTCAGCGACAAGAGCATCGCCGCCCCCGCCACGGCGAACATCCACGGCAGTCGCCTGAAGTAAATCGCGGTCAGGGCTGAGACGATCCAGATGCTCGCCGCCAGCGCCACCAGCCGGCCGACCATGAAGTGAACCCCGGTCAGCTTATAAACGAGCCCCACCACATAGATCATGAGCGGGCCGTACATGTGGGTGGCGTGATCGGTCTGGATGTCTGTATACACCGGCAACCCGGCCGATACGCGATACCCATCCGACGCGATGATCGACTCCCAGGGATCGTGCGGATAGACCTGCACGAGGCGAACGACCATCACCGCGGCGCTGAGCGCGGCGATGACCAGCGCTGCGGCGATCACCGGCCACCAGACGGCGGCGCTGCTGAGCTTGCGGCTGTGGTCTTGTTCAAGCATTAAAGCGGGCCCTCTCCTTGTCCGGCGGCGCTCACGGCTGTGATGGAGAACATACGCGCTGGCGGGAGTTGATCCAAGATGAGCATCTTTTCAAACGTGGTGACCTCGCATGAGCCAGTCCCCGTTGCACTCACGCGAGAGCGCGGGTCTTATAGCGGCCATGCGAACGATCCTGCTGACTCCCCTGCTGCTGCTGGTCCTCACATCGGTCTCGCCCTGGCCCGCACTGGCGCAGGAAGCGAAACGCTTTGACGGGAAACATTATCGCGGGGCGGAGGTGGGGGTGGCGGAAGCGGACTCTTACCTCAAACTGCTGGAGACGTCGCGTTCGTTCTTCGAGCCGAACCCGCGCTATCTGAACATCACGATGCTGTATGAGCCGACGTGGAACGGGTTTGTCGAGGGGCCGACGTGGGATGCGTGGTGGATTCAGAACTCGTACGGGACGACGCTGGCGGCGTTGCCGTTTTTGACCGAGCCGTACGTCACGTTCGTGCAGAATGCGCAGGATTTGTGGTTCAACAATATGGGGGATGGGAAGCGCAAGGGGGCGCACGACTGGGTGGGGCCGGACGGGTGCTTGTGCGACGCGGCGAACATGCGAACGGTCTATTACCGCCAGGGGGATGGCCGGATCGACATCCACGATTGGGGGATGGAATTCACCGCGGCGGGCGTGGTGCTCCAGGCGGAGCTGCTGCTCATCGGCCGGGATGAGAAGGCGATCGCTCATTACCTGCCGCTGCTGAAGCGCAGTTTGAATTTCATCGAGTCGCGGCGGGATAAGAAGAACAATCTATTCTTCGCGGGGCCGGCGGGAAATCTGCTCGCGCCCTCCTATGCGGGGTGGAAGAAGCCGGATGGGACGTATGACAAGGCGTACCTGGCGGGGCTGAGCATCACGTATATCGCGGCGCTGGATCGCACCATCGAGTTGGCGAAGCTGGTCAAGGATGGGGCGCTGGCGGCGGATCTGGCGTCGCGGCGCAGCTATGCGGCGGAAGGATTGAAGGCGCTTCAGACGGAAGAGGGGTACTTCATTCGATCGATGGATCCGGACGGGAAGAAGCACGGCGTCTTTGGGGCGAAGCAGCACGGGTACTTCGAGGCGTCGCCGAACCATGATGCGATCGCGCACCGGATCGTCAGCGATGAGCAGGCGGAGAAGATTTATCAGAAGATCAAAAGCATCCCGCAGCTTCGGCCGCACGCGCTGATCATTCCGAACTATCCTGGTTATGACGATATGTACGAGCGGCCGGAGGGACTCTGGCGCTTCGGCAACTGGGTGAACGGCGGGCACTGGTCCACCTGCGAGGGGCGGATGCTGATGGCGTACGCGCGGCTGGAGAAATTCGAGGACATCCGGGCGAGCAACAAGCAGTTCATGAAGTTCGCGAACAGTTTCCGCATGGATAACAACCTGACGAATTTTGGCGATGATGTGTATCAGCCGAACCAGCCGATCAACATCACCTATGACATCTTCGCGATCCCGGCGGCGACGGTGCGGGGGATTTTTGAATACGTTTACTTGAGCCAGTCGCTGGACGTGATCCCGCACTTGCCGGAGAGCGTGACGGAACTGGAGCAGCTGGATCCCATCCGCTTCGGCACCAAGCGCATCTACATCCGCGTGATGGGGGCGGGGGAGATCACCAGCGCGTTTGTTAATGACGAGCAGAAGGTGGATGTGTGGAAGAAGAAGGGGGTCACGCTGAAGTATGACGAGCTGCCGAAGGAGGGGAACGTGCTACTGACGATTTGCCGGGGAGGAGCAGCCGCGGAGAAGTGGGCGTATGAGCCCGCCGCACTTCCCTCAGGGTATGCCGAAGCGCATGCCAAACTCATAGCCGATGCTGAAAAAGTCGCCGCCGGGATGCAGCTCCCGCAGCTGCCAGAGGCGTCGCGGGCGGCAGCGGAAAAGATCTTCCGGGAGGTGCCGGAGAAGCTCCGGAAGGGCGCAACGGATGAGGTGAAACGACTGTTAAAGTAACGCTTCATGCGCAAAAGATTCTCCATAATTTCAACGCTAAATTCGCACTTTCGGAAGAATGATTCCGTAGAGAAAATAATCAGCGAATCCCCTCGCTCAGCGGAACCAAATCATTTCCCTCCCGTATCACTCCCATGGCGGGCTCAAAGGCGCAACCTTGAGCACCACAACGCGGAGACCCACAACGACCCGCGCCTTCTAAACCCGCCAGGTGAACGGCGTTCAACAAAGCCGCTCGTAAAGGGCTCGTAGGGAAGAACTGGGACTGTTGTTCGACTCGGCCGGCGGGCACACATCCGGCTGAGATCGAAGTCCCGCCACACGCTCCGTCTCACGCCGCTTTTCCACTGTTAAGGGTCATTTGTTTCCGCCCGTTGGTTTAACAGGAGCAGGCGATGAAGATGCGCCGTAAAGCGACTCGGGGAATCCGAACCATCAAGCGCTCGTTCAACCTTGAGTCGCTGGAGAACCGCCAGCTCCTCTCCAGCTATTTTGTCTCCACCGCCGGCAGCGACACCGCCAGCGGATCGGCGAGCGCGCCGTGGAAGACGCTCCAGAAGGCAGTGGATTCTGTTCGCGCGGGCGACACGGTGAACGTCGCCGCGGGCGACTATGCCGGCTTCGCAAAGTACGGCCTGAAGGGAACCGCGTCGGCACACATCGTGTTTAAGGCCGAGCAGGGAGTGAACATCGTCTCCAAGAGCCAGGAGACGGCGGTGGATTGCGGGATCGAGCTGTCGGGGTATGACCAAGCATCGGGCTCCGCGTACGTCGACCTCTACGGGTTCAACGTCAACAACGCCAGCGGCAACATCAGCGGCGCGGTAAGCAGCGGGATCCGCATCCGCAACTCCAGCAACATCGGCATCTACAACTGCACCGCATCCAACAACGGCTGGGTGGGGATCTACTGCGCGTACGTGAACAACATCACGCTGGATGGCGTGCAGAGCTTCAACAACAACCTGTTCGTCGATGCCGCCACGCAGCGCAACCACGGCATCTACATCGCCAACAGCTCATCCAACGTCACCATTCGCAATGCAGTCGTGCACGACAACAACGGCAACGGCATCCACGCCAACGGCGACGGGGGCGTGAACAGCGGGTTCCTGTACGAGAACAACACCGTCTACAACAACGGCACGCTCGGCGGCAGCGCGATGAACTGCGACGGGCTGCAAAACAGCACCATCCGCAATAACCTGCTGTACGGCAACCGCGGCAAGGGCATCTCGCTCTACAACATCGACGCCACCGGCGGATCGATGAACAACACGATCGTGAACAACACGGTGATCATGCCCAGCAGCACCGGCAACGTCGCGCTTCAGCTAAAGGACGCGGCGACGGGGAACAAGATCTTCAACAACATCTTCCTGCACCAGGGCACGGCGCCGGCCATCTCAATGTACAGCACCGCCGACGCCGGCAGCCAGATTGACTACAACATTTACGGCGGTCCGAGCCGGATGATGAGCGGGGATGGATCCGGCCAGACCTTCAGCGAATGGCGGACGAACAACCCCGCGTATGATGCGCATTCGTTCACGAGCACCGCGGGCGCGCTCTTCGTCAACGCGGGCGCGAACGACTTCCACCTCTCGGCGACCAGCCCGGCGATCGATAAGGGGATCAGCCTCACCGGCGTGGTGACGGATATCCTGGGCTTGCTGCGGCCTTTGACGGGCGTGGATATCGGGGCGTTCGAGTACGGCGCGAGCACCGGCGGCGGGACGACGCCGACGCCTACACCGACGGCGCCGGCAGCGCCCAGTGGTCTGGCGGCGCTGGCGCTGACCAGCTCGCAGGTTTCGCTGTCGTGGGTTGACAACGCAGACAACGAGAGCAACTTCATCGTAGAACGCTCGCTCAACGGCGGCGCGTTCGTGCAGATCGCCACGCTGGCGGCGAACACCTTCACCTACACCGACAACGGCCTCACGGGCAGCTCGAACTATGCCTATCGCGTGCTGGCGACGAACGGCGGCGGGAACTCGGACTACAGCAACACGGCAACGGTGACGACGCCGATCGCACTGCTCGCACCGGTTTCGCCGAATCAGCTCGTGGCGACGGCGCAGGGCTCCAGCAGCATCGCCCTGACGTGGGCGGACAATTCCAGCAACGAGACCAACTTCCGCATCGACCGCAGCACGAGCGGCGGGATGTACCAGCCGATCGCTTATCTCAACGCGGATACCACCAGCTACGTGGACAGCCGCCTGGCTGCGGGGACAAACTATTCCTACCGGGTGCGGGCGTACAATGCCGTCGGCTCCTCGGTGTGGTCAAATCTCGCCAGCGCGACGACCTTGGGTGTCGCGCCGGTTGCTCCGTCAAACTTGTCGGCGACGGCGGGCAGCGCGACGCAGGTGACGCTGGCTTGGAACGACAATTCCACCAACGAGACCGGCTTCAAGGTGGAGCGTGCAACTGGAACAGGCGCATTCGTGCAGATCGCGGTCACTGCCGCCGGCGCAACGGGATATGTCGATGCGACGGCGGCGGAAGGAACGACCTATTCGTATCGCGTACGCGCGACGAATGCGATTGGAGATTCCGCTTACACCACCACCGCCACCGCGACCACGCCGGTTGCGCCCAGGGCGCCGGTCTCGCCGACCAACCTGTCAGCGACGGCGGACAGCTCCTCGCAGGTCACGCTCGCGTGGACGGATGCGAGCGACAATGAGACAGGCTTCAAGATTTATCGCGCCGCGACGGGCGGGATCTTTGTGCAGATCGGGACGGTGGGCGCGGGCGTGAGCAGCTACGTCGACACGAGCGTGTCGGCGAACGCGAGCTACTCGTACCGCATGCGGGCGACGAACTCGATTGGCGATTCCGCTTACACAGACGTTGTTACGGTGACGACGCCTCTCGCGCCGCAGGCGCCAGTGGCTCCTACGGCGCTGTCGGCGACGGCGACAAGCCCGTCGCAGATCGTGCTGAGCTGGACGGACAACTCGAACAACGAGACCGGTTTCCGGATCGAGCGTGCGACAGGCGCGGGCAGCTTTGCCGCGATCGCGACGCTGGGCGCGGGCGTGACGAGCTATGCCGACAATGGGCTTGCCGCCAGCACCAGCTACAACTATCGCGTGATGGCGTTCAACGCTGTGGGTGATTCGGGCCAGACGAATGTGGTGGGCGCGACGACGCTGGCGCAACCCACGGCGCCCGTAGCTCCCTCGACGGTTGTGGCGGCGGCAAGCGGGACGAGCCAGGTGGCGCTCTCGTGGAGCGACAATGCTGACAATGAGACCAGCTTCGTCGTTGAACGAGCTATTGGTGCCGGCGCCTTCGCCGCGATCGCGACGTTGGGTACCGATACGACGAGCTATCTCGATACCACGGTGGTGGCCGCCACGAGCTATACATACCGCGTGAAAGCGATGAATGCGGTCGGTTCGTCGGTTTATTCGAACACCGCCAGCGCCACAACCGCGGCCGCTCCGTCGGTTCCGGTTTCGCCGAACCAGCTCGCCGCCAGCGCTGTCGACAGCACAACCGTTGACCTCACGTGGGCGGACAATTCGAGCAACGAAACCAACTTCCGCATCGACCGCAGCAGCGACGGCTTCCGCTACGCTCAGATCGCGGTTGTTGGCGCAGACACCACGAGCTATCGCGACACCGGGTTGTCGGCAAGCACGACGTACACATACCGCGTCCGTGCGTACAACGCGGTGGGGATTTCGGTCTGGTCGAACTTGGCGCCGGTGACGACGCTGCAAGCGCCGCCGCCGGCTGCGCCGGCAGCTCTGTCGGCGACGGTGACGGGGCCGAACACGGTTGACCTGGGCTGGTACGACCAGTCATCTGATGAGACGGGTTTCTCGATCGAGCGCAACGACGGGAACGGCTTTGTGGTCCTTGGGTCCGTGGGCGCCGGTGTGACCAACTGGACTGACGCCACCGCAATCGAAAACGTCAACTACACCTACCGCGTGCAGGCGCTGGGAGCGGGCGGACGGACGAGCGACTACTCAAACAGCACAAGCGCAACTATCAGCATGGTCGCTCCGACGAATCTGTCGGCGATAGCGGGCGGATCCGATCAGATTGTGCTGACCTGGACCGACACGACCGCGAGCGAGAGCGGCTTCGTCATCGAACGAAGCACCGACTTCAGCACGTATGTCGTCGTCGGGACTGTGGGTGCGGGCGTGACGAGCTACACGGATCTTGGGCTCTCGTCGGACACCATTTACTCATACCAGGTTCGGGCCAGCAACGCGTTCGGCAGCTCGGATGCATCCGCAACCGCGTCAGCGAAGACGGACGATGTGGCGCCGCTCGCCCCAAGTGACCTGCTGGCTGCTGCGACGGGCGCCTATCGCGTTGACCTTTCATGGACGGATCAATCCAGCAACGAAACGTACTTCGCCATCGAGCGCAGCACGGCTGGCGGCGACTTCTTGCCCGTGGCGTTTGTCACGAGCGGGCAAACGAGCTGGTCAGACAACAATGTCGACGCCAACACCACCTACTCGTATCGCGTCTACGCCATCAACGCCGTGGGCAATTCGGCGCTGAGCAACGTCGCAAGTGCAACGACAACCTTGCAGCCGCTGAGCGCTCCGTTGGATCTGCACGTGACGGCACTGAGCACGAAGCAGCTGTATATCGACTGGACGGTCACGACGGACCAGTCGGAGAACACGGTGCTTCAGCGGTCCAGCGATGGTGTGAATTGGACGACGATGGGCGTGTTCGTCCCGTCGACCAACACTTACATTGACATGTACGGTGAGGCAGGCACGACCTATCAGTATCGCGTGGGCTCTGTTGCTGCAAACGCGCCCGCTTCGGAGTGGTCGGCCGTTGCCAGCGCAACGACAATGATCGAAGCGACGCCGCCGGCGGTTCCTTCCGCAGTGCACGCCACCGCGCTGAGCGCCACGCAGATTCGCGTGGATTGGCTCAGCAGCGAGAAGAGCGAACAGACGGTGCTTCAGCGGTCGACCGATGGTTTAAACTGGACGACAATCGACGCATTTGACGCGAGCGTGAGCTCGTACGTCGACAGCGATTTGCTGCCGAACGTTTCCTATCAGTATCGCGTGGAGGCGCTTAACGCTCAGGGCGCTTCCGACTGGTCAACGCTGGCGACGGCGAAGACGCTGGCGGACACAACTCCTCCCACCGCTACGCTCACGACCAGCGCGATCCAGAGCCGAAGCACGACATCGCTCCAGTTGACGGTCACCTACACGGATGATGTGGCGGTGAAGGAAGGAACGATCGACGGGCGCGACATCATCGTGACGGGCCCGAAGACCTATCGACAGGCGGCGACGCTGCTGTCGCTGGTGCAGGACAGCAATGGGGCGTGGATCGCCACCTACTCGATCACCGGCCCGCACGGCGACTGGTCGAGCAGGGACAGCGGGAGCTACCTAGTCACCTTGCAGTCAAACCAGGTGACGGATACGTCCGGAAACGCGGCGGTGGCGCAGAGCCTGGGGTATTTGAAGGTCTCGATCGCGTAAGGTTGGATTTAGATTATTAATGCAATCCCCTCGCCTGGACTGCTTCCGGGCGAGGGGATTTGCTTTAAAGAGAGTTGTTGCTGGGATCAGATCGCGCTGCGCGAGCGGAAGGCGTGCGACGCGGCGAACGTCATGATGCCAATGAGGAGCATCCCGCAAGCGAGGTTGACGAGCGTGTAATCGCCGCCGGCTTGGGCGAAGGCGCTGACGACGCCGGCGCGGGAGAGGGCGTAATCGAGACCGTCGGGCCAAGGGCTCGAGCCGAAGGCCGCGAGGAGGGCGGCGGCGAGAATGCCGGCGGTTGCCGCGGGGCGTTGGATCGATTGCGGAAGATCGCGCAGTTGCTGGGCAATGATGATCAGGGCCACCGTGCCGACGGCTTCGATGAGGCCGATGAGAGCGTGAGCGCCGACCATGCCTGACACAATTGCTTGAGCGTTGTCGCGCGCCGCCGGGGTGGAAAGGAGTTCAACGGCGCCAAAGACACTGGCTGCGAGGACGGAGATCCAGCTTGCGACGGCGAGGGTTGCGAGGCGTGCATTATCGCGGAGGCGTGAAGTGGCGCGGTCCCAGATGGGGTAGACGATGAGGCATGGGATGACGGCCATGTTGAAAATGTTGCAGCCGAGGGTGGTCCACCCGCCGTCACCAACCAGCGCGGATTGCAGCGCGAGGACCGAAGCGACGGCGAAGGTTCCCCAAGCGGGGCCGAACCAGTAGGCGAGAAGCATGCCGCCGATGAGGTGACCACTGATACCGCTGGCGACGGGGAGGTTGAGCGCTTGAAGGGCGAAGACGACTGATGTTCCCAGCGCGTAGCGAAGTGGCTGCGGGGCGGCGGTCTTGCGCGCGACCGCGTAGCCGCAGATCAAACCGGCGCCGGCGGCGCTAAGTCCGTAGAGGGCGCAGGCCGTGGTGACTTGTCCGTTACCGAGATGCATGAGGGACCTCCAAAGGCCGAGAGTGTTGGGTCTTTGCAAATGGTTTAACGTGCGAGCGCGATTCGGGCTAGAGGGAAATGCGTCCGCGGGGGTGAGCGGTTGGGGTCGGTGAGCTGCTCAGATCAGTGAGCTTCGTTGCACAAGATGTCGCTGAAAGCTTCGAGCGGTCGTTGACCGCGGGCTATCGCGGGGGCAGCTAGTGCGACATGACGCGGCTGATGGTGAAGATCGGGAGCAGCAGCGCGAGAGCGACGGAGCCGATGATGACGCCCATGACAATGATCATGGCGGGCTCGATATAGCGCGTCATCTCGGCGATTTTCTCTTTGAGCTCTGTCTCGGCGAATCCGGCGATTTGCTCCATGACGAAGGAGAGCTTTCCCGATTTTTCGCCGGAGTGGATCATCTGGGAGACGCTGCGGGGGACGAGATTGCTTTCAAAGAGCGGCTCGCACAGCTGGCGGCCGGACTGGATCTTGTTCAGCACGTCGGTCCAGAGCTGCTTGAAATAGCTGTTGGTGCAGAGGTCGTTGGCGGTGGTGACGCACTCGACCAGGGGGACGCCGGCGCCGGCCATGGTGCCGATCATGCGGAGGGAGCGTGAGAGGTGGAGCTTGCAGAAGACGCCGCCGATGACGGGAGTATTGAGCTGAAGGTAGTGGCTCACGCGCCGGCCGACCTGTGTTTGCAGCGCCGCAAAGAGGGCGCCGACGAGCAGGATCAGGCCGATGGGCAGCATGATGTAGTGCGTGACGAGGAAGTCGCTGATGTTCATCAGGATCTTCGTGGGCACCGGAAGCGCGGCGGCCTTTGCCGCATAAATGCTGGTGAACTTCGGCAACACGAAGATCAGCAGAAAGATCGTCACCTTGATCGCGAAGACGAGCATGATTGCCGGATAGATCATCGCGCCTTTGACACGCCGTACGGTTTCCTGTTCGTCGCGAAGATAGTGTGTTGCGCGCACGAGCAGCTTGCCCATCATGCCGCTCTTTTCGCTGGCGCGGATGAGGGCGATGTAGAGCTGGGGGAAGCTGCGGTCGTGCCTGGACAATGCGGTGCTGAAGTCGACGCCGGATTGCACTTGGCGCTGGAGATCTTCGACCAGCGCTTTCACCTTCGGCTTGTCGCTCTGGGTGGCGATGCACTCGAGGGCTTCGGTGATGGTGACGCCAGTCTCCACCATGATCGCGAGCTGCTGCGAGATTTGGATGACGTCGGCGCGAGAGATCTTAATGCCCGTGGTGCCAACGGATGACGTTGAGGAACTGCCGTCGGCGCGGGCGGGCAGGATTGAGATGGGATACTTGCTCTCGCGGCGCAGGAGCGTGGATGCCTCGGCTTCGGAGGCGGCGGAGATGGTGCCGCTGATGGCGACGCCGTTTCCGTCTCGAGCTGTGTAGGCAAAGGTGGGCATGGTTTAAGCGCAGGCTCGGTAAACCTCTTCGAGCGTTGTGATGCCGGACTTCACCTTTTCCAGGCCGTCCTGGCGAAGCGTTTTCATACCGCTGGCGCGGGCAATGTCGCGGATTTCGTTGAGAGGCGCGCCCTGGCTGATGCGCTCGATCATGGTGTCATCCGGAACGAGGAGCTCGTAGATCCCGATTCGACCGGAGTAGCCGAGGTTGCGGCAACGGGAACATCCCTTGGCGCGGTAGAGCGTCTGCACATCGTCGGAGATCTTTTCGAACTGGCGCTTCTCGTTGGGCGTGGGCTCGTAGGCTTCTTTGCACGCCTGGCAGAGCTTGCGGACGAGGCGCTGGGCGAGGACGCCGCCGAGGCTTGCGCCGACGAGGTAGGGTTCGATGCCAAGGTTGAAGAGCCGCGTGATGGAGCCGGGGGCGTCGTTCGTGTGGAGCGTGCTGAGGACAAGGTGCCCCGTGAGTGCGGCCTGTGAGGCAAGCTTTGCGGTTTCCTGGTCGCGAACTTCGCCGATCATGATGATGTCCGGGTCCTGACGCAGCAGGGCGCGCAATGCGTTAGCGAAAGAGAAGCCGGCCTTCTCGTTCACCTGAAACTGGTTGACGCCCTGCACGGCGTATTCAATCGGGTCTTCGATGGTGCAGATGTTGGTGTCGTCGTTGTTGAGCTCCTGAAGGCAGGCGTAGAGCGTGGTGCTCTTGCCGCTTCCGGTGGGACCGGTGACGAGGAGAATTCCGTTAGGCAGCGTGATCAATCGGCGCCAGAGCTTGAGCGTGTCATAGGCGAAGCCGAGCTTCTCCATGTTCACCGCGCCGCGGTCATTGTCGATGATTCGGACGACGACTTTCTCGCCGTATTTTCCAGGCATGGTGCTGACGCGGAGGTCGATGGGGCGCTTGTCCATCATGACGTGGATGCCGCCGTCCTGCGGGAGGCGGCGCTCGGAGATGTCCAGGCCGGCCATGATCTTGATGCGACTCGTGACGGCGGCGCCCATCTGGAACGGGGGGCGAAGTTTTTCGACCAGCCGGCCGTCGATGCGGTAGCGGATGCGGAGGGCGTTGTCGCCGGGCTCGATGTGGATGTCGCTGGCGCCATCTTTGACGGCGTTGTAGATCGTGTAGTTCACGAGCTTCACGACAGGCGAGTCGCCGGCCTGCTGCTCGAGGTTGCCCAGATCCTGGACGGGCGCCTCGATGAGCGTGAACTCTTCGGGCTTGACCTCCTCGATGATGTCGTCGATGACGAACACCTTGTCGTTGGGGAGGTAGGTCTGGATGGTGGCTTTAATGTCCCGCGTGGTGGCAGCGACGACCTGCACCTGGTAGCTGCTGATGCGCTCGATCTCTTCCAGCAGAAAGACGTTGGCGGGCTCGGGGACCGCCACCGTGAGGACGCCTTCAACGAGGAAGAGCGGCAGAACGGTGTGCTTCTCCAGGAACTCCTTGGGAAGAACCGCAATGACCTTGGGATCGGCCACGCGCGGGGAGACGCGGGCGTATGGTACGCCATAAGCTTGGGCGAGCGCTTCGGTGATCTGATCTTCCGAGCAGATGTGCAGTTCGACGAGGATCTCGCCGAGCAGCTTCTGGTGGTTTGAGCGGCGCTGCTCGTCGAGGGCGCGCTCGAGCTGCTCTTGTGAGACAAGGCCCTTTCCGAGGAGCAGTTGGCCGAGAGGTTTTCGTTGCAGGGTGGCAATCATGACTTCATGCATGGGCGAGACGCCCACGCTACGGGTTACCTCATCGTCTTCAGGGCGCCGCTTAAATCGTTGTGACATTCGAAGCGGTGTTCGAGGCGAGTGACCTCGAGGATCTTGCGGCAGTTTTCGTCGAGGTTGATGAGCTTGACCTGGCCGAAGAGATCTTCGCTGCGGCGCTTGAGCCAGAGGAGCGTTTCCAGGCCTTCGGAGTCGACGAAGCCGGATTTTTCGAAATCGACCACGAAGTCGACGACGTGGCGGTGGTCGACCCGCTCGTCAACGGTCTTGCGCAGTTCCTGGGTGACCTCGCCGGTGAGATCACCGCTGAGGGCGACGACGCAGACGTTGTTGTATTCTTCGCACTTGAGCGCCATATCCACACACCGCGCCTCGCACGCGAGGCGGCTAAACCTTGAACACTAGATCGGCTTGAGCGTTTGCTGTTTCTCGGCGATTTTCCGCGTTTGTTCCTGGTGATTCACGACAAGCTCGCGGAATTCGTTGCACGGGATCTTGATGAAAAACTCGGCGAGCTTCGGGTCGAACTGGGTGCCGCTGCACCGGCGGATTTCGATTAGCGCGACTTCCAGGGGCAGCGCCTTGCGGTAGGTGCGGTTGCTGGTCATCGCATCGAAGCAGTCGGCAAGGCACAGGATCCGGCCCATCACGGGGATGTTTTCGCCGGCGAGGCCGCTGGGATAGCCCTTCCCGTCGAAGCGTTCGTGGTGATACAGCACGCCGGGGATGATGTCCTTGATTTCTCGGATGTCCTGGAGGATGCGCGCCCCGATTTCCGGGTGCTTCTTCATCATGTCGAACTCTTCGACGGTCAGCTTGCCGGGCTTCTGGAGGACGGCTTCGGACACACCAATCTTGCCGACGTCGTGGAGCAGGCCGGCCATGTAGATGCGCTCAACTTCATAATCGGAAAGGTTGATCTCTTGCGCGAGCCGGCGCGCGAGCAGCGCCACGCGCTCGGAGTGGCCGCAGGTGTAGGCGTCTTTGGCGTCGACAGCGCTGGTGAGGCTGTGCAACAGGCCCATCATCAGGCCGTGAACGCCTTCGAACAGCATCGCGTTTTCAAGGTAAATTGCTGATTCGTTGGCGATGGAGTTCAGCAGCTTGCTGTCCACCGAATCGAAGATGTTGGTCTCTTTATCAAGTGCGAAGAGGCAGCCGAGAACCTGCTCCTGGCGCTGAAGCGGGACGGCGAGCAGTTGCTTGGCATGATCGTTGAGCCACGAGAAAGTTTGATCATCCTTTAGATCGTTGATGAGCAGGTGGCTCTTGCGCTCCTTCATGACGTTCATGAGCTCATCGGCAAGGCGATGCACCTTCCCGGGCGGAAGGCTGAGCGAGCCGTAGAGCACCGGATCCTGCTTCTGATCGGATTCGCACAGGGCGACACCCATGCCGCGAACGTTCATCACGCCCATCACGTCGAGGCACGCCTGCTTGAAGAAGTCCTTGGCCGTGCGGTTGATTCGCATGCCGGAGCTGATTTGATAGATCAGGCTTAGTTCTTCATAGGTATTAGCGAGTTGGCCGGAGAGAGAATCGAGCTCCTGCTCGAGGCTGGAGAGGCGGAGCTGATCGCGGATCATGCCCTGGAGCAGGCGGCCCTGGCGCTGGATCGCTTCGTCGCCGTAGATCGGAAGTTCCTCGGCCTGTTGATTCAGCCAAAGCGCGTCGAGCCCCAGGCGGCCGCAGACACGCATGACGTCTTCGCTCAACTTAAACGTGGTGCTGCGCCCGCACAGGAGCATGACGCCCATGAGTTGCCGGCGCTCGATATAGGGAAAGGCGGCGAGGGCGACGCCGGGAAGCATGTTCCAGGTTTCGACGCCGGAGTTAAGATTGATGGCGGCGACGCGTTCGCTGAGGCCATCGAGCGAGTCAGGGTATTGGATCATCGGCAGCGCAAAGCGCTGGAAGAAGAGGTTGGTCGCCGGATCCTGATAGGCGACGGCGCCATCGCTGCCCAGGAGCACCAGGCACAAACCGCCGGGCCGGAAGCGCGCGGCCAGGTTCTCCAGCACGGATGCGGGGACCGCGGCAGACGCGGACGGGGTCGACGTGATGTTTGCTGTTTCAATCATGCAGCTCCCCTACCCAACAACTCAGGCTGCCACGCCCTCCAGCACTTCATTGACCGTAGCAAGCAGTTGGCGTGGACTGAACGGCTTGCTGAGCATGCGAAGGATGCCGCTTTGCTCGGTGTCGTGTGGCTCCAGGTGGTAACCCCGGGCCGTCAGCATGATCGCCGGGATCTTGCTGGTCTTCTCATCCTGTTTCAGCCGCTGGCAAAGCTCGATGCCTGAAAGCTGCGGCATGTGATAGTCGGTAATCAGCAGATCCGGATTCTCCTGCTGCGCCAGCTCGAGCGCTTCGGCGCCGTCGCGCGCGGTGAGGACCTTAAAGCCGGCGTTGCGCAGCTTCAGCGAGACGACGTGAAGGATGTGAGATTCATCGTCAGCAACCAGAATCGTTCGCTCACTCATGACTCGCTCCACTACTCTGAAAGGTCCAGCTCGAACCCAAACGTGCTTCCTTTGCCCACCGTGCTCTCGAGGAAGATTTTCCCGCGATGCACGGTTTCGATAATGTGCTTCACGAGGGACAGGCCCAGGCCCGTGCCCTTGGCCATGCGGTTGTTCGCCTCGGCCCTATAGAACTTATCGAACACAAAAGGCAGGTCCTTGGGCGGAATCCCTACGCCCGTGTCGGTAATTTTGGCAATGACTTTTTTGTCGGCTTCGTTCACGGAAGTGGAC
>DASVUC010000312.1:0-2482 GCA_036387255.1 Tepidisphaeraceae bacterium | reverse complement strand
AGCGGCAAAATCTGGTCGCCCGCAAGATGGAACAAGGAGCAAGCCAAGGCAGTGCATCCAAAACTGTTCGATCTCCGGTGTGCATTCAATGCCAAACCGGATCTTTTGCTGACAGCCGACACCGAAGTGATCCTGTTTGAGGCGAAAGTCGAAAGCGGCGTGTCCCGAACAAGCGACGGCTACGACCAGCTTGAAACGCAGAAGCTCATTGCGCGGCTGCTCAAGCGATTGGTTCCCGACTTCGCAGAATGCCGCTTCACGAACGCTACGATTGGATGCCGCCGCGATGCTGACATTCGCTGGCACGACATTATTGAAATCGCCCGCTGTGCCCAACTCGACAGCTTCACGCAACGGGGCTTTGCAGAACTCGCAAGGCGCTACTGTTGAGTTGAAAGAAGCCTATTTGGACAGTCTCGTTGCCAAGGGAAGAGTGGAGGTAACAAGACTTCCGGAACGTCGTGGCTGTTTCCGGTCAACCGGGGCTTATCACAAGTGCTGCTCACGCCGTGACATGAGCTGCGCTTACGGCAATCTTACCAAACTTTGACGGCTCGATTATGAGCCGGCGCCGGGGGGACTCTAGGTTGGGACGATCCGTTTCGGGTGGTCCGAGGCGGCGTGCGAATCCCTTTCCTGGAGTTTTCCTATGTGCGCGAAGCAGTTGGAGTTGCTCAGCCGTTGCACGGGCGTGAAGAGTCGAGCCGTTAGCCGGAAGTACACCCTCATTTTGCAAAAGCTGCATTGGGTGGCGCTTGAAACATTGAACACCCCCGACGGAAGAACGATGAATACAGTGGCGCGATTAGCTGTTGTGATGCTGACGGTTGTTCTATTGGCGTCCTCGCTGCGGGCGGAGGAGCCGTTGTACGAAGGGCTGGGCACAACAGGACGTGAGGTCACTGCCGCCAATCCGGAGGCGGCGAAGTATGTGGTGCAGGGGATCAAGTTTCTCTATGGGTTCAGTCATGGGGCCGCAATTCGCTCGTTCGAGCAGGCGATCAAGCTGGATCCCACCTGCGCGATGGGGTACTGGGGGATCGCCTACGCGAATGGTCCGCACGTGAACTTCCCGCTGGTTCCGCCGCCGATGGCGGAGGCGGCGTGGAAGAACCTCCAACTGGCCAGGCAGCATGCGGCAAGGTGCACAGCGGTGGAGAAGGACTTGATCGAAGCGCTCACGGCGCGCTATGCCAATCCGCAGCCGGAGGATCGATCGCCGCTGGATAAGGCGTATGCCGAAGCGATGCGGAAGGTATGGGAGAAGCACCCGGACGATGCGGACGTGGGCGCACTGTTTGCGGAGGCAATGATGGACCTCTCGCCGTGGAACCAGTGGATGAAGGATGGGTCGCCGAATCCGGGGACGGAGGAAATCGTCGCCACGCTCGAGGCGGTGCTGAAGTTGAACGCGAACCATCCGTTCGCGAACCACTTGTACATCCACGCGGTGGAGGCGAGCCAGCACCCGGAGAAGGCGGTTGCCGCTGCGGATCGGCTGCGCGAACTGCAACCCGGTCTGGCGCACAACGTTCACATGCCGACGCACATCGACATTCGCGTGGGCCAGTGGCAGAAGGCGATTGATTGGAACGCCAAGGCAATTGACTCAGCCGTCAGTTACCACAAGGTTTCCGGTCCGCCTAAGGGGCTGCTGATTTTCTACGAGGCGCACAACTATCACATGCTGGCTTATGCCGCACTGATGACGGGGCAGCGCGAGCTGGCGGTGAGGCAGAGCAAGGCGATGGTTGCGAGCCTGCCGGATGATTTTGTGAAGGAGTTCTCGCCGATGATTGAAGGTTTCGGCGCGATTCCGGATGAGGTGATGGTGCGGTTTGGAATGTGGGACGAGATTCTGGCGGCGCCGCAGCCGGACAAGCCTTACATGCCGTACACCAATGCGTTCCACCACGGCGCCCGCGCGATTGCGCTCGCGGCAAAGGGCAAGACCGGCGACGCCCGCGCCGAGCAGGCGCTTTGGCTGGAGGGGCTGAAGAAGATCCCGCAGGACGCGATCTTCCACAACAACCCGATGCCCGCGATCTACTCGCTGGCCAGCACGATGATCGAAGGCGAGATCCTCGTCCGCGAAGGCAAGGTTGAAGAAGGACTCAGCAAGCTGCGGGAAGCGGTGCCGAGGGAAGATGCACTGAACTACGATGAGCCCCCGGCATGGATGATCCCGAGCCGGCACGTGCTCGGCGCGGTTCTGATGCGGTTTAACCGGGCGGCGGAGGCGGAGCGGGTCTATCGTGCAGACCTCGCCAAGCTGCCGGACAACGGCTGGAGCCTGTTCGGCCTTTCTCAGGCGCTCAAGGCGCAGGGGAAGACTGACGAGGCAGCGCAGTACCAGGCGAAGTTTGAGAAGGTTTGGGCCAAGGCCGACATCAAGATCAAGAGCTCGTGCCTGTGCCAGCAGGACGTGGCGATGGCGAAGTGAACACCCTGACGATGTAGGTTCGGCGTGCGGGCGCGGTCG
>DASVUC010000311.1:0-92849 GCA_036387255.1 Tepidisphaeraceae bacterium | reverse complement strand
TGAGAAACCCCACCAGCAGCTTCGTCGTCCCATCCACGCTCCTCGACCGCACCATCACCGACGACCGCACCCCCACCAGTTCCCGCAGAAACTCCTTCATCCCGTTCGACCCCTCGAGCCGATCCACATCCAACACCCCATTCCTCGTATAAAAAGCGCGCAAAATCGCCCGCGCATGCACCGCCTTATGCTCCCTCCGCGCAAGTTCCTCCTCCAACCCCCGAACATCACACTCCACCAGCGACCGCATGTCTCCTACCGTAGCATGGGCGTCTCGCTCATGCACCTTGAACTCCAAAGCTGTGCCCGCCGTAGCAACTCCAGCGGAACCTACATGGAGGTCTTATGCCCCAGCGCCTCTCCCCCCAGCAGGTCCAGTTCTTCAAGGATGAAGGCTACCTGCTCTTCGACCAGCCCGTCTTCCCGCAGCCCAAGTTCGACGCCCTCAAGAACCACTTCGAGCACCGCGTCGTCGACTTCGTCGAAAAGACCGGCCAATCCCCCGAGCACTTCGACGTCCCCCACTTTGAAGACACAAAGCTCTTCGACTGGCTCTTCGACGACTCGGTCCTGGACATCGTCGAATCGCTCATCGGCCCTGACATCGCCCTCTGGTCCAGCCACTTCATCGCCAAGCCCGCGGGCGTCGGTAAGCGCGTCCCCTGGCACGAAGACTCTGCCTACTGGGGCCAGGTGCTCGACCCCATGGAGGTCGTCACCGTCTGGCTCGCCATCGACCCCTCAACCCCCGCCAACGGCTGCATGAAAGTCATCCCCCGCACCCACCACAACGGCTACTCCCAGTACGAGCCCGTGAAGGACGCGAGCAAGGAGGTCTTCCCCACAGAGCTGAAGAAGGACCAGTTCGACGAAACCCAAGCGGTGAACTGCACCCTCAAGCCCAACCACTGCTCCATCCACCACGCCAAGTGCATCCACGGCTCCGAAGCCAACACCAGCACCATGCGCCGCTGCGGCTACACCATGCGCTACGTCCCCGCCACCAGCAAATTTCGCCCCGCCGACTGGTTCAGCGCCTTCCAGATCTACCTCGCCCGGGGCCAAGACAAAGGCGGCAACAACTACGGCGATCCCACCAAACCCAACCAACGCTGGCTAGACGCCGACCGCGAAGCGCGCCGGAAGGCCAAACTCCTCGCCGGCTAAACTTCCCTCTTTTCCCTCTCCCGGTACCCCGGGAGAGGGCAGGGTGAGGGCCCTTCCTGGACAACAACACATCTTACTTCGCCAGCAGGTCCACCCCCTCTCCCGTACCCGGGAGAGGGCAGGGGTGAGGGTCTACACTTGGTACTCACCTAAAAGAAAAAGCCCGCAATCCGAAGATCACGGGCCATTCTCTCCCATCGTTCAAGATGAGGGTGAACCGACTAAGCCGCATCCTTATCTTGCTGCGGCGCCGGCTGAATATTCGCCAGCGACTCGCGGATCTCCGCGCCGGCGATCTTCTCCGCCGCCGCGTGCGGGATCGAGCGCTTCTCGCTCTCTATCGCTGCCTCGGCCTCGGCCTTGATCTGCTCCAGGCATCCCTTGGGATCCCTGAAGAAGTGGGGCGTCCACACGCGATGCAGCTTCCAACCCTGCTGCTCCAGAATCGCCTGCCGGAACACTTCCCATTCCACCGCATCCTGCTGCGACGAATAGCGGGTCGTATCGCAGATGACGCCCATCGTCACATCCTCAGCCTTGGCCGGGTGATGCAGCGCCAGGTCCACGCAGAACCCGTCGTTGCCCCAGTGCACGGTGCTGCCGATGCTGTGCGTGCTTGCCAGCCGGTTGGCCAGTGCACCGGCGAAATTGCTCGGCGTCTTGCTCTTGCGGCGATCGACCACCGCGCGCTCGCTACCGCCGGAATTCTGAATCACGCGGTACGCGATCTCGTAGTCCTGCTGCAACTGCTCGCAGTAGTTCAGGTATGCAAAGAGCAGCCACACGCCCGTCGGCGCCACGCCGTCCGGCACCGGAGGCAGCGTCGCATACGCGTGCCGCGGAATGCTCGTCACCACGTGAATTTCATGCCGTGCACGCGTGATCAGCACGTTCAAGCGCCGGCCACCGCCCGCAGCGCCCAGCGGACCAAAGTTCCGCCGGAACTTGCCCTTGGCATCGGTACCGAAGGTCGTGCTGATGATCAGGTGATCGCGCTCATCACCCTGCACGCTTTCCAGGTTCTTCACGAACAGTCCTTCGCTCGAGCCAGCCCCGCGGCGGTTGCGCGCCGCCATCAGCTTGGCCGCAAAATCTTGGTCCTGCTCGGCCAGTTCTTCCAGCTTCTCCACGATCAGGTCGCGCTGCTGCATGTTGAAGCACGCGATGCCGATCGAAGGCGGATTGTCCCGGCCCAGCAGGTTCTTCACGATCTTCACCACCGCATCCGCTTCTGTTGCGTTGGTGCGCTTCTCGTACAAGCCATCCACGCGATACAGCGTGAGCGGAGCATGGGCCGTGCGATTGCGCGGGTGATCCGGGATCGGCTGCAAGCGCGAATGATAGAAGTGCTCGTTGCTGAACCCGATCAAGTCCGCATTGCGCGACCGGTAGTGCACGTCCAGGTAGCACTGCTGAATGTCCAAGCCCAGTGCCGCGCCCAGCAGATCTTCAACCTCCGCCTGGTGCGCTTCGAACAGCTCCTGTTCCGTCTCAATTTCTTCTTCATCCGAAACCGCGACGGTGCTTTCGAAGAACCGCGTCGGTGGAAGCTGCTGAGGATCGCCCGCGATCACCACGCGCTTGGCGCGGGTCAGCACGGGCAGCGCATCTTCCAGCCGGCACTGCGACGCTTCGTCAAACACGACCACATCAAAGATCGGCTCGCGCGGGAACATCTGCGCCACCGTCTCCGGGCTGGCCATCCACACCGGCCGAAGCTCGAACAGCGGATCGCCGCCCTCGACGCTCGCGCCGTGGGCAATCACCTGCCGCAGCCGCATCGCGCGCTCGCCGCGCCCGGTGATGCGCCGCCGTAGATCTGCGCCCAAGCCATTCAAGCGGGTTGCGCCGCTGGCCAGCAGGCGATTCTTTTGCTTGTCGATCCAGAAGTGACGAATCACATCCTTCACCAGCGCCTGCTTCTTGCCGTGCAGTTCGCGATATCGATCAAACGTGCTCTTAAAGCGCACGCCGTCGACGCTCTGCAATTCCGGATCCTGCCGCAGCCGACGAGCAATCTCGCCCGCCAGCACCGCGCGACGGATTGCCGAATACCCTTCGCCCGAGTTGGCATTATTCGCCAGGAGCGTCGAGGCGCTCTCCGCCAGCGGGCCCGGAAGCCGCTGCAACCCATCGCGAACGCGCAGCACGCCTTCCAGCGTCCCGATGCGATCGCACAGTGCAGCCATCGTCGCCGTCGCCACGCCGTTGTTGCGGATCTCGCTCTTGAACTTCTTCAGCCATTCCGCATCGAACAGCCCGGAGCGCTCCATGCTCTTCTCAAGCTTCGCCAGCGCCGCCGCCCGCACCGGAGCGTCGCTCAGTGCGCGACTCACGCCAGCCGAAGCGCCCGGATCGCCCAGCGCCCGCAGGATCGCTTCCGCCACGTTCGGTGAAGCGCCCGCCGCCCGAACCGCATCCAGCAGGTCGAACAACGACTCGTGCGTTTCAATCGTCTTCAAGATCACATCGTCCGGCACCAGGTCCGTCGCCGCCACTTCCGTCAGCTGCTCATGCACCTGGGTGAGGCGCACCCGCGCCTCAAGCCCGCGCAGGAACGCATCCAGCCGCGACGCGTCTGTCGGATTGCACGCCAGCCGATACTCCGCCAGGATCTTCGCCGCCGGCGCCGATGCATCTTCAATCTGCTCGTTGAGCACACTGATGACTTCATCCGTCACCGTCACCGTTTCATTTCGAGCCGGCGCATCACCCTTCTCTTCCGCCAGCGCCGACACCACCGCGAACGTCCGCTTGAACGTCCCGATGAGCTGCTCATCATCCGGCGGATTGTCCAGCGCCTCGCCCGTCGCGCTCGACACAATCGACGCCAGATCCATCCGCTGCTGAAGCTTGGACAGGAAATCCTTCAGCTCCGCCGCGGTCTGATTGCTCAGCGCCATACCGAAGTGACGAGCGACGCCTTCCGCCGCCTTCTTCTTCTCACCGCCGCCAAAGATGCCAAACAACTTGCCGCCGCCCTGGGCATAACCCTCCAGCGTCGCCAGGTAATCGATCAACGTCTTGGAATCGATCGGGTTCTGCTGCAACCGCGCCAGCAGCGTCGCATCAAGCGTCGTCGCGTCGACCGCCTTCACCAGGTTCGTCGCGCCACTCAGTTTCTTCAGCGCACTCGCCGCGCTCTTCCGACCGGCCTTGATCCACTTCAGGATCGTCTCATCATCAGCGCCCTTCGCCAGCCGGCGCACGCGGGCAAAATCGCCCACCATGGCCTGGAACGTCTTGATGTAGTGCGCCAGGATCTCCAGGTCGCGATGAAGCTGATTCGCGCTCGCCCGCCGCGGCGCCGTCGCCAGCAGCGTCGGATCCAGCCGCCGCGACCGCAGGGTGTTGATCCACTCCCGCGCTGATCCAATCTTCTCCCGCGCCGAAGCCAGCGCCCCGTCCGGCCGATTCGACCACGCCGCCGCATCCGCCGGCTTGATCTTGCTCAGCACCTGCTTGAGCTGCGTCGCCAGGTGCTTGCGGCTCTCCGCCTCGCCGCTGAGGTCCACATCCGCATCAAATCCCGGCGCCACCGGATCCCGCGTCGCATCCAGCGCCTCGGCATCCCGCACGCACTCGTTCATCGCGCTGCGATAAGACTCCATTGACGTCGACAGGAAATCCACCAGCGCCACGCCCGCCGCGTCTTTCCACTGGTTTGTGGAATAGCCCGCAGCCTCGCCGCGCTCCAGCACTTCCTTCAGCCGTGTCGTGTGCTTCTCAAGCTCACCCGCGGGCAAATCCCGCAGCGGCCGATCGTCCACCGTCAGCGTGCTGTTGCCCATCTCGCTCAGCCACAGCCCGACCAGGTGATGGAACGAGCCCGGCCCGCCGTTGTTCCCAATAAGGATCTTGTGATAACTGAGCAGATCATCGTGCAGCGTCTGCAACTCCGCATCGATGCGTCCGAGGATCTCCGCAGCCCGCGGCTTCAGCGGCGCATCCACCAGCCCATCGAGCTGCTCGCGCACTGAACGATAAAATTCCTTCTGATCGTGCTTGGGATCGTGCACCGTCGCGCACAGATCCCCCAGCCCCTGCACGTTGAGTCGATCGGCAACGACGTCCAGTGCCGTGCGCTTATCGCTCACAAACAGCACCCGCTGCCCGCGCGCCAGGTGATCGGAAATGATGTTCGTAATCGTCTGGCTCTTGCCCGTCCCCGGAGGCCCGTGCACCACCAGCCCGCGAGACATCTGCGCCAGCCGCACCGCGCGAGCCTGGCACGGATCCGCATCCGTAATCAGCCGCTCTTCCGCGAAGATCCGCTTCACCGCCTGCTCAGCCGCCGCCGCGATCTTCGCCTTCTCCGCCTGCGCAGCCAGGTTCTCCAGCGTCACGCCCAGCCGGATGAAGCTCGTGATCGGCCCATCCGCCACGCCCTTGGCCAGCATCTCCCGCGTATCGCGTAAGAGTCCCTCATTCGCCGTCGGGAACAGGCCCAGCACCGCCGCCGGCGCGATGATCGGCAACCCGTCATCCTTCGACGGCGTCGCCGCCAGCGAAATCTCCGCCGGCATCGCCTGATCCAGCTCCGGCGGAACCGAGCACTCCACCAGCTGCGCCACCACGCGCGTCAGCTCGCAAAGCTGCCCCCACGGATCCACACCCTTGAGCTCTTCCAGGTCCGGCAGCTGCCGCCCGCTCTGCTGCTCCAGCCACGCCAGCAGCGCAATGTTCGGGATGATCAAATTCTCATTCGCTTCGCCGCGGCGGCCCAGGTCCACCGCCTGCTTCGATCCCGTCTTCACCGTCATCGTCGCCGGGATAAACGCAATCGGCGCTAGAACCCTGCGGCTCCCCGCACCCACGCGCCCACCAAACACGCCCGGCGGCAAGCTGATGACCGGAAACCCAATCTGAAGCGCATGCACCCCCGTGTCCTGCTCATACGTGCGCGCATCTTCCGCGATCAAACGCAGCTTGTTGCGCACCATGTACTGCTCGCTCCACGCATGCTGAAGCGCCTTCTCCTCCGCCTTCGCAGCCTTGGACGATTCAGCGGTATGCGGCGCCCGGCTCGGCAGCGGCACCCGCGCCGTCAGCTTCGCCTCGCCCTCGCGCAGGATCGAAAGCAGGATCTGCCCGCCCGTCAAATCCTTCAGCTTCTCCAGCTGAACCAGGTCCATCCGCTGCCGGCTCGCATGCGGCCGGCAATTCATCGACGGCCCGTCCATCATCCCCACAAACAACCGCTCGAGCATCTTCGACAGGATGGGATTATTCGGTTCGATCATAGCGCTTCACTCCAATCGGCTGCTTCCACTACCGTTGCCTTCTTCCCCGCTCCCGGTACTCCGGGAGAGGGTAGGGTGAGGGTTCTTCTCAAAATCAGGAACCTTCACTTCACCGCACGCCTCTTCCCCCTCTCCCGTACCCGGGAGAGGGCAGGGGTGAGGGCGTACACGCCTCAACCCACGCCACGCGCAACGCGCAACGCAACATCCGCGCAAACAGCACAGACGCTACCGCCTTCATCGTCGGAGGAACTTCCCCACTTAACCGGCGTTCACCTCTTTCCGAGATGACGCCTCACCCCGCAAGCGCACCCTCGTCCCGATAACCAACTCACCCCATTATCGGCCCACCCTAAAGATCAAACGCCACCACCTCATCCGTCCCCTCCCCCTTCGACAGCGCAATCACAAACTTCCCCCCGCGAATCGCCGGCTCCCCAAATCCTCCCACAAATGTATAAATCGGCTTCCCCGCCTGCCCAAAAGACGCGTCCAAAGAGCCGTCAGCATTTAATCGGAAGATGTAGGTCGTCGACCGCTGCCCCTCCGGAGCCGTGTGATCGTATGAGTTGGCAACGCACACAATCTTCCCGTCCGGTAACACCACGCTCTTGTAGAGATATGCGCTGCGAGCCAGTTCGATCTTCGCATGCCCACCCGTTCCAAAGGACTCCACCAATCGACCCGGCGCATCGTGCCGCACCAGTTCCATCGCCGTCCCACCGAACGACTGATAATTCTGCCTGAGATAGCTCCCGTCATTCTGGAGCCGCCCCAGAGGATCATCATCCGGCTCAATCCGAACGCCGTTGATCCCAAAGGTAGTGTCCACGGTCCCGTCGGCGTGGTAGCGGACCGCGAATCGAATCCCCTCCGGCCCACTCGACCACCCATTGCCCGTCTTCAGGTAGCCGCCGCTTTCGTCCACGAACAACCGATCGAAGTAGTGGGACAAATAACCCTCCGGATGCTGCCGCATGATCTCTGCATCCGCGCTCGCCAGCCCAAGGCTCGTCTCCGTCCCATCCGGCTTCAGCACGTGCGTCTCTGTCCCACCCTGCCAATCCGTAATGTTGATGATGATGTTCCCGTTTGGCGCCACCTGCAGGCTGTCCGGACGCGTGTCATCGGTTCCGCCGTTGATCTGGAGCGGCTCGCCCGAATTGAAAGAAGGATCAAATTTGCCGTTTGCTGTGTATTTCGCCACAACACAGCCGTTGTACGGCGAGATCTGACGGGTGCGAGTCGCCAGCACCAGAAACCGCCCGTCACTCAGCAAGGTCAGTTGCATGCCCCCTGTCCGCCCATTCGCGTTGTACTGACTCGCAGGCAGATACGCATCCGACCAACCCTCCATGCCAAAGCTCAGATCCGGCGTCCCATCCGCATTCAACCTCCTCAGGTGAAATCCGCCGTGCGTCGTCACCAGGATCACCAGTTTCCCGTCCGACTGAACAACCGTATCGCTCGCGCCGTCCCCGTACTCCAGCGTCACCTTCGGATTCGTCACTGCTACATCGTCGCCATACGGATCCTGATCTTTCTTGAACGCCGCGATTCCCCGCACCGGCTTCCCCTCCAGCGTACGATACCGACCGAACTCCCGGGACAGCGACAACCCCTTCTCCCCGATAAAGCCCACCAACCCATACTTCTTTTTCAGCGGCAAGATCATCCCGCCCGCTGCCAGCGTGCCGTCGGCCTGCCTCGTCATCGTCAGCAGTTCGCCGCGATACTTCGTCCCGATCACCCACCCCTTGCCGCCAAACTTCTTGTCCGTTTTTCCCGAAGCGGTCAACCGCGTCGCCGCCAGATAATTCCCCTGCTTCGTCGTCACCATCCCCGCCACGGTCAGCCGGCCGCTGCCGTCCACGTCCACAGCATTCGCGCGCGACACGCTCCCATACGCGAACGACCACACCCCATCCCCGCTGAAGCGATTATCCAGCACACCCGTCGCCCGATACCGCAGCACCACCATCTGGTTTGCGCCAGACGCCGGCGCAATGAAGCCCGCGACCGCCACCCGACCGTCGGCGGTCACCGCCATCTGCCCCGCCCGCGCGTTGCTCCCCTCACCCCACATCGTCGCGCCGCCTGTGCCATAAGAGCTATCCACGCTTCCATCGCCGTTGAGCCGCGCGATGACAATGTGATCCGCCGCACTCCCGCTCACCACGATCTTATTGTTCCAAACCGCCACATCCGAA
Source organism: Tepidisphaeraceae bacterium (assembly GCA_036387255.1). Taxonomy (GTDB): domain Bacteria; phylum Planctomycetota; class Phycisphaerae; order Tepidisphaerales; family Tepidisphaeraceae; genus DASVUC01. Next base: position 84,229 of record DASVUC010000311.1, on the reverse strand, counting down.
AACCGCGTCAGCTTCGCATCCAGCGACAGCGTCACGACGCCCTTCGTTCCGAAAGTCGAATCAATCGAACCGTCTGCATTAAGCCGCGCCACAAATCCCACCGATTTGTCATTGCGCCCTGCGCTGCCCGCCACCACGATCTTCCCGTCCGGCCCCACCGCAATCGCCACCCCCTCATCCGCCCCTCCCGCCATGTCCAACACCGCAACCCCGCCAATGCCGAACGACCCATCCAGATCATTAAGCCCCCGGTGCCGCGACACGAACACATCATTCGTCCCGCTTTCCCCCACCGTCGTCCCCACCGCCAGCCGCTTCCCTTCCCCTGTCACCGCCACATCCGCCTCATACCCCGGCTGGTACGGCGCCTTGAACCCAAACGTCCCCACCACCTGCGCAGTCAAAAGCCGCCGTCCCTCAAGCCCTTCCATCATTGCTCGCCACAACATCAGAACCCCTGCTGGAACAAACTTCGAACAACCCCCACATCATAGCCACCTTAACACTACCACCAACACCCGCAGCAAACCCACAATTGCGCCAAAAACCGCCCCTGCGCGCAGCGCCCCAAAACACAAAATCCCGCACTCGCACCCCCCAATCCCCTCTTCGTGCGCGCCGCAGCGCCTTCCCGCGCAACATCGCGGGTAATAAAGGATGCTCACGATCGATGACTCCAACGTCTTCCCCCCAACCCCCCTCCGCACCACCTCTCCGTCTTACTCCGACATAGGGACTTCCCCTATACAAAAGGGAACAAAACGACACAAAACGGAACAAATTTCGACTTCCAGCCGGTTCCAACCCGCCATGACGCCGGCCCCGCCTCCCGGTACCATACCGCCTCATTTTTCGCCAAGGACTCTCATGAACCTGCAAGACAAGATCAACAACAACTCCGCCGTCATCGGCGTCATCGGCCTCGGCTACGTGGGTCTCCCCCTCCTCCACGCTTTCCACGCCGCGGGCTTCCCCGTCATCGGCTTCGACGTCGACCAGCACAAGATCGATGCTCTCTCCAAGGGCGAGAACTACCTCAAGCACCTCGGCGCCGACATGGTTCGCTCGATGGTCGTCACCGATCGCTTCTCCGCCACCGCTGACTTTTCCAAGCTCGCTCAGGCCGACGTCATCATCTCCTGCGTCCCCACGCCGCTCGGCACACACCTCGAGCCCGACCTCTCCTACGTCGAGCAAACCGCCGAAGACATCGCCAAAACCCTCCGCCCCGGCCAGCTCATCGTCCTCGAATCCACCACCTATCCGCGCACCACGCGCGAGGTCATGCTCCCCAAGTTCGAAGCGAAAGGTTTGAAGCTCGGCCAGGATTTCTTCGTCGCCTACTCACCCGAGCGCGAAGATCCCGGCCGCAAGGACTTCAACACCCAGACCATCCCCAAGCTCGTCGGCGGCATCGACAAGATCTCCGGCGACATTGCCTTCTCCCTTTACAAAAAAGCCGTCAAGCAGGTGATCCAGGTCAGCTCCGCCGAGGTCGCCGAGGCCGCCAAGCTGCTGGAAAACATCTACCGCGCCGTGAACATCGCCCTCGTCAACGAAATGAAGATGGTCCTCACCGCGATGGACATCGACGTCTGGGAAGTCATCCGCGCCGCATCCACCAAGCCCTTCGGCTTCCAGGCGTTTTACCCCGGCCCCGGCCTCGGCGGACACTGCATCCCCATCGACCCCTTCTATCTCACGTGGAAAGCAAGAGAGGTGGGGCAGGCGACGCGCTTCATCGAACTCGCCGGCGAGGTCAATCGCTCCATGCCCGACTACGTCGTCAACCGCACCGCGCTGGCGCTCAACGACCGCGGCAAAGCCGTCAAGGGTTCGAAGATCCTCGTGCTGGGTCTGGCCTACAAGCCGGATGTCGACGACGTCCGCGAATCCCCCTCCTTCGAGCTGATCGAGAAACTCGAGCATCTCGGCGCCGACGTCGACTACCACGACCCCCACGTCGCCAAAACCCACAAGATGCGGCATCACGATCTCCAGATGGAAAGCATCACCCTGAGCTCCGGGGCGCTCAGGAAATACGACTGCGTTCTGGTAGCCACCCACCACGCCGCCTACGACTGGCAACAAGTCGCCGACAGCGCCCAGCTCATCGTCGACTCCCGCAACGCCCTGCGCAACGTGAAAGGAAAACGAGACCACATCGTGAGTGCTTAGCGAGGGAAGGGGGGAGGAGCATGTCTCTTTACAAGTTCGACCGCACGAGGTCCGACGAAAGCGCCTGGAGCAGCGCGCCGTCACTGAGGCGCAACGTAATGCTTCGGTCCACCATATTGCATGAATTTCCGGTAGACGATCAGTGTCACCACCAGCGACAGCGTCATCAAAATGCTGGACCAGAGATACATTGTATGGAAGTCGTAATTCTCGATCTTCCGCCCGGGATTGAGCCGATCCAGAGCCTTGCCGACGACAGGTCCCATGACCATGCCCGCCACCGCCATGCAGATCCCCATCGCACTGAAGTAGCTGGCGAACTTGCTTTTGGGAAGAAGGGAGGGAGCGAGGGGAGCAGTCGCGGTGAGCCACATCCCCGAGATGGTGCCGCAGATGACATGAGCCGCGGCGAACATCGACGCATCCCGCACGAAGAAAAACGCCCAGAGCGTCGACAGCGCATACAGCGCAAGCGCGCCGATGGTGACGCGAAGCGGGTGAATCTTGTCCGCCAGCCAGCCGAGCGGATACGTCTGCACCAGCGAGCAGCCGAGCTGGATCGCAGACCAGTGCCCATACATCTTGTCGCTCATCCCCAGCGATGTCGCGAAGATCAGCGAATACAGATTGATCGGCAGAAATCCGATGTGCGCCAGCGTGATGGACAGGAAATACCACAGGTAATACGGGTGGGTAAAACAGTCGCGCAGATACTCATTGACCGCGCTGAAGCGGCTGGCGAGCGCCCGCGACGTCTCGAGGCTCGATTCCATGGGCTGCACCGGCGGATAGTCGCCCTCCTTCACCTTCAAACACATGATCGTGAAGCTGACGCCGTAGAGCGCGCCGATGGCGAGGAAGACCATCGCGTAGTGTGTTTTCACGATGCCCAGCAGATACCAGCTGAAGATCATCCCCGCGATCAGGCTCAGCGCGCGAAACATACCGAAGAACCGCCCGAACAGCGGCCGCGGCACCACGTCGGCGATCAGCCACGTGAAGACCGCTGTGCAGGTCAGGTTCGCAAATTCAAACAGCGTCCACGCCACGCCGATGCAGAGCAGGATGAAGCTGTTCTCGCTCATCAGCGCCCGCTCGCCGCCCAGCGCATTGTGCAGAACCTTTCCGATCGCAGGACTGAAGCCCAGCAGCACCATCGTGACAAACGCGATCGGCGTCGGGATCAGCAGATAGGGAATGCGACGGCCCCAGGCTCCGCGGTGACGGTCGGATTTGTAGCTGACGACCGGGATCAGAAAGATGGAAATCAGCGGCGGCAAAAAGCTGAGCAAGAGCGCGATGACCACCGCCTTCGCCTCAAACGTCCGCAGCATGATCTGAAGTGTTGGGGTGAGCGAGCGGTCCTTCAGGCTGATAGTAAAGTCGCCCCACAAAAGCCAGAAAAACAGCGCGACCAGCCCGCCAGAGGTGTACGTGAGTGTGCCGGCGCGCCAGATCCTGCCACGAGGCGTATCCTCCACGTCCTTCGGCTGTTCCGTCGCTTCGGTCGACATCGACGCAGAAGATACCGCCAGCCGCCCCGGTGCGTTAGTGCGGCGAAATCGCCTATAACCTTTGCCCGTTTTACGCCTCGCCTCGCGGACGTTACAACCTCTGCAGTGACGTACCTCTGGATGATTCTCGCCACCCTTGCGCTGGTGGTGCTCAACGCGTATTTCGTCGCGGCCGAATTCGCAGCGGTGAGCGCGCGCTCCTCCCGCCTCGAGCTGGCCGCCAAGACCTCCATCGTGGCGCGCATGGCGATGGATGTGAAGAAACGCTTGGACCTGTATCTGTCATCGTGTCAGTTGGGTGTAACGCTCGCTTCGCTGGGCCTGGGTGCGGTGACGGAGCCCGCGGTGGCGGGGCTGATCTCGCCGGTGCTGGCGTGGTTTCACATCCCCGAGCACGAGATCCACAAGATCGCCTTCATCGTCGCCCTCGGCATCTCGACGTGCCTGCATATTGTCATCGGCGAGCAGGCGCCCAAGAACATGTCGATCCGGTTCGCCGACGCGGTGCTGCCGTACCTCGCCGGGCCGCTGGTGATCTTCACGTACGTCTTCTATCCGCTGATCTGGCTGCTCAACTGGGCGACCAACGCGACGCTTTCGCTGACAGGCATCCAACCCTCCAGCGGCATCCACGGCGACTTGCCCCACACGCGCGAAGAGCTGCGCGGCCTGCTCGCGCAGGCGATCAGCCACGGCTCGATCGCCAAAGGTTACGGCCGGCTGCTGATGGGCGCTTTCGAGTTCGGCGACCTGAAGGTCCGCCAGATCATGACGCCGCGCCCGCAGGTCGATTACCTCCTTCAAAATCAGCCAATCGGCGACATCCTCAAGATCGTCAAGAAGGGCGGCTACACGCGCTACCCGCTGGTCGACACCGACATCGATCACGTCGTCGGAATGGTCCACATCAAGGACGTGTTCAACCAGCTCGCGCTGGTGCCCGGCAAGCTGCGGTTCAGCGACGCCAAGACGCCGGAAGGGATGGCCATCGCCATTGCCGACGGCTTGCCCGGATCGGCGGTCCACGTGATCGGCTCGGCGGACATCGACCTGAAGAAGATCAAGCGCGAGGTGCTGTATGTGCCGGAGCTACTCGCGGTGACGCGCCTGCTGCGGCAGTTCCAGACAAGCCATACGCACATGGCCATCGTCGTCGACGCCGACAACGGCGCGACGCTCGGCATCTGCACGCTGGAGGATGTCATCGAGGAAATCGTCGGCGAGATTGAGGACGAATTCGACGCCGCCGGCGCTACCCGCGACTTCATCAAGGAGGGAGAGAATTTCCGCGTCTCCGGCTTGTATGGAATCCATGCGCTGCGCGAGCGACTCAAGCTCGACGATCTGGAGGCGACGGACGTGGATACGATCGGCGGCTACGTGATCCAGCAGCTCAACCGCTGGCCCCGCGTCGGCGATGCGGTGCCGCTCGGCGCCTACACGGTGCGCGTGCTCTCGGTGCAGCACCGGCGCGTCGGACAGGTGCTGATCATGCCCACCACGCAGGCAGTCATGAAGGCCGACGGGGCGGGAAGCGCTTAAGTTGCGCCCATAAAGATTTTCCTTGTCACTCAACTCCGCGACGTGGAGCGCGTAGCTTCTACCGGAGAAGAAAAGACAAGGAGGTCTTCAAGATGTTTGCCAATGTTTTTTGCGCCCAGGATGCGCGGCCAGTTGTTGTCGAGACGTTGGAGGGGCGGCGGATGTTTGCGGTGGACTTGGCGTGGGGGCCAATCACGGTTCAGGGGAATCTGTTTCTGCCGAACCAGAGCACGAACATCATCGCCAACGTGCGCAACGTCAGCTTCCAGGCCATCGCGGCCAACGCGCTCTCGGTCGAGTTCCGCTACGTCGATGTCGGCTTCCGCACCGACGCCGCGAAGGTCAATTTTTACGATCCCGCGGCGGTGACGCTGACGACGACGCCGGTGACCGTGCCGGTGCCGGGTGGAGCGGCGGGTGTGACCATGACGTTTCCGCTGACATTTCCAGCGACGCTCGCGCCGAGCCGGTACGTCCTGCTTGCACGGCTCGATTCCACGAATGCTGTTTCGGAGATGAGCGAGGAGAATAATGTGACGGCGGTTGGCACGGCGCGCGTGCTCCCGCCGGATGGAAATCTCGCCGTCAGTGGGACCGACGGGGCGGACCGCATCGGCGTCGCCGCGGGAGCGAAGACATCGACAGGCGCGGCGGCATATCGTGTCACCGTCGGCGCGTACAGCGAAGTCTTTTCCGCGTCGGCAATCAAGGCGTTCACGGTCACCGGCAAGGCGGGTGATGATGTGATTTCGGCTGCCGGTGCGGTGCCGGGCCTCGTCGTCGATGGCGGCGACGGCAACGATAAAATCATCGGCGGCAGCGGAAACGATGTGCTCAGCGGCGGGGCGGGGAAAGATTACATCGACGGCGCATCGGGCAACGACCGCCTCAACGGCAACGGCGGAAATGACCGCCTGCTCGGCGGCGCCGGCAGCGACCGCCTCTACGGTTTTACCGGCAACGACTACCTCGACGGCGGTTCATCCGGTGACCGTCTCGACGGCGGCGCGGGGCCGGACATCCTGATCGGCGGCAGCGGAAACGATAAGTTCTCCGCGAAAGACAACGAGAAAGATCAACTCATCGGCGGAAGCGGAAGCGACGGCGGTGACGCGGATCCAACGGATCTGCTGTCGAGCGTGACAAGAAAAGCGTGAACTGAGAGCAGCGCGCTCTATGGCGGGGTTCGCGAAGAGGGCTGATGCCATGCTGAGGTACTCCGAAGCATCTGGCCCCGATCCCCAAGCAAGCCAGATCCTTCGGAGTACCTCAGGATGACAAGGAGCGCGTGATAGTGGATTTGTTCAGCGCGCGTACGTGGTGATCAAGCGTCGCTCAATTTCCTGCTCCGCTTCTCGACCGTGCGGCATGCCCTGGTTGGTCATGATGAGGATCGCCAGGTTTTTGTTGGGCGCGATGAGCATGTTGGCGTACCAGAGGTTGTTGCTGCCGGCGTGCGTGAAGGTAACGCCGCCGGCCCAGGGGTAGGTGAAGACGGTCCAGCCCATGGCGTAGTTGGAGTCGCCGGGTCGCTTGCCGCGGATGGCGGTGTGGAGGGTTTTGAAGGTTTCAGGTTTCAGCAGCTTCGCCTGACCGCGCTCGCCCTGGAGATGCAGCGCGGCGAACTTGGCCCAGTCGATCACGGAGCAGTGGACGGTGCCGGCGGGGCCCATGGCCTGGGGATTGTCGGCGGCGGGGCCGGGTTCGACGGGAAAGCCGTTTTGCGCATGGCCATACGGTTGTTCAAAAGCGTCGGGTTTACCGGGCGCCCCGAAGCCGGCGCTGGTCATCCCCAGCGGCTGGAAGAGGCGTTTCTGCAGGAGCTCTTCGAACGATTCGCCCGTGACTTTCTCCGCCATGTGGCCGGCGATGATGAAGCTGGCGTTGGAGTAGATGAAGGCTTTGCCCGGCTCCGCTTCCGGGGGATTGGTGACGACTGCCTCAAGAACGATCTTGCGGCCGTCGAGTGCGGAAATACCGGCGTCGCGGATGCGGGCGTTCCAGTTGCCGACCGTGGCGTTCGCCGGAATCCCGCCATGGTTGGTGAGGAGCTGGGCGAGCGTCACCGTGCGATACGCCGGCTGCATCTTTTCCCGCAGGTCGGAAAAGACTTCGCCGAGGGTGGTGTCCCAGCGGAGCTTTCCTTCTTCCACGAGCATGGCGCACAGGGTGGCGGTCATGCTCTTGGTGCAGGAGCCGATATGGAACTGGTCATTCACGGTGACTTTGTCGGCAGTTCCGCGGCAGCGAAACCCAGCGGCGCCGAGAGCGATGATCCGGTCGCCGCGCACTATGGCGGCGACAGCGCCGGGGACGGGTTTGATTTCCAGAGATTCGGCGATGAGCGGGGAGAGGTCTTCCACCTCCGCCCGCGCGGCGGGCAGTGGGGCAAAACAGAGCATGAGCAGCAGAGGGATGATCTTCCGCAGGTTCATCGTTGGATGGTAGGGGCGTGAGTTTACCGCGGCCCAGGTTGCTGCAATTTTGGCGCCTGGCCTGAAGAAGAACCGCCGGCGAAGCAGATGCCTCGCCGGCGGGTGTAGAGAGAGAGCGAATGGAAGGGATTTGGTTAATGCGCGCTGCGGCGCCGGCGACCGAGCATGGCGAGGCTGCCGAGACCGAGGACAGAGAGGCTCGCCGGCTCTGGGACGGCGGCGACGATGTTGTCGATGGCGACGGAGTTGGCGTTGCCGGACTCGCCGTTGAGGTGCATGAAGATTTCCTGGGTGGTAACGCCGGATGCGGGCGCGGCGAAGGTCAAGCTGCCGGTGGGCGTGCCGTCGACGAAGGTGGTGACCTTGCCGGTGGAGTAGTCGGCAGCGAGGGTGATGTGGTAGGTCTGACCTTCGTTGTAGTTGAAGAAGCTTTGCAGATCGGTGTTACTCGCGGAGCGAATGGCGAAGACACCGCCGCTGGCACTGGTCGGCGCGGCGGCGAACCGCATTCCCTGTGCGGTGCCGAAGACATTGATGCCGAAGAGGATGCCGACGGAGCCGGAGCCGTTGAGGGTCTTTGGCTGCACGGTGCCGCTGGTGGGGGCATCAAGGACGGAGAAGTCGAAGGAGAGGGACAGGTGCTGCGAAACCTGGCTGAAACCGGTGTCGACGTACAGCGCGCCCAGCTCGTTGTTTGCGGAATTGGTGGTGAGGACGGCAGCCTTGCTCATGGTGCCGGCATTGTTGACGAGGATGCTGCCGTTGGCTGCTGTGGGCGGGTTGTTCTCGGTGGTGGCGGTGTAGCCGCCGAGCGCACCGGGTTTACTGATCGGATTGCTGGACGGGCCGGCCGCGGGGGTGGAGCCGGCGGTGTCGCTGTCAAAGTTGACGTCCATAAAGGGTGTGACGGCGGCGGATGCGGTTACCGCGGTGGCAAGCAGCGCTGCGGCTGCGAGCGTCGTGATGCGTGACATGATCTGTTCCCTATTCTCCCCGAGCGGGGACATAGCCTTGAGATGGTGCGGGCGCGCAACGTGACCCGTTGCCACCTTGCGGCTGCACCGAAAACCGCGACGGCCAATGCGGCTGCCGCGCGAGACGAATTACAGAAGTGGGTGTGTTGCGTGCGCTGACACCGTCGCGAATCGGCGCTGGGCGCACCGGCGAAAAGCTTCGCCGCCTCCAGTCCCATCTTCACCTGAACCGAGAGTCATTATCCAAGACAAGATCCGGATAGCAAGAGCTTAATAGGGGAATTTGGGAAAGCAGGAGCGCCGTCGACTGCTCCACGACGGCGGGAGGCGAAAGAGGTGCAGAAACTATCGACTTGTTTCCGCCGCGAGGCTGGACGCGCTGGAACAAGAATGTCGCGCTAAAAGCGTTTGCCGCCTTCGCGGGCGAGCATGGTTTTTTCCAGCGTCGACTCTAAGACGTCGCAGACTCGGTCGACTTGTTGCTCGGTCATGGTGCTGAAGAAGGGAAGGGCGAGAGTTCGGGCGGCGACGTATTCGGTGATGGGGAATTCGCCTGGGTGGTGGTTGAACTGCTCGATCATGTAGGGCTGGAGGTGGATCGGGGGGAAATAGTTGTAGCAGCCGATGCCTTCTCCGCGGAGCTCGCGCATGATGTCGTCGCGGTCGCCCGGCTCGAAGAGGTCATTGAGTCGGACGACGAAGACGAACCAGCTCATGTGGGTGTCGTCCTGGAGGGTGGGGAGGATGAGGTAGCGGTTGGTCATCAGGCGGCGCACGTAGAGGTGCGCGACGCGGCGGCGGTTGGCGAGGATTTCGTCGAGGCGATCCATTTGCGCGACGCCGAGGGCGGCCTGAATCTCGGAGAGGCGGTAGTTGAACCCGACGCGCTGGTGGGCCAGCCAAGCCATGCCTTCGCGCCCCTGGTTGCGATAGGCGCGGCAGGCCTGTGCGAAGACGTCGTCGTCGGTGACGATCATGCCGCCTTCACCGGTGGTGATCTGCTTGTTGACGAAGAAGGAGAAGACGCCGGCTCGGCCGAAGGAGCCGATGGGCCGCTCGCCGAAGGTGCCGCCGAAACCTTCGCAGCCGTCTTCGATGAGCATGAGCTCATTTTTCTGGGCGATCTGTTCGAGCTCGATCATCCCGCCGGGGTGGCCGAAGGCTTCAACGGCCATAATCGCCTTGGTTTTGGGCGTGATGGCGGCTTGCACCTTCTCGACATCCATGTTGAGGGTGACGGGATCGATGTCGACGAACTTCGGCGTGGCGCCAACGAAGAGGGCGGCGTTGGCGCTGGCGACGAAAGAGAAGGGGGTGGTGATGACCTCATCGCCCGCGCCGACGCCGGCGGCGAGCATGGCGACGTGGAGGCCGGCGGTGCCGTTGGCGACGGCGATGCCGTGGCGGCGGCCGGCGACTTTGGCGCAGCGCGCTTCGAACTCTTCGACCTTCGGGCCAAGGGAGAGCACACCAGCGGTGAGGCAATCGACAACGGCGTCAATTTCGCGCTGAGTGATATCGGGGTGGGAGAGGGGGATGACTTCGTCCATAGTTAGTCAGCAGGTTGATACGATGGCAGTTGTCATCCTGAGGTACTCCGAAGGATCTGCGCGGTACGGCGTCCGGTGCCAGATGCTTCGGAGCAGCTCAGCATGACAACTTTTCACAGGTCAAGGTTGTTGGTCGCTCGACAGGGCGAGACAACTGTCGCCCCGACAGGATGCACGTCCGGTGGCGTGTGACTCGGGGCCGGGGGGCGTTATACTGGAAAGTCTTTGGGTTTGAGAACTTCTGTCCTGTTTCGCAATGATGTGATGACTAATGCTGTAGCTGAAAAGCCGAAGAAAGACCGCAAGAACACCAGTTTCTGGAGGGCCTGCGGTTATCTGGCGCCGTACCGGCGGATCGTGATGGTCTCGGTGGTGTGTGCGTTCTTTGTCGGATTCATCACGGCGATTGGGTTGACGGCAATGCTGCCGATCCTGCGCGTGCTGCTGAGCGGCGACACGCTGCAAGGGTATGTGGATCGGCAGATCGTGCAGCAGCGGCTGGGGGTGACGCTCGATGAGCGGTCGCCGAAGATTGCTCGGTTCGGGGACGAGTCGCCGGGGGCGAAGATGGGGTTGGAAGTGGGCGATGATCTGGCGCCGCTGGATCGGCTTGCGGGTACGGACGCGGTGATCAGGACGATGCCGACGCGGCATGGGCCGGTGACGGTGGTACTGCCCAGGATGAACTGGTATTCGGGGATGCTGTGGGGTGCGGCGCGGAGGATTGTCGCGCTGCTGCCGGCGAAAGCGGTGCCGGCGATCGCTGTGTGTTATTCGATCATCTTCGCGCTGTCGGTGGTGGGCAGCTTGATTCGGTTCTTCCAGGAATATCTGTCTGATAAGGCGGCGATCCTGGCGATCAATGACATTCGGCGGCACTTGTACGATCACGTGCTGCACACGCCGCTGAGCTTTTTCGGGACGCAAGGCACGAGCGACGTGACGAGCCGGCTGGTGGGAGACAGCCAGAACTTGCAGGACGGGTTTAAGACGGTGCTCGGGCAGAGCATCCAGGAACCGATCAAGGCGTTCTTTTTCTTCGCGGTGGCGGTGGCGCTGAGCTGGCGGCTGACGCTGGTGATTGTGGTGTTCGCGCCGATCATGGCGTGGACGATCAAGAAGTTCGGGAAGAAGATGCGCCGCGCCAGCCGGGCGGCGATGCAGCGGTCGAGCGACATGCTCGGGCAGATCGAAGGGACGCTGCTGGGCATCCGCGTGGTGAAGGCGGCGGGGGCGGAGCGCTTCGAGCGGCGGCGGTATTCGCGCGTCATGGACAAGCTGCGGGATGAGCAGCTGAAGATGGCGCGGTATGAGGCGTTGGCGACGCCATCCATGGAGCTGGTGGCGATGGTGGTGATTGGCATCGTGCTGGTGTTCGCGGCCTACCAGGTGCTGGTGACGCACCTGCTGACGCCGGAGAAGTTCTTGCTGATCTTCGGATGCCTGGCGGGGATGGGCGAATCGCTGCGGCGGGTGAGCAAGGTGAACACGGTGCTCCAGCGCAGCAACGCGGCGGCGCAGCGGATCTTTGAGATCATCGATCTGCCGATGGAGCGGCGGAAGCTGCGGCAGAGTGAGCCGCGGGATGCGCAGCGCGTGAAGCTTGCGCCGGTTTCGCGCGAGATCGCGTTTGAGAACATTGCGTTTGCTTATCCGAAGGCCAACCAGGCGGCGGTGAAGGATGTGAGCTTGTCGGTTGCGCGCGGGAGCAGCGTTGCGATCGTGGGGAGGAATGGATCGGGCAAGACGACGCTGCTGGCGATGCTGCCGCGGTTCTACGATCCGACGGCGGGGCGGGTGACGATCGATGGGACAGACATCAAGCACGCGACGCTGCGGAGCCTGCGGAAGCAGATCAGCATCGTGACGCAGGATCCGGTGATTTTTCCGGGCACCATCGCGGACAACATCGCGTACGGCGATGCGTGGGCGAGCAGCTCGCGGAACTTGCCCGTGGCGGTGCGCGAAGCGGTGCGACAGCGCGTGGTGGATGCGGCGAAGCGCGCGTTCTGCCATGAGTTCATCATGGAAAAGAACGGCGGGTATGACGCGGTTCTGGATGGGCTGGGCGGACAGCTTTCGGGCGGGCAGAAGCAGCGCATTAACATTGCTCGCGCGATCTACCGGCAGGCGCCGATTCTGATCCTGGACGAGGCGACGAGCCAGGTGGATGCGGAGAGCGAGCATTTGATTCAGAAGGCGATCGAGGGGCTGATGCATGAGCGGACGACGTTTGTCATCGCGCACCGGTTCAGCACGATTTTGTCGGCGGACAGCATTGTGGTGATGGACCGGGGGAGGATCGTCGGCCAAGGGAAACACGAGGAGCTGCTTCAGAGCTGCGAGACGTATGCGCAGTTGTACGAGCGGCAGCTCGTGGCGACGCCGGCTTAAGCCGTAGCATGGGCGTCTGGCCATGCTGGGTCGATGTGCATGGGCGAGACGCCCATGCCACGCATGATTGGAAACGCCCGTTGCTTGACAGTAGGTTGGGGGCGTGAAGCTTCGATGGGTGCATCTGATCTTCGTGATAGGGCTGGTGGGGGTCTTTGTTGATGGGGTGGCGGGGCAGGTGCTGGTGGGGTCGCGGGTTCCGGAGAAGAAGCTGCTCTTGGTGGATGTGAAGGACCAGGGGAAAGAGGTAGAGTTCCTGGTGGGGGCGCTTCAGGGGCTGGTGAATCGGGCGAGTCCGCGGATTTATCTGGATGATGCGCGGTATGAGGGCGGGCAGGATGTGCCGCTGGCGGCGAAGCTGCGCGATTGGTCAATTCCGGTTTTGGAGATGCGGGGGCATACGTTTGAGAAGGTTTCGGACTGGCGTGCGCTGCTGGCGCAGTTCAAGACGAGCTACAAGGGGGCGATCATCTATGATGCGGCGGCGTGGTCCAACCCGGATATCGCGGATCAGATCAACGTCGTCACGGCGCTAGCGGGTGTGCACGATCTGCTTCCGGTGACGGAAGCGCTGAATCAGACGTTGAAGCTGCCGGTGGTGATGGATGTGCGGGGCAGGTGGAAGAGCGCAGAGGATGCGTATCACTGGGCGGTTACAGATGAGGCATTTCGGCGATCCATCAGCAAACGCGCGCTGGCGCATCGGCATCCGTGGTCGAACTACATGACGGATTACCTCGTCGCGCAGAGCATTCTGCCGGTGTGGGTGGGGAAGGAGTGGGGGAGCGATGATTCGCTGGCGAAGTTGCAGCGGGACTTGTTTGCGCTGACGGCGACGAACACGCCCGTGCTGGGGGCGTGGGAGAGCTGGTGGCCCAGGAGTCCGCAGGGTTCGGCACTAACGGGGATGGATGAGTTGGCGCTGGTGAAGCTGATCTCTGCGAGTGGGAAGTTTCTGATCCCGGTGGTGTCGTACGGCAACTTCTCGGTGCACAGCGGGATCGATGTGCCGGAGATCAAGCAGAAAGCAGTGAGCTTCCGCAGGTTCGATCCGGAGAAGGTGTATGTGGCATTCATCGCGAGTGATGGCGATAACGTCAGTGGGTTTACGCTGATTCGGCCGCTGCTCTGGAAGGATCCTGCGCGGGGGAAGGTGCCGATGGGGTGGACGTTTCCACCGGCACTGGTGGACCTTGCGCCGCATGTGCTGGCGTCTTATTACGCGGATGCGTCGGACGCCGACTGCTTCATCGGCGGGTGCTCGGGCGTGGGGTACATGATGGCGGGCTATGGGGCGGCGACGGGGAAGGGAGAGGAGTGCCTGTCGCAGTATCTCGAGCTTACGAAGCAGTACCTGGCGGCGACGGATGCGAAGCTTTCGTGGAACTGGTGGATGGATGACGCAACGACCAAAGCGTTCGCGGCCAAGACGGGGGTGGAGGGGATTTTTCTCGAGCCCGAGCCATTCAAGGGGAGCTATCGCGATTCGATTCGACTGTCGCCGGGGGCGACAAGTCGGCCGGTGGTGCTGGTGAACAACAGCGGGTCGGCGGGGAGCGGGATTAGGACGGACAAGGAAGTTGACGATCTGGTGGCCCTGATCAAGCGGCGGGCGGGAGGATTGGATCGGCCGCGATTTGTGTTCGCGGGGTTCAATGGATTGAACGGGTCGCCGAGCAATGTGGCAAAGGTGATTGAGAAGCTGCCGGAGGACTATGTTGCGGTTCGGCCGGACGAGCTGGTGGCGCTGTATCGGCAGTCGCTGGAGCATCAGGCGGATCAAAGGCGCTACGAAGAGCGGCTGGTGTTTCAGACGCATGCGAACTATTCGCCTCGGCTGCATCTGAACGCGGACGTGGCGATCAACTATGGGATCGACAAGTCGCTGCCGGATCGGATCGCAACGTGGAAAGGGGCGGGCTTCGGCATTCACTGCATGACCGGCGTGGCGTGGGGAGCGTACCAGGATTACCTGTACGGGCGCTGGGATGGGGTGAAGCATGAGGATGAGGCGCAGACGGATAAGACCGGCGCGAAGATCAGCCATGGGGGCGATGTTTTTTACATGTCGCCGGCGCCGACGTACGGGCAGTATCTCGCCAGCGGGGTCAAACGCGCCATCGACAGCGGGGCAACGGCAATTCATCTGGAAGAGCCGGAGTTCTGGGTGAAGGGCGGCTACGAGGAAAGCTTCAAGCGAGAATGGAAGAAGGAGTACAAGGAAGAGTGGAAGCCGCTGGAAAGTTCAGTCGATGCGCAGTGGCGGGCGAGCAAGTTGAAGTACCTGCTGTATCGTCGGGCGCTGGGGCAGGTGTTCGACTTCACGCGGAACTACTCCAGGGAGATCGGGCGGGAGGTGAACTGCTATGTGGCGAGCCATTCGCTGCTGAGCTATGCGCAGTGGGGGATCGTTTCGCCGGAAAGCTCACTGCTGGATGTGGGGTGCGACGGGTATATCGCGCAGGTGTGGACGGGGACCGCGCGCACGCCGAACGTTGATAACGGCGTGAAGATAGAGCGGAGCTTTGAAACGGGGTACCTCGAGTACGGGCAAATGGTGAGCATGCTGCGGGGGTCGGGGCGCAAGCTGTGGCTGTTGCACGATCCGGTGGAGGACAACCCGGAGCATTCGTGGAGCGACTATCGCAGGAACTATGAGAGCACGGTGGTGGCGAGCCTGCTGCATCCGGATGTGTGGCGGTATGAGATCGCGCCGTGGCCGGAGCGCGTGTGGATGCGCAAGTATCCCAAGGCCGAGGGGAAGGGGGAACTGGAGAGCATCCCGGCGGAGTATGAGACGGAGCTGCAACTGGTCATGACTGCGCTGGGCGACATGCGGCAGGGGCAGGTGAAGTGGGAGGTGGCGGGGACGCGCGGCGTCGGCGTGGTCGTGAGCGACACGATGATGTTTCAGCGGGGAAACCCGACGCCCTCCGATGCGGATCTGAGCAGCTTCTACGGGCTGGCGATGCCGCTGGTGAAGAGCGGAATTCCGGTGGTGCCGGCGCAGCTTGAGAACTTCGACAATGGCAATTACTTGGACGCGTACAAAGTGCTTGTGCTGACGTACGAGGGTCAGAAGCCGCTGACGTCAAGGTATCACGAGCTTCTGGCGAGCTGGGTGAAGGCCGGCGGGGCGCTGGTGGTGATCGACGACGACAAGGACCCGTATCACGCGGTGAGCGAGTGGTGGAATGGGAAGTCGCATCACTACAAGACGCCGCGCGTCCATTTGTTTCAGCAGCTTGGGGTGGCGGCGGATGCCGTAGGCGTGCATCGGGTGGAGAAGGGGGCGGTGGTGTACGTGGCGGCGTCGCCCGCAAAGCTGGCGCATGATGCTTCCGGCGGCGAGAAGGTGCGCGATGCGGTGAGGCAGGCGTGTGAAACCGTTGGGCTGAAGTATGAGGAGGCGGGCGCGCTGGTGCTGCGGCGGGGGCCTTATGTGATCGCGGCGACGTTGGACGAAAGCGTCAGTGGCGGGGCGTGGTCACGCGTAATCAAGGGGCGGTACATTTCCCTGCTGGATGGCAAAGCGCCGACGTTGATTGATCCCGCTATCGAGGCGGGAAAGCAGTATCTTCTGGTGGACGTCGGCAAGCACGAAGGTCCCCCTCGCGTGCTGGCGGCGGCGGGACGAGTGCGGGATGTGAAGAGCGACGCAAGCTCGATCAGCTTCAAAGTTGACGGCGTGGAGAAGACCCAGGGGCTGGTGTGCGTCGCTGTTCCCGCAGGTGTGCGCGAGGTGACCGTCGACGGCAAGGCAGCCGAGCCTGAGGTACAAGACGGCGTCGTCCGAGTGCCTGTTGGGAATCGTCCGGCGGGCGTCGATGTAAAGGTTCTGCTGAAATGACTTTTCTCGCGTGTTCGCTGAACGTGATGAGGTGATGATGAAGCGATTGTTGATGTCGGTGATGGCGGCGATCTTGCTCTTTGTGTGTGGGGCGCGGGGCGCGGAAACTCGGCCCAACATCGTGTTCATCCTGATTGACGACCTCGGTTATGGCGATCTTGGATGCACCGGCGACCCGCAGCGCGTGACGCCGAACATCGACCGCCTGGCGAGTGAAGGTGTTCGCCTCACCCAGTTCGATGTCTCAAGCCCGGTCTGCTCCCCTTCCCGCTGCGGGCTGCTCACCGGGCAATATCCCACCCGCTGGGGAATTCTTTCCTACATTAGCGACCGACAGTCCAACGGCGACCGCAACATGCGGAGTTGGCTCGATCTGTCCGCGCCGTGTCTGGCGCGACAACTCAAAGCCGCCGGCTACGCGACGGCCCACATCGGCAAGTGGCACCTTGGCGGCGGGCGGGATGTCGGCGATTGTCCCCTCATCACCGAATATGGCTTTGACGTCTCCTTCACGCAGTTTGAAGGGCTTGGCGATCGCGCACTGATCAACGGGCAGGGCCTGAGCGAGCAGAGCGCGAAGCTCGGTCGCGGCAAGATTGAATGGCACGACAAGCACGAGCTGAGCGGCGTGTATGTTGATCGCGTGCTGAAGTTCATGCGCGAGCACAAGGACCAGCTTATGTACGTGAACCTCTGGCCGGATGATGTGCACGATCCGCATCAGCCGGTGACCGGGGAGGTGGAGAAGTATCGAAAGCAGGGGATCGCCCAGCCGCAGGCGAAGCTGTATGCCGTGCTGGAGAATCTGGATCGGCAGGTGGGGCGGCTGGTGGACGAGGTCGAGAAGATGGGCCTGCGCGAGAAGACCATGTTCATCCTGACCGGAGACAACGGGCCGACGTGCGCGCCGGATTATTACAAGGACGGCGGGCAGCCGCCGGGATCGACGAGTGGATTGCGCGGGCGGAAGCTGAGCCTTTTCGAGGGGGGAACGCGCGAGCCGTTCATTGTCAACTGGAAGGGGCACACGACTGCGGGGAAGGTGAACGAGACAACGGTGATGACGGGGGTGGATTTCTTCCCTTCGGTCTGCGCGCTCTCGGGGGCGAAGCTGCCGGAGGGGGCGATGATGGACGGTGAAGATCTGAGCGCGGCGATGCTGGGCAGTGCAGAGCCAATGCGCAAGGGGCCGATCTTCTGGCATTACATTCGACGGCCGGCGCCGGCGAAGGAGAGGGAGCAGTCGCCGAGGCTGGCGATGCGCCAGGGTCAGTGGAAGCTGGTGGTGGAGCCGGATGGCTCCCGCATAGAGCTGTACGATCTGGCGGCGGATCGAGCGGAAGAGCGGAATGTGGCGGAGCAGAATCTTGAGGTTGTTGAGCGGATGAAGGGGAAGGTGATGGCGTGGTTTGATGAGGTGAGGAAGAGCCGGAAGGAACTTGAGAAGAGGCTGGGAAGCTGAATCATCCAGCCAGGCGTGAAGAGACGTGAATTGCTGTTGTGGAAGAGCCCTCACCCTGCCCTCTCCCGGGGTACCGGGAGAGGGGGAAGAGGGGAATAGGGGGAACGTGGTGCTACAGAATCGCGTCACTCGCTCCTAGAATTGGGGCTATGGCCAAGACGAAGACGCGGGTGCAGTTCCTTTGTAATTCTTGTGGATCGGTGCATCCGAAGTGGATGGGCAAGTGCCCGGATTGCGGCACGTGGGACTCACTGGAGGAGTACAAAGCGCCGGCGGAGGATGTTCGCAAAGTTTCTATCCGCGGTGTCAGCGGAGACATCACCAAGGGCGGCGAGGCGCTCGCGCTTGCCGAGATCGACGAAGCGCAAACGCCTCGCACCCGCACGGGGATCAGTGAGTTCGACCGCATCCTCGGCGGGGGTATCGTTCCAGGAAGTGCGGTGCTGGTCGGTGGCGAGCCAGGGATCGGGAAAAGCACTTTGCTCCTGCAAGTTGCCAGCGCCCTCGCATCGTCGAGCGCGAACGAGAGCCCAGCAGCTCCGGCGCGGGACCGTGAACCTCACCCAATCCTCTACGTCACCAGCGAAGAATCCGCCCGCCAGACCAAGCTCCGCGCCCAGCGCCTCGGCGTCGTCTCCGATCAGCTCCTCGTCCTCGCCGAGACCAATGTTGAGCGCATCGTGAACCAGATCCAGAAGGTTCAGCCGGCGGTGGTGATCATCGACTCGATTCAGATGATCTACAAACCCGACCTACCCGCCGCCCCGGGCTCGGTCACGCAGCTTCGCGATTGCTGCATGGAGCTGGTTTACCTGGCCAAGCTCTCCGGCATCGCCGTCGTATTCGTGGGTCACGTCACCAAGGCCGGCACGCTCGCCGGGCCGAAGATCATCGAGCACATCGTCGACACGGTCGTCTACTTCGAAGGTGATCGCTTCCACGCTCATCGCATTGTTCGCTGTGTCAAGAACCGCTTCGGTTCAACCCACGAAGTCGGCCTGTTCGAAATGACCGGCAGCGGTCTGAAAGAGGTGACGGATCCCGGCAACCTGTTCTTTGAGCAATACGGCAAAGAGGGCCAGCCCTCCGGCAGCGTGATCACCGCCGCCATGCAGGGTTCGCGCGTTCTGCTGGTGGAAGTGCAGGCGCTGACCGCTTCCAGCGTCATCGGATCGGCCAAGCGAAAGGTCTCCGGCGTCTCCAGCGACCGCGTTGCCATGATCATCGCGGTGCTGGAGAAGCGCGCCGAGCTTCGCCTCGCCGCCGACGATGTCTTCGTCAACGTTGCCGGC
Source organism: Tepidisphaeraceae bacterium (assembly GCA_036387255.1). Taxonomy (GTDB): domain Bacteria; phylum Planctomycetota; class Phycisphaerae; order Tepidisphaerales; family Tepidisphaeraceae; genus DASVUC01. Next base: position 65,038 of record DASVUC010000311.1, on the reverse strand, counting down.
GGCGTGAAAGTGGCGGAGCCCGCGATCGATCTCGCTGTCGCACTCGCGATCGCGTCGGCGCACACCAATCGACCGCTCCCCGTCGGCACCTTCGCGCTCGGAGAGCTCGGGCTTGGCGGTGAAGTAAGAACTGTTCCCCAACTGGAGACTCGCTTGCGGGAAGCATCGCGTCTGGGGTTGAGTCATGCGATTGTGCCTCACATTGGGGGAAATGTGCCCAAATTGAAGGGAATGGCGCTGCACGAGGTCAGACGACTGGGGCAGGCTTTGACGCACATCTAAACCCCCAAGCTCATTCGCTTGACAGGATTCTCACGGACGGCAACAGTAGTAAAATCCAGGAAATGATTTGCCTCTAGTGTTCTGGCCGCTTCTAATGTTGATGCAGTTCTGAAGGGCATCTCGGACGATCAACTTGTCGCGGAGGAGCAGTGAGGCACATTTCCCGCCGTCGTGCGCGCATCGGGGCTCGATCTTTGTTGATGGCTGCGGCGATGGCTGCGAGTCGGGAGACATGGGCGGGCGTCTACTACGACTTGCGCCTCCAAGACGGCTCCCATCAGGTGCAGGCGGAGTTGGGAGAAATCTACACGCTCGAGCTGTGGGGGCGGGTGAGCGGCGCCGACACCACCCTGACCAATGATGGGCTTCAATCCAGTTACGTGAAGATCGTCAGCACGCAGACCAACGGCGGCTCGATCATCAGCGGGGGCTTCGCGCCAGGCTCCGGAACACTCACATCCGAGTTCATGTCCTTTACCGGCACCTCCCCGGTGCACCGAAACGGTGAAGCCGCTGACTTGAATGGTGACGGGATTCTCGACTGGGGGAGCAGCTCGACGGTAAGTGCGAACACCGGCTACATGCTGGCGCGCGCAAACGCCATAGTCCCGGGTGGCGGCACGATCGGGCGCTCCGTCGACGCCAGCACATGGGAGTTCAAACTCGCAACCTTCACGGTGAACGTCAACGCGGTCAGCACGGGAACGACGCAGTTCTCCATCGTGAAGCCCAATGCGACCGCCGGCATCGCGATCACCTACGCCGCAGCGCGGGTGGATGGCGCGGCGTACTCTGTGCAGAGCACCAGCTTGCAGAACGCGTACGCCTCGAGCTTGGGCGTCACGTTTACGGGTGCGGATCCCAATCAGCCGCCGGTGACCCACGTTGTGTCATGGGACGGCGGAGCAGGGGGGACGGGAACCGAGTGGATGGAGCCGACGAATTGGGCGCTCGACTCGACCACTTCAACCGAGCACGTTCCCAAGCCGAAGGAACTGGCGGTTTTCGACGGCCCTTCACTGCCCAACGTGGTGGGCATCAACCTGGCGGGGAGCACCAACAATGGTGCGGCCAACCAGAGCGTCGGAGCGGTGGGTCTGGGCAATAGCGCCACACACGGCCTCACGCTGCAAAACAGCTCATCGGTCGCCGGATCCCTTACGTTGACCGGCACGCCGGACGGAACGTATGTGTACAATTCGGCGCCGAACACCACACTGGCCATTCAGGGTGGCCCCAGCGCCGCTTTGGAATTGAAGCTGGGAGGCGTCAGCTATTCCGGCGTGATCGGTGCAGCCAGCGGCGCAACCATCTCCATCTCGAGCGCCATCACCGGCGCCCATGGCATCGATGTGCAAGGCTCCGGAACCCTCATCCTCTCGGGGGACAACACGTTTTCCGGCGGTTTGAAGGTCGGCAATATCGCCAACGTGAATCTCACCGCCAACGGCTCGCTCGCAGGCAGCGGCGTTGACGTCAATGGAACCATGACCATCGCCGGCGCACTGACGAATCCCAACGCAGTGCTCCAAATCCTTGGCGGCCAAGTCACCCTGACCAGCGCCGCTCAGAAAGTGAATTATCTGGGCGGTTTCGCGGGAAGTCTTTCACTTCAGGGGACTGCGCTGACCGTGGACAGCGGATCGATCGGCGCCCTGATCAGCGGATCGGGCAGCTTGACCAAGACCTCGTCCGGCACCCTGGAGCTGATCAGCACATCGTCTTACACCGGCGGAACGACGGTGCTCGACGGATACCTCCAGGGCAACGCCAACAGCATCCGAGGCGATATCGTTAACCACGCCAACGTCACGTTTGTGCAGGGGCTCCCGGGAACCTATGCCGGCAACATGAGCGGCACCGGTGGGCTCATCAAGAACGGCTGGGAGACGCTGGTCCTTAGCGGCAACGACACCTTCACCGGGCAAACCAAGATCATCGACGGCGTGCTCAAGACGCCGACGCACAACATCAACGGGAACGTGCTGCTTTCGGGCGGAACCCTGCAATTCGATCAAGCGGTTAACAGCACCTACGGCGGGCAGATCACCGGATTCGGCTCCTTCACCAAGTCCGGCGCAGGGACGATCACCGTCGCCAGCGACACCCACGCGGGGAACACCACGGTCACGGGTGGCCGGCTCCTGCTGACTCAATCACCCGCGCGGCTTCTGAATGCGGGAAGCGCCGTCACCATCGATCCGAGTGCGCAGCTTGGCGTGCCGGCGGGCTTGGATGTGAGCGGCGGCGCCGTCACCAACAACGGCACACTCACCGGCGACATCAGCGTCCACAACGGCGGAACCCTCCAAGGCGCAGGACTGGTCGAAGGATCAGTATCCATTTTTGGCACAGGCCGCTTCTCCCCCGGCAACAGCCCCGGAACCGCAACGGTCTCCAGCATGACGTTTGGCCCGGGCGGGAATTACCTCTTCGAGATCAACAACGCCAACGGAGCGTCCGGCCTGGCAATGGATCTGCTCAACGTGCAAAACAGCTTGTTCATCGACGCGGGCAATACGACGGGATCAACGTTCGTCATCGCGCTTGCCTCCCTCGACGGCTCAAACGTCTCGGCCGCACTCAGCGGGTTCAATCCGTCCCAGGAGTATCACTGGGTGCTGGCGCACACCGGAGGGATCGTCGGCTTCGCGCAGGATCGCTTCTCGGTCGACGCCGGATCCTTCCTGCCCGCAACGGGCAGCTATCACTTCAACGTCACCACCAGCGGCACGGACCTGCTCTTGAACTACAACCCGGTGCCGGAGCCGGGAATGGGGGTTCTGGTGCTGGGGACGATAACGGTGATGGTCGGCACACGCAGAAGATCTGCTTTTTTGCGAACCTGCTGCCGCAAGATCACCTCAAGCGCCGCCGCATCGTGAATGAAGACCCCGCGCATGAAAAAAGCCGCCCGGAAGCAATCCTGGCGGCTTTCTTGCTAGGACAAAACGAGACTAGGCATCTGCCAGGACGTGATCGTCCACCGGCAGGTTCGCCAAGGCGTCATCCAGACGGCGCTCGGCATTGCGAATGTCGATCGAGGCCACACCCGTGACGCGGTGCGCCCGCAGGCGGTCGATCCCGCCGGGGCGAAGGGCGTCATTCAGCTTGGCGTCGATCAAATTCTCGATCGCCTTGCGCAGGTGTTCAGCATATTGAGACATCGCGACCTCTCCTTTGCGCCCCATAGCACTTGGGCGCTGTTGATGCACTTTTCCGCTCCGGCGCAAACGACAGCGCGACCGGGGTACGAAAAAGCAACCAGGGTGAAAAACTTGAAGGGTCGGAACGCGGACGGACGCGTTGAGCCCTTTCACAGGCCGACGGAGTTAGCTGACGGGCTGGGAGTTGAAAGTCTCCCTTGGTCATAGAGGACCAATTAGCCCATGCCGAGGTGCTTGTTTTGCAAGCAGATCGACGACGCGGCACACACCAAAAGTCCGCGTTGGGTTCTCCGTGCCCCTGAGACGCTCAGAGGCTTAGGCGGTCAAAGCAAGGGCGATTCTAGAACCATCCCCCAAGGCGTCAACCCTAAATATCGGACGCTTCACCTAAAAAAGCAGCAAATTGCTGTGCAATCGACAACAATCCCGCCTCATGCGCCAGCACCGGGGAAAAGTTTTTTTCGGTGCATACAAAAAGAGCATCCCACAGACCGCTGAGTTGTCGACAGGCAGATTCGCCCCCCGTTCCTGCCCGCTCCGCCCCTTCACTCCGGCCCCGCCTGCTCCCAGGTCTTCATCGTAAAGGGGCTGGAGGTGATCGCGGTGGGATCGTACTTTTTGAAGAATGCGACGTGGCCGTCGCCGAAGAGGATGTTGTTGCCGCTGCGGTGCATGTTGAAGCCGCCGGACTCGCCGGAGAAGACGAGGCAATTGGTGGCGCCGTCATCTTTGTCGATGTCTTCGAACTCGCTGGTGAGGTCTTCGCCGTAGGCGGGGGGATAATAATTCTGAGCCGTACACTCGGCGGCAAGAAGGTAGGTGCTGGCGGTCTTGATGCGGCTCAGCGGCATCGACCGGATCAGCGGAACCTGCTCGTGCATCCACCGCGCTCCGATGAAGTAGTTCACGCGCTTGTCCTGCGGGAAGCCGGGGCAGTTCCAAACGGCGCCGTCCGGCTTGTGGCCCAGGTAGGGGATGAGCAGCACCGGCCACCCCGGGCCGGACCAGTTTGGATCTTCGGCGACGGGCGGATTGGGATCGTTGGGCCACTCGTGACGCCACGACCAGCACGGGGTCTTGCCCTTGTTCCAGGTCGCGTAGGCGAAGATCGCTTTGCCGATCTCGCTGAGCTGCGCCGCGCACTTGATGGATTTGGCGCTTTCCCGGGCGCGGATGAGGGCGGGGAGGAGGAGGCCGATCAAGATCGCGATCATGCCGATCACGACCAGGAGCTCGACCAGAGAAAAGCCGCGGCGACGTGGCATTATGACTCCCTACAGCATGTCTGCGACGCGGCGGAGCGGACAAAGTTCCGGATATCGCCGCCCGAAACGCGCAGGCGGAGCGTTGAAAGACCCCACGTGCTGGTGGGTCAGGTTCCGCGCGGTCGTTGATCGCAGGCTATCGCAGCAGGGGATCACGGACGAGCTGTGCGGGAGCCCATGCGGCGGCGGGCTTCAGCCAAACCGGTCTGGGCGGCGATCATCTCCGGGTTGCTCGGGTCCGCCTTGAGCGCCGCCTCATAGTGCGGAATGGCGCTAGCCCAGTTTTGCTCGGTGGCGTAGCGCTGCGCGATCTCGAGCTGCACCTGCGCCAGGTGGGTCTTGGACAGTTCCAGCATCGGATCGCCCGGCTGCGCAACCGCGGCGGCGGTGGAGTACTTCTCGCACGCCTCGTCCAATCGGTTCAGTCGCCGCAGGGCGTCGCCGTAGTTGTGATGGAAGCGTGGATCCGTCGTTCGGTTCTTCACCGCGTTCTCAAAGTGCGGCAGAGATTCCGCCACGCTCTCGCGCTTCACGAGCATGTTTGCCAGGTTGTATTCCGTTTCCGGGTCATTGGGCTTGGTGATCAGCGCTTCTTTGTAGTGGTAGATGGCGCTGTCGGTGTTGTTGTCGCGGGCGGCGGCGTTGCCCAGCATCTGGTGTGCGACCAGGCTGCGCGGGTTCACCGAGAGCGTGTGACCGAAGAGTCTTTCGTTGTCGCGCCAGTGTTCCGTTTGGCGATACGTCAGCACGCCCAGCACCAGCACGAGCGTTATGCCCGCAGCCGCCAGGGGCACCTTGGGGTAGCGCGAAAGCAGATATGCGATCAACAGCGAAGGCCCCAGCATCGCGACGTAAAGGTATCGATCCGCAACAGATGAGTAATACTGAAAGTCGAACGGCAGCAGCCCCAGCACCGGCAGCACCGCCGCCCCGAAGACACCCGCCGCCACCACCGCCCAACCGGCGCGGTTTCGGTAGTAGTAGCAAAGCGCAATGATCGCGGCCGGAATGATCCACACCACGTAAGTCAGCGGCATCTTCAGCAGACGCTCAGGAGACAAACTGTAATCCGCCGCCAGCCCCACCGGGAAGACCAGGTGATACAGGTGGAACGCCAGCGCCACCAGCGCGAGCATCGGCCGGGCGAACAGCGGCGGGATGTAATCCAGCGGCGTCGCCCGCTGAGCCATACGACCAACCTGGAGGAACGCCAACGACATCAGCAGCCAAATCCAAAGCGGTCCGCTGACGTCTTCCCACTTGCGCCGCAGGAGGAACAGATCGATGATCCCCACGATAATCGGCACCGTCAGCGCGGAAGGCTTGGCCAGCATCGCGAGGAGGAAAAAGATCGTCGCCAGCAGATACGGAACCTGCCAGGCGGCGCCTTCTTCGCCCGCTTCGCGGCGGGTTGCGTAGAGCAGGTACTGCCAGATCGCCGCCAGGGTGAACAATCCGCTGAGGGCGTCTTTGAATCCCGATACCCACGCGATCGGCTCCACTTGCACCGGGTGCAGCGCGAAGAAGAGTGCGCCCAAGAGCGCAGCCCATTCCTCCGCTACCAGCAGGCGCAGGATTGCGAAGACCAGGAGCGCGCTCAGGATGTGCGACAGGATATTCGCCGCGTGGAACGGATAAGGATCAACGGCGATTCCCCGCTCATCCGCCACCGGCAGCTTCGCAATCGCAGCCACGCCGGTCCACACCGTGTACGTCACCGGGATGTACAAGTCGAGGTAAGGCTCTTTCCAGTACTTCAGCAAGCTGCCGACCGAAGGCGGATTGAAGTCGGGATTCGCCGCGATGGTCTTGGGGTCGTCCCAGTCGACGAAATCAAAGCGTTTCTCGCCGAGCGATCCGAGCCACACGCGCCAGAACGCCGCGCCGGTGAAGAGGACAATGACGAGCATCATCGCGCCGGTGCGGAGGAGGGTGGGCTCGGCGAAGAATCGCCGCGGCTCGGCGGCTTGTGCGGGCGGGGGAGCGGTGAGCGTTTCCATAGAAGACTTCGCGATCAAATGACCTGTGTGCGCGGCCGATAGTACCGGCGAATTGGTGAAGTCGCGGGGGCCTTGCTAGCCGAAAATAAAGCTTAGTTCGCTGTATGCAAAGGGATGCGAGCAGCGAGGGCGGACTTTGTGCGTCAAAGTGCGCGCGTCCGCTTGAAAGCACTACGAAGCCAAAAGGCGTCGAGGTTCGACGTAAACCGAGCGGTCTCAGCCGCTTGGGGACGAAGGGAGTCTGTCCATGGGTGCAAGGCGCGGTCAAATTCAGTTTATTTCGGCCGCGGCTTTGGGGCTGGGCATGACGACGATGACGCTTGGCGCGGCGCCGTTTATGGATTCCGAAGTGCCCCCGCAGACCATTCTGCCGGTGCTGGATGCCCCGGCGGGCCGCAGCGATCTAGGCTTGTTCCCGCTGCCGGAATTGAACGATTCCAATGCGTCGATCATCGATGCGCTCTTCGGCAACCGCATCGCGCAAAACGCCAGCAACCCGCTGGCGGTGAAGGTCACGAGCAACCTGACCACACCGGCCGCCAGGAGCCTGTTCGATAAGTGGCAGATCAACTACGTCATCGCCGATTACGTCTCACCGGATGCGGTGTCACGAACCAAGGCGCTGACCGATCTGGTGAAAAATTCCGCCAAGAGCGCCGCGGCACTCGTAGGCACCTTCAACCTTTACGCGGTGCAGAACGATTCCACGCGCCCCGCGGCCAAACCGCCCGCGACGGCCGCCAGGTTTCAGAATGTCTATTCCTGGAACGACTTCTATGTCAGCGCCTCGGCGTCGCTCGCGGTTCCGAGCCTGCTGCCGGGCGCGCCGGATTTTGTCACTGGGACCACACCCGCGCAGATCCGCACGAACCTGTTCACCATGCCAATCAAGCGGCTGAGCTACACGGTGCCGGTGATGGTCGGCAACCGCAAAGTGGCGCCGTACGTTTCGCGTTTCTACGCGCAGGGCAATGATGCGCTGGACACGGATCACGATCCGAACAAGGGCACGTACTCGAATTATGAGTACGTCTCGAGCGCATCGGTTCCCAAGGACGGCACGCTGCTTTCCCGCGGCGATTTCTCCGCGCTGATGGCCCACTATCGCATGCGCGGAAGCAAGAGCGCGATCCTCTTCGCGCCCGGCGTCGTCGGTTACACCAAGCAGGAAATGCAGCAGGATGCCGACGCGGGCTGGAACCTGCTGCCGGTCGATGCGCTCTTGACGCTGAAGAACGGCATCCCGGTCACCAAGGCCATCGTGCAGACGGTGGACGATCAGAACCTCGACATCACGTCCAAAGGCGTCGTCTGGTCCGCCGTCGCGAATGACACCGAACTGGATCTGCTCATCAGCAACCTTGATTACTCGCTGCACGAAGTCGACATGCCGATGGTCAACGGCCACCTCGTGCTGAACGATCCGGGGCAGTCGGACGGCATCAACGACTTCAACATCGAACCGGGCACGCACCGGCTGCTGCAATTTAATCTGGTGCCGCAGAACGGCACGCAGGTTTGGAAGCTGGCGACGAATAAGAAGGTGTTCACCGACGACAATCGCAACGGAATCGGCATCGGAGACGCGATCACCATCCCCGAACCCACCACGCTCGCGCTGGCGGGCGCGTGCGGAGTCTGCGGATTGGTCAATAGGCGCAAGCGCGCCGCGTAAGCAACGGATCTCATGACACAGTGCGGGAGCCCAGCGGCTCCGTCGCGCGAAGGTGCCCGGACGTGCGGGGTTCAACGACTGTGCGAGGCGGCGGGCCTCGTGCTGAGATCAATCTTCTTCGCAAACGCCATGAACGTGCTGGGTTTCTCCTCCTGGTCAAACTGAACGAAGAAGGTGCCGTCGACGACGACCTCCGGCTCGCCGGAGCCGGTGTAGTTGGGAGCGCGGTCGACTTGCACGATGAAGCCCCCGTTGTCACGGCGGACCTGGTAGACGGCGTCCTCAAGGGGATACCCTTGCTCGCGCCCGATTTCGCGGGCGCGTGCGATCAGCCGGGCGTGCAGATCGGTGATGTATTGCGTAGCCGGCGGGGAGGGGTGGGAGCAGCCGATGAGAAGGGCGAGCGACATAAGAATGAGAGGGCGCATGCTGGTTGGAAGCGCGGGGTGCCGTGAGGTTTCATCGGCGCCCCAGAAGATAGATGGTCAGACGCCCATGCCATGCAGCGAGTCATCACATCGTGACGTGATCGGAAAGTTGGCCCGCTTCGGCATCCACACTTCGCCTGGCGTTGCGCTCGTCCTTGCTCACTTGGCCGTCGTGCAGGTGGATCACGCGCTGGCAGCGATGACCCACTGAGGGATCGTGGGTGACGAGCATGATCGTCCGCCCCGCTGCGACGAGGTTGTCGAACAGCTCCAGGATCGCCTGCCCTGTCTTGCTGTCCAGCGCCCCGGTCGGTTCGTCGGCGAGCAGAATCAGCGGCTCGTTCACCATCGCGCGGGCGATGCAGACACGCTGCTGCTGGCCGCCCGAAAGCTGCATCGGGCGATGATCGAGCCGCTCCGAAAGGCCCACACGCTCCGCGAGTTCCGTGGCGCGGCGGCGGCGTTCGACGGGTGAAATGCCCATGTAGAACATGGGGACTTCGAGGTTTTCCAGCACCGTGAGCTGCTGGATCAGGTTGAAGTTCTGGAAGATGAACCCGATGCGCTGCGAGCGGATTTGCGACAGCTCATCGTCGGGAAGCTGCGACACGTCGCGGTCGCCGAGGATGTACTGCCCGCTGGTCGGCTGATCGAGGCAGCCCAGGATGTTCATCAGCGTCGACTTGCCGGAACCGGAGGCGCCCATGATGGCGGTGTATTCGCCTTCGACGAAGTCAAGGTTGATGTTGTTGAGCGCGCGCACCTCGACGTTGGTGCCCAGCTTTCGGTAGATCTTGTAGAGGTCTCGGACAGACGCGACGAGGGACATCGGTACATCATACTATGCGAACCTTGACGTGTTGGTTTGCCGTCATCTGCTCTTCGCTTCCCACAGGCCATGTTGAGCGGCCCCGCTGCGGGGCGCTGGCGTGATCACCACAAGCCACAGAATCCGATGAGGCCATCGGCGCTTTGTTGATAGTTGTTGCTGCTTACCCGATATTTGAACCATGCGCAAGGATGGGCTGGCGATTTGGGGGCCGGTGGGACTGATTGCGCTGGCTGTTTTCTTCGGCGCCGTGATGGCTTACGGAACACATCCGGGATGGATTCGCGAGCCTTACGGGCTGACGGTCATCATGATCTCCCGCCGCATGCAGTGGGGGATGGTGGCGATGTCGCTGCTTGCGTGCGTGTCGCTGATCGCGCTGGTCATCGCGGGCCGGCGGCGGGCGTGGTGGCTCATCGGGCTCGCGCCCGTGCTGGCGCTGTTCGGCCATCGATTCACCTCCAATGAGGTGGGCCGCTTTACCGTTGTCGATGAGCCGAAACTCGTGGCCGTGGAGGATGTGCGGAACGTGGGGGAGAATGATCTGGTTGTCGGGCTGACGCTGGGTGACAACTACTACGCCTACCCCTACGCGCAGCTTTACTGGACCCCGGTGATCGTGCAGACGGATCGGGATCAGCGCGTGCTGCTGGCGTGGAACGCGTACGCGAATGCATGCCTGGCGACGATGGTGACGCGCGATGTGCGGGCGCGGGAGTTGGATGTGGTCTGTGAGCCGGCCAATGCGCTGCTCATCTACAATTCGCGCGTGGGGCAGTTCATCAACGGCGTCACCGGGCGGATGCCGGGCGGCGCCAAGCCGCAGAATTTCCTGAACCGCGTGCCGGTCTGGAAGGGGCCTTGGAAGGCGTGGCGCGACGCCCACCCTGCGACCAAGGTCTACGCGGGAGTCGGAAAGATCGGGGGACCGACGGCCGCGATCCTCCCGCGCGAGCCGCTGGCGAAGACCGGCGACGTGAAGCCCCAGACGCCTGTCGTGCTGATCGCCGCCAGGAACCCCGCCGCCATTCTCCCGGCAGAGATCAGCACAACGCCTTCTAATGTGAGAGTCCAGGACCTGCCGCTCCTGGTGTTCCGTGACCCCTCCGGCTTCGTCCGCGCCTACGACCGGCACGTCGAGCCTGACCTCGTCTCGCAGTTCACCATGAACAAAGACCCCAAGCGCAAAGCCACCTTCATCGACATCGACACCAACACCGGCTGGACCATCAACGGCGTCGCCATCGACGGGGAGAAGCCGCGCCTCGGCCAGAAGCTTTCACCGCTCGACGTGCAGGAAGAGCTCTACTGGGGCGTAGCGAAATTCTGGTGGCCCGACGCGGAGCTGATCAAGGGTGAAGGCGAACCCGTGCAAACGCCAGAGATGAAGAAGAACGCCGCGACGAGCGAAGCGAAGCGCACGACCAGCAGAAGGCGGCGGCGATAGGGATTCTACTCCGTCTCCCGTACAGGGTGCTCACGCGCGGGATCAGAAGGGCGGGGGTGAAGGTTTAGTCTTCTGCGAATTCAGATCGGCGTCTTAAACCCCATCGCCCGAATGGCGCACCACCCCTTGCGACTTTCAAAGATCGCAAAGCTGCCCGAAAGCCCAAGAACCGCTACGAGAACCCAAGGCCAGTTACTATCGCTCCTCCGCGCCCAGACCATCGCGACAAGGACGGCCGCAACGATTAAGACGATTCCGTAGACCAGCCGAACCAGCTTCCCCTTCGCGTCAATGTTGCACTGCATTCCATCAGGATAAATGCAAAGCACGAAGTTGGTAATCCGAAACAGCCACGGCGGGAGGTTGTGACTCAAACTCGATTTCGTATGCTTACTCGATATGGAATACGGCGTGATCATGGCCGGGGGGGCGGGGACTCGGCTTTGGCCGATGTCGCGGTCGAATCGACCAAAGCAGTTGCTCAACGTGCTGGGCGGGAAAAGTCTTCTGCAACTGAGCTTCGAGCGTCTCCGCGGCATGCTGCCGCCCGAGCGCATCTTCGTCTGCACCGGCGCCAGCCATCGCCAGGCCGTGCTGGAAAACCTGCCGGAACTTCCGAAGGATAATCTGCTGGGCGAACCCGAAGGTCGCGACACCGCCAACGCCGTCGGCTTCCCCGCTGCGGTCCTCGCCAAGCGGGATAAAGACGCCGTGGCCGCTTTCGTCACCGCCGACCACGTGATCGAACCGATCGAGAAGTTCCAGGAGGCGATCCGCACCGCGTTCAACGCCGCATCTGAAACGCCCGAAGCGCTCGTCACCTTCGGCATCGTCCCCACGCACGGTCACACGGGCCTCGGCTACATCCACCGCGGCGAAGCGATGCCGCTCAAGAAGGGAGGCGAGGCATTCCGCGTGCTGGCGTTCCGCGAGAAGCCTGACAAGCCCACCGCTGATCGCTACGTCGAAAGCGGCCGCTACTACTGGAACAGCGGTATGTTCGTCTGGCGCTGCGAGACCTTTCTGAATGAACTTTCAATGCACCTCCCGGAGAACGCCAAAGCCATTCGGCAGATCGCCGACGCCTGGGACACGCCGCAGCGTGACCAGGTGCTGAATGACGCTTATGGAAAGCTCAAGAAGATCAGCGTCGACTACGCGATCATGGAGCCGGCCTCGCAAAACAAGGGAAAGGCCAAGGTGGTCGTCGTCGAAATGCCCGTGCGCTGGCTCGATGTCGGAAGCTGGCCCGCCCTCGCCGAGACGCTACCGACGGACGATCACGACAACGCCCTGGACTGCCCGGCATGCGTTCTTCTGGACGCTGACAGCAACATCATCATCAGCGACCAGCCCGAGCACCTGATCTCCGCCGTCGGCCTCAACGACATGATCATCATCCACACCAGGGACAGCACGATGATCTGCCCGAAAGATGATGCCCAGCGCGTCAAAGAGCTGGTGGGGAAGGTGAAGGAGAAGTTCGGGAATCGCTACGTGTAAGCGTGCGACCTCTCATGAACGACCTGACGCCAGAGCGGAAGCGAAACGCATTGTCAGGCGAAATTGCTTGGGGAATTGTCTACAGCATTGCCGCCGCGGGAATCGCCATCGCCTGGACGCTGAGCGCCCGCACGGAGCGCCACGCCGACGGATGCTCCAATATCGTGCGCATGTTTGAAGGGACGGCGCTGCGACCCTTCGTTTTCCGACGCCTGACCGTCGATTCCGCCGCTCTGCTCGCGCGGATCGTGCCGCAGTCAACCTGGCATCGCGTCTCCACCGCGATTGACGCGAATCCGAAAATCCACCGGCTCGTGCGAGAAAAGTCCGGCTGGACACGGCAGTGGGATGCGCTGCTGGCCTCAGCAACCCTCATTGTCGCGATCAGCGCACTCGGGTTCATGCTTTCGTTCCTCTGGCTCGTGCGTCGGCTGTATCACGTTCAAAGCCTGCGCGCCCACCTGCTCGCCCTCGTCTTCGGGGTTGGTCTCCTTGGGGGGCGCGGCGTCTGGCCGGGCATGTACCTCTGGGACCAGTACATCTACGACATCCCCCAGGCATTCCTGTTTCTGCTCGGCGTCTGCACGATCGTCGCGGGCACCTTGTGGTTCCCCCCGGTGTTTCTCCTGGCGGCTTACAACAAGGAAACCAGCATCCTCCTGCTGCCCGCGCTGGTTTTGCTCTGGCCGAAGAGCATCCGCATCCGCTGGGGCCTGGCAACCGTGCTGTTCATCGCCTTTGTCGGGATCCAGGTGGGCATTCGCCTCAAGTACCACAACACCACAGGTCCCGGGTTCTGGCTGCTTCACGTCAACCTCGCCCAGATCTTCATCTTCGGCATCTGGCGGCTGCCCGTCTGGGGCTTGGCGATCCTGGCGGTCTGGCGGCATTGGCACGACGTGCCGCGGCCGCTTCGCAAGCTCATCTACGTCCCGTTCGTTCTGATGCTCGCGGCCCTGTTCAAAGGGCTGATCTTCGAGCTTCGCGGCTACATGGAGGCCTACCCGCTGGTTGGCATCGTGTTCATCCAGACGCTGGCGCAGGAACTCGGCATGGGTGGAATGCTCCAGCCACGGATTCTGTTTGAACCGAATCATCGGGAGCGATACGATCCGGTCAGCGTATGAACGTACCAGGCGGGGTGGACAAACCGTATAATCTGCCGAAACGACCACGAGCGGAGCTGTAACCTATGGCGACGTATGCATTTGAAGCGATGAATGCCTCCGGCCAGGAGGTCAAGGAAGAAGTCGAAGCGGGTTCCCACGAAGAAGCCATCGCCAAGATTCGCGGCAAAGGCTACTTCCCCACCAAGGTCCGGGAAAAGAGCGCCAAGAAAAAGAAGGGGAAGGGCGGCGAGGCTGAAGGCGCCCCGACGAGCAAGAAAAAGAAGATGCCCTTCGCCCTTGGCGGGGTATCGCGCAAGTCGCTGGTGAACTTCACGCGCCAGCTCTCGACGCTCCAGGACGCGGGCCTGCCGATCCTCCGCTCGCTCCAGATCCTGGAGCAGCAGCAGAAGCCGGGGTTGCTCAAAGCGATCATCGGTGGCGTGGCAGATGAAGTCGAAGGCGGCGGCACGCTCTCCGACGCCATGGCCAAGTTCCCGAAGGCGTTCGACAAGCTCTACGTCAACATGATCAACGCCGGCGAAGCAGGCGGTGTGCTCGACCTGATCCTCGCCCGCCTCGCCGACTTCATGGAAAAGGCCGCCAAGCTGAAGAAAAAGGTCATCGGCGCCATGATTTACCCCGCGGTGGTCATCATGATCGCCGTCGGCATCGTGTCGATGATCATGATCTTCGTGATCCCGAAGTTTGAAGGCATCTTCCGCGACTTCGGCGTGCAGTTGCCGGGGATCACGCAGGCGCTGCTGGACGTTTCGCGGTGGTTCGCCAACTGGGGCTGGGCGTACGTTGTCGCCAGCCCGATCATCTTCACGCTGATTTACCGTTTAGTTCGCGTGTCCGAGGGCGGGAAGTACGCGACGGACGTCATCAAGCTGAAGATCCCGATTCTGGGCAACATCCTGGGCAAAACGGCGATCGCCCGCTTCACCCGGACGCTGGGGACGCTGATCAGCGCGGGTGTGCCGATTCTCGACGCCATCAACATCACCAAGGAAACCTGCGGCAACGAGGTCTACAGCCGTGCCCTGATCCGCGTGCACGATGCCATTCGCGAAGGCGAATCCATGGCCGACCCGCTCCGCGCCACCAAGGTCGTCGACGCCATCGTCGTCAACATGGTCGACGTCGGCGAAGAAACCGGTGACCTCGACAAGATGCTCATCAAGGTCGCCGACAACTACGACAGCGACGTCGACGTCCTGGTCGGATCGCTCATCTCGGTCCTCGAGCCGGTGATGGTCGTCATCCTGGGTGTGATCGTCGGCTTCATCGTGATCGCGCTGTTCATGCCGATGATTACGCTGATCTCGAATATGTCCGGCGGCGGCGGGAAGAAGTAACGGGGTCTGACCCCATTTTGTCGAGAGGCGCTGATGCAGCATAGAACGGTTACAGAAAAGGGGGCTGTCCCCTTTTCCCCCGCGGCAAGCAACGGGTTCACCCTCGTCGAGCTGCTGGTGGCGATCGGGATCATCATCATCCTGATCGGGATCCTGCTCCCCGTCGTGAGCAAGGTGCGCGGGCAGGCGCACGTGGCCGGCGTGCAGAACCAGATCCGCAGCCTCGAAGCCGCAATTGAGCAGTATCACGGGGCTTTCGGCGCTTACCCCGGTCCGCTTGCCAACGACGAAATTTACTACAACGCCTACAAGCCTGATCCTCAGACCCGCGTCTATTCAACCTTCTCCGGTCAATCCAGCGTCACCGACTTTGACACAACCCTCGATCCGAAGCTGGTCACCGGCGCGGAAAACCTCGTGCTCGGTCTCTTCGGCGGGTTGCGAATTCAGCGCAGCGGTCAGACCACCACGCTCCTCTACGATCCCTCCCTCGTCGGTAACGGGCCGCTCAGCCTGAACGTGAACTCGCCCAAGAAGTACCCCGTCTTCGGCGAGATGAAGAACCTCTCGTGGCGCACCGTCAACGGCAAGCGCACCGGCCATTACGAAGACGACGCCGGCGCTGCGACCGACACAATTATCCCCGAGATTCTCGACACCTTCCCCTCGCCGTTGCCCATCTTGTATCTGCGGGCGCGCGTCGGCGTCGAAGGCGCTCCGGCCAATGGAACCAGCGGCGCGCGCGTCAACGTCATCCTTCCACAGGGGCTGGATCCGAAAGACCCGAACTTCATCCCGCAGCAGTACGATCTGAAGGACGCCATCGGCTACACCACCGCCGACGCCAACGGTCACTACATCGGCGTCGGTCGCACCGCCAAGGGATTCGACCCGCAGTTCGCGCCCAAGACCCCGCAGGGTGCTGAGATCCCGCAAGGCCTGCAAACGGTGGCATCAGCCATCACCAAGCTCAACAGCGCCGGCAAGCCCTCCTCCCTGGACAAAGGCGTCGCCGCGGGCGGCAACCCCACCCGCCAGTACTACTACCCCTACGACGCCTACGCCTACTTTGAAGATCCCGCCAATCGCTTCGACGCGGCAAGCAACGCCGCGGGCCTCTGCCGCGCCAAGGACCGCTTCGTCCTGATCAGCGCCGGCCTGGATCGCGTCTACGGAACCGCCGACGACATCTGTAGCTTCGGGAACGTGCTGCCATGATCACCAAACGTGCTAGCCATCGTGGTGGGTTTACGATGACCGAGATCCTGGCGGTCATCGGCATCATCGTCCTGTTGATCGCCATTGCGCTGCCGGCGCTGAATTCCGCCCGGCGACGCGCCAAGGTCGTCGCCACCAGCGCCACGCTGGAGGTCATCACCACCGCGCTGACCGCGTATCACCAGGACTTTCTCGACTATCCCACGGCCACCACCTCCGACACCGCGCCCACCGGCGTCCCCGGTTACGCCGCCCTTGGTTTTAACCTTGTCGGCATGGGCGGTGACGCAACGTCGCCCGCGCCGCAGGTGCAGAACGGCAAGACCTACGACATCGGCGATTGCGTCAGCGTCGGCGCCGTGAATTACCTGGCCATTCAGCGCACCGTCACCGGCCCTCCCACTGCCGCCTGGATGGCGCTTTCCGGCGTCAGCCAGAAGGATCAATCTCAAGCCTACAACTACTACTTCGACGGCAAGCTCGGGCCGGGCATGATGGTCGGCTCCAAGGCGTACGGCCCTTACTTGCAGCCCGAGCGCATCAGGACGCGCGGCGCCGCGTTCCTCGACTCCTGGGATCGCCCGATTGGCTACTTCCCCGTGCACTTCAAGGGCGCCAACATCCGCGCCCGGTCCAGAGCCACCGGCGGTACTGCCGGACCTGCGGAATCCTTCGGTGCAACCTACTGTGCCCCGTCCGTCAACGCTCGATGGAATCTCCTCGACGGCTGGCACCTGTTCATCTGGGAAGGCGAATCCACCACCAACACCGCGATCCCATACCGCCGCATCTCCGTCATGCTCGGCGACAAGAACGGTGACGGCATCATCAATCCAGGCGAAACACCCCTCGAGGATCGCCCCTACATCCTCTGGAGCGGCGGGCCGGACGAAAAATTCGGCGTGAAGGATCCCACCAGCACCGCCACCATCGATTCGCAGGTGCAAGGCTGCGACGACATCATGAGATAAGGGCTCCCGCGTGAATCCCAGCAGCACGAGCAATCTGCCCCGGCGCAGCGGGTTCACCCTCATCGAGATGCTCACGACCGTTGCGCTGCTGGTGATCGTGCTGGGGCTCATGGTTTCCCTGGCCCGCGATGTTCGCAATCGCTCGGCCGACAACCTCACCAAGGACATCCTTCGGAAGCTCGACCGTTTGGTCGATCAGTACCGCGCCAAGGCGCTGACGAAGCTCCCACCAGCGGATCGGCTGAAGTACCCCGACGTGCACCCGCTGGTCCGCCCCGGTCCGATCGACGAAGGCCAGTTGCAGGAGGATGCGCTGGAGAACAACAAGGCGCTTGTCCACACGCTTAAGCAGCACTTTGATCTGTCGGGCAGCGTGTTTAATGAGCTTTCGATTGCGAACTACAATGAGGTGACGGTGCTGGATGCGTGGGGCAAGCCGGTCGTCTACATGCCCCAGCAGCGTCCGCGGATCGGCATGGCCGCCGGAAACCGCTCCTTCTTCTTCTCCGCCGGACCGGATCGCAAGTACATGACGTACGGAGACAACCTCTACAGCTATGAAAGCGGACGAGTCGACCCCGCAGAGGCGGGGGGGAAGTGACCTTGGGAGCTGGATCAGACATCACGCAGAGGCAGCGTCAGCTAAAGTGCGTCTGCGGCAGAGCTTATAGGGAAATGGTACCGGATCAGGTGGACATGGCGAATAGTGTTACGAGGTGCCTGGTGATCAAGAAGCGACGCGGTTTCACAGTTCTGGAACTCACCGTCACCATCAGCGTGATCGTCATCCTGATGGCGCTGCTGGTGGTCGGCGTGGGTCACGTCGTCGGCGGGAGCAAGGAAAAGCAGTCCCGCGTCACGCTGGAAAACTTGCGTAACCTCGTTGCCGAACTGGAGATGACCGGCGGCCTGCGCCAGGCGCCGCGGATGTGGGTTAAGGGCCAACAGCTTATCTATTCGGCACAGGCGCAGAATTACGATATCTGGCATTACTACGACTACTCCACCCGGACCCAGCCGCCGTTCTTCGGCGCCCTCTACGGGGATCAGACGACGATGACGGGGCCGCTCAACCAGGGGTCCAAGGAGCGCTTCCTCTCCGATGCCGTCGCCAATACGCAGCTCGTGATGGGCGTGATCCAGCAGATCCCCTCGGCCAAGACGATCCTGGCGAACCTCCCGGCGGATTCGTTCATGGAGACGATTCCCGCCGGTAATCCGAAGCTCACGCCGCCGGGAGCAAAGCCCAATCCTCCGCTCATCATGGACGGCTGGAGGAACCCGATCATTCTCGCCCCCGCCGCCGGCATCTGGGTGAGCGTGGGCGACCCGACGACGCCCGGTAAGGTCGTCAACAAATTGATCAAAGCGCCCGACAACCGGCCGTTCTGGGTCTCCGCCGGCCCGGATGGCTTCATCACCGACAACCAGGGCACCGTCACCAAAGCCTACGGCGAAGACAACCTTTATTCGTTTGAACGATGAGGACCATGGCAGCGATCATGCAACGCAGCGAGACCACGACAGCGCGGGCCAGCACCCGGGCGCGCCACGGCTTCACCATGACCGAGATCCTGGTCGTTATTGGAATCATTATCTCGCTGATCGCGCTGGCGGTCCCCGCCATCAGCGTGATCCGCGGCAACCGCAGCACCGAAGCCGCCGAGAACCAGCTCAACGCGTTCATGGCCCGCGCCCGCAGCGAAGCGATCGGCAACCAGCGCACGACCGGGCTGTTCTTCTTCCGCGATCCCAAGAATCCCGACCGCGTCACCTGTGCCGAAGTGGAGCAGGTGCCGGTGCCCTCGGGCGTCGTTGTCGCCCGCGAATGCTACCTCGACCTGGTTCCCGAGCGCGACTTCCTGATCCTCCCGCCGGGCGTGGGCGTCCAATTCGTGGATGACTGCAACGTGCGATACACCAACAACGTCGGTCAGCGCCAGGACGACGCTTACATAGGCTACAACACCCCCGGCCAGCTCAACGCCGCCAACACCAACGTCGACAGCATCATCAAGTTCGGCGGTGTCGTGCTCTTTGATTCCAACGGCCGGCTGGTGTGTGAATCCTACGGGTTCCGCATCCGCCCCGACGTCAATGGAACGCCTTCCCCCGGCGCCGCGACCGCGATGGGAGATCTGCTCTTCTACGATCCCAACGCCTCATTCAATCCCGCGCGTCCGCTCGTTCCCAAGGCCGAGTTCTTCGAGCCGGGATATGCCACGCTCAACCAGTCGCCCTGGCTCTACCCGCGGTCGCAGTTCGGGCTCGTCGTTTTCGATGCCAACGCGTTCCAGACCGCTTTCGGCGACGCCGGCGATACCGATCCGCAACTGACCGCAACCAACTACGTGCAGACCAAGGAAGCGGTGGAAGAAAAGTGGCTGGACGAGAACGGCATCCCACTGATTGCCAACCGCTACAACGGCACTTTGAGTCGAGGCGAATGATGTCCATGCGAGGCAACACGCAACACGCACAACGCAGCAGCAAGACCCGCCTGCTGCGCGCCGGCTATTCGTTTCCCGAAGTGATGTTCGCCGTCGTGGTGCTCGGCATCGGGTTCATCATGCTCGCTGCGGTCTTCCCCGTCGCCGTGCGCCAGACAAAGCTCACCAGCGACGAGAACCGCGCCATGGCCATCGCCCGCGGCGTGTCGGGGATGATGGGCAAAATCGCCGAAGGTTCCGATGCGCCCGATTACGAGTTTTATGCCTGGGCCTTTGACGAAGACCGGCGCGAGTCCGACACCCAAAACAACGTCACGACCTTCGCCAAGTGGAATAACCCCAGGGTCGCGCCCGATGTACTGCCCCTGCACGTTGGTAACTCAATTTTTCCCGCCACCGGCGAAAACAAGCCGTGGTTCACTGAACCGCAGAAGAATGGTGGATTGACGTGGTATCCCCCGCGCCCGCGGCCGTCGCCGGCGATCTATCCTGGCAACGTGGTGCCGATCTTCACCCGCAAAGGGTGGGATGCCATCCGCGGGAACACCATCACCGACAACGACCCCCGCTTTGGCTGGGTCGTCTTGTACCGCCGCGATGGCGATCCCAACCTGCCGCCCTCCACCTGGGCGGACAACATGCAGCTCTTTGTGATCGTCACCGTCGCACGCAACCGGCCCATCTTCGCCATTGGCCCCGACAGCACGGATCAAATGCAGGCCTGGGTCGACGCGACGCAGACCAAGGACGTGCCGCTCCCGCACAGCCTGGCCAACCTGTATCCGCGTTTTGTCCAGGTCAAGGTGATCAACGATTACAAGGCAAAGCAGCCTTCGGATGGTCCCGGCGTCGACGTGCTGCAAGTGAATGCACCTGTCTACGGGCAATCTGAAGCGCTCGTCGAAGGCTCCTACGTGATCATGCGCGACCAGACCAACGCAAAGAACACCACGCGTGGACGCGTCTATCAGATTGGTTCCAAGGTTTCTGGTAACGAATGGGAACTGCTGCCGGGCAACGACCTCGTCGACAGCCGGGAAACCAGCAACGGCTGGGAAATTGGATACGTCGTCGGCGCCGAACGTACGCTGGACAGGAGCGGCAAGCAGATCTTCAGCGGACCGTCCCAGGATATTTATTTCTACACCTCGATCGTCCCGATCGGGCACTGATGAAGTTTTACCACAACCACGAAGAAGCAGCTTATGAGCTTGACAGGCAGGCAATCTGAATCGGCAGTCGGCGGTCGCGGCTTCACGCTGATCGAGGTGATGATCTCGGTCTTCCTCGTGCTGCTGATCATCGCGGGTATCAATCAGGCGTTCCGCGTGGTCTCCTCCACCGTGGGCGCGGGGCAGGCGCTGGCCACCGGCACGCGCGAAAGTTTCTCCGCGCAGCTCGTCTTCCAGCACGAAGTCGGTGAAGCCCTCTCCCACAGCAACGACACGCCGTTCATGATCATCGACTCCCGCGCCCAGCGCGCCTTCCTCAACAAGCAGGAAGCCGAGAAAGATCTCGACGGCAACCCTTCCACGCTCGACCTGAACAGCAACAACGTCGAAGGCGAAACCGCCGTCTACGGCGAAAACGCGCCGTGGTATGTCCCCAACAACCGCATCCACCGCGTCGACATGATCTCCTTCTTCGCCAGCGATTTCCTTCGCCGCCAGACCGGAAACGACGAAGGCGCGCTGCCGGCGGACATCAAGGCCAACGAACTTGACACCAAAGCGCCCGGTTACACAGCCGCCCCGGGCGCCTTCGCATCCAAACAAACCGGCCGCCAGGCATGGATCTGGTACGGCCACCTCTGGCAGCCCACCAACAAGGTCCAGAACGCACAGGATCTCTGGTTCGTCGACAACGCCAATCCCCGCAACCCCAGCTACCCCGGCATCGGTACCGTGCAGACCAACCCCAACAACTTCTACGCCACCGACTGGACCCTCGGCCGAATGGCGACGCTCCTCGTCCCCCCGCTCCGTGAACCCAACATCCCGCTTTACGAGCCCATGGTCTGGGGCGGCAAGCAGATCAAATCCGCAGATAACGTGACCGTTTACGACTGGGCCGAGGAAGAGGGCAAGAACACGGTTCAGCCCTACAAGAACGAGCGCCCGCCGCTGCCGCCGGTGGACACCGACACCACCACCGGCGACGCTTCGGGCCAGCTCCTGACCGTCATTGACCGTCCGCCGTTCATCGCCCCGCCCCCGCGCGATCCGCGTGATCCGACCAAGCCGCTCAGCAGCGGCACCGCGCCGCGCTACGCCAGCTATCTCCCCATCGCCGCCGAGAACCGCACCCGCCGCAGCGCCTCCGGTGTCTACTTCAACTATCCCATTGACGGCGCCACCCTCAACTTCAACTACGGCGATTGGCCCGGCGCCGTCAGCTTCGACAAGCGCGACGGAACCACCGGCACCTCCACCAGCGCCTACCAGGACTACCGCTCGCCCGAAGCCGGCCGCTACGATGCCGCCATCGGCGACTTCCGGACCTTCAAGCGCATCCTCGCCGACTCGATCGATCGCGCCCTTCTCTACAACCCCGAGCCCACCACGCCCAATGCCCCCCAGGTGCTCCCTTACCCCAACTCGAATTACTGGCGCTGGTGGGAATCGCTCTCGTACCGCTTCAAGGGAAACCCCAAGACCAACGGCATGAAGCCGCTCGACCCCGACAAGGTCGCCCGCCAGCACCCCGTCTTCCTCCGCCACTGCACCCAGTTCATCGTTGAATTCGCCGGCGACTTCGTCTCGCAGGACAACAACATGTATACGGCAGTAGGCGGCGCTGGTGGCACCTACCGGGCCAACCCCGACTACGGCAACGTCACCGGCGTCTACTTTAACCAGGACACCAGCTCCGACGCGATCAAAGCCGATGGAGTCCTCGACTATTACGTCGACATGTCTCAGGACCCCAACCCCTACCTCCCCACGCAGGCCCGGCCCGACCTCTGGGTCCGTAAGATCCGCTGGTACGGCTTCCCGCGCGACATCGACGGCGACGGAAAAATCCTCGGCTACACCGTCGGCTCCCCCGCCTTCCAGCAGCCCGGACAAGGCGCCCCCAGCCCCGGCCGAACCAACAACGACATCACCGACGTCGTGCCGCTCCGCGACGTTATGCTCACCGGCTACACCAGAAACTCCAAAGGCGGCCAATGGGGCGCTGAAGCCCCCGATGTAAAGATCAAGACAGAGCCAAAGGACTCAACCGGCGAGAATGCCCTGCTCACCTTCGCTGGCGCTCCGTTCGAAAAAGATCTCGAAACCAGCAACAACGGCTACGGCTACTTGCCCAATGTCGCATCCACGCCCACAAGACAAAATCCTGCTAACGGCGACTACGCCACCCCCGGCATCCTCTGGGCCCAATCCCGCTATCTCTGCGCCTTCGGCCCCTCCGGCTCCATGCAAAATCAAAATGGCGGGGGTCCTGCGGTCTATTCCACCAATACCAGCCTGATCAATCCGTCCACCACCCCCCAGCGGCAGGCCATGGTCCCCGACGACGCCATCACCCGCGTTAAGATGATTCGCATCACCATCACACTGGACGACCCGAATAATCGGCTGGCTGAAGGTCAGACCTTTCAGTACATCATCGCGTTGCAGTAAAGGTTTTTGCTCATGAAATTGATCAATCCGCTGAAGGTTCTGCTGGATCGGGTGCAGGCGCGGTTCCGCGTCTCCCGCCCGGGCTCCGTCCTCATCCTAGTCGTCGCGCTGCTCGTGCTGATGGCCCTCATCGGCACCGCCTACATCTCCACCGCGCGCATCGATCGCTACGCCATCCGAAACAACGCCTTCACCAACCAGCTCGGCCTCGCCGCCGAGAGCGTCCGCGACATGACCGTCGGCGCGCTGGTCAACGATCTGTTCAACGGCCCGCAATATCGCGGCGTCACGATCGATCCCGAAGACCCTTCTCTCTACGAAAACTTCGACGGTTCCAGCAGCAGCACCGGCGTCTCCACCAACATGAAGGGCGAGCACCTCTCCGCCGCCAACGGCTCGCCCCTTGCCGATCCCAACGACGGCTGGCTCATGCCGCGCCTGCCGCGCCTGGTCGATCCCGAAGTCCCCATGAGCACCAACAACCCGCCCATCTGGGACGGGGTCAGCTATCCGCCTTTTGAGAACGTCCCCGCCAACTTCAAAGACGTCGCGTTTCCGTGGCAGTTTGATCCGCCGGATATGTCTGATGACATCCGGCACATCATGCTCTCGATGCGCAAGCCGTTCTTTGAGCCCACCATTAAGACCATCAACGGCGTCGCCTATCCCGCGCTGCGCATGCGTCACTATTCCGCAGGCCCCGGCAACACCATGAGCTGGGACTACCAGACCACCAGCAACGCCAACCTCAACACCTTCCTCGCCGCCGACGCTGACGGCGACGGCGTCGCCGATGCGGGACTCTTCCGCCTTCCCATCGGCGAGACCAACGGCATCCGCTGGTATGCCGCCGTCCGAACCATCGACAACAACTCCGCCGTCAACGTCAACACCGCCTGGGCCCACGGCGACGCCAACTTCATGGGCATCCGCACCTCGTGGGCCAACGATCCCAATTCAACGGACCAGATCGAGAAGTACGCCGACCAGCTCAACACCTGGTACTACCCCTCCAGCGTTGACATGGGCTCCCTCTTCCGCTCATTCTCGGCTTTCTGGCTCAACACCGATGCATTCGGAAACATGGGCGACGAGATGATGGCCCTTAATAAGTACCGATGGGCCTCCCTCTTCACCCCCGGCGGCATCGACACCAAGCAGTACCCCAACGCGCCATTCGTGCAGAGCTACGTTTATGACGACAACGACGTTCCGCGCGCCTGGTACGGCTCCGGCTCGCCAGTCGTGCAGCCACCCGTCGGTGGCTGGCCCACGCTCGTCTTCGCGTCCGTCGGCGACGCCCTGAACGCGCAGCTTGCCCGCCGCATCGACAACCCCGGAAACCTCTACGACATCAACATCCTCCCTGGCAAAGGTCAGCGCGTTCGCGAGTTCAAGAGCTTCGGCGCCGACGACACCGCCGCGCTCACCTATCACTTCTGCCTTATCAACCCCACCGCCAACCGCTCCCCGCTCGAGGATCTGTTCTACCAGTCGAGCTTGGGCGCCACGGTAAACAAGATCAAGGACTCGATCTACACCTCCGCCGCCAACTACGCCAACCGCACGCGCGCTTATCCACTCACCCTCGCCGCGCCGCAAGCCTGGTTTAAGGAAAACTTTGCCTTTGATCTGGAGGACATTAACGAACGCGCCTCCGCCACGGCCGGCGGATACTACCGACCGCGCCGTCCGCTGCTTGTCGTAAGCAATCCCGTCAGCAACCAGACCCCGCGCCGCGAGATGACCGCACTGTTCACCAACGACAAGGGCGGTGTGATCGCCGGCGCCGGACCCAACGCCGAAGTCGTCGGCCCGCAGATTCTCCCCGCCAATCTGATTCACACCAATTCAATCGTCACCGGCCTGCTGACCTACGGCAACTATTACACCACCACCGTCGCCGGCGGGAGCGACAAGTACAACCAGGGCAACGTCGATCTCGTCTGGGGCGAGCAGATGCCCTTCTGGAGCAAACAAAACCGCGCCAAGTACACCTACAGCGAATACTTCGCCCCCAAAGCCTCCGCCAACACCTCCAACTTCGGCGAGCTTTGGCGCGCGTACTGGAATGTCATGGCCGAAGGTGACGGCACCCGCACGCCTTTCGATCGCGGCATTGAAGCAGCCGTGAACGCGGCAATCGCCAACCGCAGCGCCTCCCTCGGCTACTGGGGCGGACGCAACAACGCAGGGCTGCCGGGTGACGGCTGGTCGCTGAACGATCCCTACGTCGGTCAGAAGTTCTGGGGCCAGACTGCGGCGGGTTCCACCGTCCCCTCCTTCCTTGCCGAGGGCGACAACTACCACTACGCCGAAGAGGTGCCTCCCAACTTCGATCCCACTCTTTATCCGCAGAGCGTCATGCCCGCCGGCTGGAACCCCGCGCGCATGTTCCGCGGCTCCATCCGCACCATTCCTTACACCTCGGCCACCACCGTTACAGGCCTCACCGATGCCAACCGCGTCGGGCAGGCTCTGACCGAGCCGCCGTTCGATACCGAAAGCGCGCGCATCAATCCCGATCAGCAGATGCTGCTCCGCGCCGCCATCGCCGCGGTCAACACGGAAGACGCCCGAGATTCTGATTTTGATAACACCCTCTACGACAAGACCAGTGCCACCACGCAGCCGCTGATCGATCCCAACAGCACCACCACGCCCAAGGCGCCCTTGCGCGGGCACGGCACCGGCGACGTCACCGCCCACCGCATCGTCCTTCGCGCCGTGCTGAAGGATCCCCGCACCTGGACCACCGGCGCCATCCCTCACCCCACCGCCGACAAGAACGCCATCGCCAAGCCCATCGACGTCGTCGTCTATGGCAACGAGAAGCAGCCGTTCATCACCGAAGTCTTTGTCAGTACGCGCGTCACCGGGGGCACGACCCACGGGTATGTCGCCGTGGAGCTGTACAACCCCTACGAAGAAGACATCGAACTGACCAACTGGAAGCTCGTGGCCCTGGACCGCCGCCACGATGCGAATGTCAACCCCTCCGGCACGCGCAGCGAGCGCTATGGCATCCGGCTCGATTCTTACCCGCGCAACCCGCCCTTCGCCCCAAACCCCTCAACGCCGCAGATGATCGCCGACTTTGAT
The DNA here is from genome assembly GCA_036387255.1 of Tepidisphaeraceae bacterium. Taxonomy (GTDB): domain Bacteria; phylum Planctomycetota; class Phycisphaerae; order Tepidisphaerales; family Tepidisphaeraceae; genus DASVUC01. The sequence continues at coordinate 38,608 of DASVUC010000311.1, read as the reverse complement.
CCCGATCGGTCGCGCGAGGGCTTCGAGCAGGTCTACCCCTTCACCAGGACGCGCGATGCCGCGAAGGAGCCCACGCCCCTGATCGTGCCCCGCAAGGGCTACCTGCTCCTGGAAAACTACGCAGATCAAACGGCTCTTCCCGGCATCAACGCCGTGGGAACCGCGGAGGAACGACCCCTTTCCACCCGCTTGACCGGCCTGCTCAGGGCCAACAAGGGAACTGATCGCTCCATCGTCTTCGACGGCACCAACTGGATCGACAACAACAAGCGCAAAGACGATAAGCTCCCCCAGTTGAACGTCGCCTGCGTGCCCGGGCTGTCGGGCATGGCCGACCCCGTCTGGGCAACCACCGGATTACCACCCGAGGAAACCTGGCCGGCAATTCGCAGCGTGCTGAATCGAGAGCTCGTTCTCCTCCGCCCGCGCCGCGCCGACGGCATCTACTCGCGCGGGTTTTATCCCCCGCTGTTCAACACCAAGGGAAGCCAGATCTCCGACCCGCTGCACTACGACGAGTCTTGGAGCGTCTCCGACCTGGTCCCGGTCGACTCTTTTGACTTCACCGGCCTTCAGCTTCCCACCGCCGCCGGCGCCGCCAGTGCCCTCATCGGCGCGCCCGGTAGCGTCATGTGGCACTATTGCCGCCAGAACGCCGACTACGTCGCCAAGGACGCAGACGGGAACAAGTTCGTTGATCCCGGGATGTGGAAGTTTGTCTACCCCGGCCGCTACGACGCTTGCCCGGTTTCCGGAACCACCTACGCCTCGAAAGTTCCCTTCCCCGGAAGTGGCATCCCGCTCTGGGGCGCTCACTACCTCCGCAGCCGCAACCAGGGTGTTGAGATCTTCGAGAACCCCGGGCCCGCCGATGATCCGGACTGGCTCCCCACCGCCCCGGTCACGCTCGGCATGAGCACCACCGGAGGCGCCGTCGCCTCCAACGAAAACAAGACCGCATCCTACCCGACGCGCTTCCCAATCCAGCTCCATGCTGAAGGCTGGCAGCGCAACCCCATCGTGCCCACCGCCTGGGGCGGAATGTCCGGAGCCACCAACGAAGTGAAGTACCCAGCGCCTGCCAAGTTCCCCTTCGGAGGGTTCGGGCGCAACGGCGACCTCCTCCAGGTCCCCTTCATCGGCGCTTACCGCATCTCCTGGCAGGCCGATCCCGGCAGTTACCCCACCGCGCCCGCTGAGGAATTCGAAAATACCGTGCCCGGGTTCCCCAAGATCTCCACTGCTGCGCCGCCGCCGGGCGATGCGCAGATCCCCGGCCGCGGCCGTGACCTCGTTGAGCTCAACAGCATCACCATTGACAGCGTCTTCGCCGAAGACACCGATCTCGATGACGATCCGCGCTTCCAGATGCCAAAGCCTGCGACTCCGGACTACGTCGGCAACATCGACGCCGCGGAGTTTAAGAAAGCGCAGCCGCTTCAGAAGTTCACCCAAGACGACAAGACCACGCAGGGTCGCGAGCAGGTCGGCCGATTCGCGCCGCTGCTCACCACCATCCGCGGCGGCGACGACCGCTTTGAGAAACCCAACGGCGTCCCCGACGTCATCGATCCCCAGGCCGAATACGTCGACTGGTCCCTCGGCGGCACCCCGCTCTTCTCCTACAAGGGCGTCAACTGGGTGGTGCCCAAGATCAACCGCAACCTGCTCATCAATGATTACGGCTACGACCCGTCCTACCGCCCGCCCGGCAGTGGTTCGGTCGGCGCGGCCCTGCAGGTCGGAGCCGATTGGGAACCCTACTGGCGCTACCGCTGGGCCACCCGTCTCTTCGACTTCGTCACCGCCCAGGCGCCCCACGATGACGCCCTCGCCGATGCCCCAGCGCATCAGCCCTGGCAGTACCACACCGACTACACCGTCGGACAGGTCGTGCAGTACAGCGATCCGCATAAGCTCATGCCCAACGGGAAGAAAAACCCGCTCTACATGATGCCTTGCCTCTACGTCTGCACGAAAAACCATAACTCCGGTCCAGAGTTCCTGATGGGATTCCAGTCCGCTCGCGACGCGCAGCGCCCGTCCAATGCCGCTCTGGAAAAACCCGAGAACCAGGACCCTACGCCCAACTGGCACATGATCGCCCGCATGCCCCTGGCCAACACCAGCACCGCCGAAGCGGGAAATTCCACCGACGCCCGCACCGTGAACCGTGAGTATCCGCAGGGCGTCGAAGGCCTCATCAACATCAACACCGCCGACTGGAAGGTCCTCTCCACGCTCCCGCTGGTCGTCTCGCCGGAGACCGGCCTTCAGGTCGACTTGCGCAAGACCGCCAACAAGCCTGATGTGGATGTGGTGTTCCCCAAGATTGGCACGCGCACCCGCGACATCCGCAGCAAGAAGGACGGACACGCCATCACCTGGCGCGAGCTCAACGAGGAGCTGGCGCGCGTGATAGCGTACTACCGCGATTCGGATGGGCAGCCCCACCCGGCGGGCTGGCCGCCCAACCACCCGGCCCTGCGCATCCCGCACGGACCGTACAAGACCATCTTTGAGCTGAACCAGGCGATCGACCTGCGGCCATTCAACTTACACTGGCAGGATCGCAACGACCCTTCCAACCCCAACCCGTTCCGAGGCTTCGGCTTCGCGGATGGTCTTGGGGCGTACCTGATGCCCTTCCGCGACCTCCACGACGACACCAACCTGCCGCCAGTGGATGAGGTCTGGGATCCCAGTGGCGCAGTCGGCGATCTCTCCCCCGGCACGCAGGAGAAGATCAACTCCATCTACCGCAGCATCACCGACGGCGTCCGCGGCGACTTCGAGGAGCAGTTCCTCCAGCTCAGCCGTATCAGCAACCTGATCACCACCCGGTCCGACACCTTCACCACCTACATCATCGTCCAAGGCTGGCGCAACGCCGGCACCCCCAAACCCGAGCTCGTCGTCCAGAAGCGAGTCGCCTACATCATCGACCGCTCCAGAAGCCCCTACGAGCCGGTGAAGAAAACCCTGATCCCCAACGACTAGTCTAGTGAACAACAATTGTCGATACCGACGAGCTTCACCGGATGACTGGTGCCTGTCCCTTTGAATTCCCCGTCAATTGATTGACTAACTGGTCTTTTGTATTTTGTTAGGAGCGGACCGATAGTACAGCTTATGGCGGTTAAGAAACTCTCCTGCCCCTCGCTTTATGAACAGGTGATGGAGCAGGCCGGTTTTTATCGCGGCCTACGTCCCTCAGCTGGGGTTTATCGCGCGCGAGATCTGACCACGACTCCCAAAGCTGATACCGGTCTGATAGACCGGTCATTCCGATACGCTGCGCTCACGGATCCGAAACTACTTGACGTCACCGACATCTACGAGTGGTCCGGCAACTCGTGCATCTACTTTAAGCACGTTCGCGAGCGTTTATCGGCAGAGAAGCTGAATGAACGCATTGGTGCGTGGCATCGATTGGCCTGGAACAATGGCTTAGCTCGAATGCTCTGGGTGGTAACCCCAACCGAACTAAGGGTATTCAATGCTTATGAGCGTCCACCCGAAGACAGTCGGTTACTCGGGAATCCGGCGGTTGAACTATTCCACGCCGTTGCGGGGGATTTGGAGCAGATCAACAAGGAGCTACTCCATCGACGCGATATCGAGTCGGGTGCATTTTGGGATAGTGCGACGGGCAAGAAGATTGACAAAGATCGCCGCGTCGACAACGCCTTGCTGAACGATTTGCGACTGGCCTCTGGAAATTTGGTTGCAGCCGGATTGTCGCCATCAGAGTCGCATAGGTTGCTATTGCAAACGATCTTTGTCGCCTTCCTTGAAGCGCGCGGGTTTCTCCCGGTTCGAATTTTTGACGGCATGGGCGGAGCGCACCGCTTTGGCGACGTCGTCGCGGATGCTCATCGCACGCGGAAATTCTTCGCGGCGATGCATGAAGAATTCGACGGCGACCTATTCCCTCCATTGTCGGAAGGAGACGACCTAGGAACTGAGCCTCTGTTGAAGCCGAAGCAGTTGAACGTTATCTGGAGGATTCTTAACAAGACGGAGCAGACCGGGCAGCAGCGATTTTGGCCGTACGACTTCCGGGCCGTGCCGATTGAACTCATCAGTTCTGTATATGAGGATTTTTTACATGCACAGGATGAGCAGGGGGCACTGGAGAAAGGCGTACATTACACGCCCCTGAATCTCGTTGACCTAGTCTTATCGCAAACGCTGGATCGGTCCGTGCCGCTCACCGCAAAGCTGCTCGACCTGTCATGCGGGTCCGGAGTCTTCCTTGTAGACGGCTTTCGACGATTAGTTGCTCGACGTGTGGCCGCCGGTGAAAAGCTTTCGCGCCGGCTCATCCGGGAGGTGCTTTTTAATCAGGTCTTTGGGATCGACATTAGGTCGGACGCGATCGACGTTGCCGCATTTAGCTTGTGCATGACAGCGCTCGAGATGGAACCGGCACACGCGAACGGTATTCCTGTGCGTTTCGAACGCCCCCTCAGAGGTCGGAATCTCTTCGCCGAAGACGCCTTTGACTTGAAAGCGAGCTACAACAGCGCGCCAGCTTTCAAGAAGAAACAATTTGGCGTCATCGTCGGTAATCCGCCGTGGACATCTCCGAAGGGAAAAGGATCGACCGCGCCGACATCTCACGCAACCCACATGGAATATTGCACAAGCCGGGTGCCCCCGTTTCCGCTGGCACATGACAGCCCGCCAGACCCGGCGTTCATACGCCGCGCAGAAGATTTCGCGGCACCCAAGGCACGTTTAGGGTTGATTGTGGCGGCGACTCGTTTCTTTAGTCATCAAAAGAAATCGCGAAAGGTGAAAAAGGCGGTCTTTACCCGCTATTGTCCCGAGGTTGTCATCAACCTAAGCCAGGTATTTGACTATGTGTTCCCTTCGGCGCGGCAGCCGGCCATTGTGCTGATCGCGAGAAATGAACCTGCGACAGAACATGATACATTCTTTCTCTATTCAGTTGAGTACTCGACATCATTCAAGCGACACGGTGCTTTAGAAATCAATTCCGAGACGGCGCGGCAGCTTCCGGTATTGGATGCAGCTACAGAGAAGAATGCGCTCAAGGTTGCGGCTTGGGGGCGACCACGCGATTGGAGCTTGATTGGCCGCCTCTCAAGTCATCGTGCCCTCAAACATTTTTTAAAGGAGCATGGGACCAAGGCGTACAACGGGTTTATTAAGGGCAAGGAATCACAACCTACGCCGCCCGCAATGCTCGGACAACCTCTTCTAATAAAACAGGCCTTGAGGCCGCTCCGAATAGAAACCGACTCCTTAAAGGAAATGGAGCTGCCGAGGCTAGAAGCGCCGCGGCCACTCAAAATCTATAAAGCACCCTTGGTCTTGTTCGCGCGCTCTCTGATCAAAAATCGAGCGGTCGCCGCATATACCCGTAAAGATCTCGTCTACTCAAGCCTGTTCATTGGGATTCCTTTCCCTGCGCGCAACGATCGTGTAGCTCGGTACCTGAACGGTCTTTTAAATTCATCGGTCGCGACGTACTACCTCTTCTTGACTAGCCCAGTTTGGGGCGTCGAACGATACGAGGTCCGAAAAGCAGAGTGGATGGAGATTCCGATCCCAAAATAGACTCGGCGTCTCCAGCGGCGGTCGAGGCTCTGCTGGAAGCGGAGCAGTCGCTTCGCGATTACCGGGGCGATGATGCGACGAATTTCTGGCAGTCTCTAGACCATGCCGCGTACGATCTTTATGGATTGTCACGCCGAGACCGGGTCCTGATCGAGGACATGGTTGGACTCACTATCGACTTCCAGCGCACGCATGAGAAGTCAATTGCTCTAAAGAGCTGTTCGACAGAGTCGCTCAAACAGTACGCAGAATGGCTGATGCGCGGCATTCAGCCGCTCTTTGCTGCCGGAAGCGATCTTGGGCTTCGAGCGAAGATCTACAACTGGAAACGCGCTCAAGGAACCGCCGCGCCGAGCAGATCCTTGCGGGTGATTGAGTTTGCGTTCGAGGACAACGCGCATGGAGAAGCAGAGATTGTTGAAGTAGGTGACCTCGATGCAGCGCTCTCGCGCATCGAAGCGGGGCTTCATGCGGAACTTGCCGAAGGGCTCTACACTCGTCGGCACCTTCGCATTTATGACCAAAACCGCTTTTATATCCTCAAACCTGACCACCAGCGCTCGTGGTCGCGTTCAGCGGCTCTGAACGACGCCGACGCAGTCATCGCCGATCATCTACGGGGGCCATAATGCCAGAGAAGAATGCTGGCGAATCAGTTGGACGTTTACGAGTCGATATCTCGGACGCGCTGCTATGTACAGTCGTTGACGTGCTCGTCGCGTCATGGCCTGCGGTCGTCAGCAGCAAAGTCGTGACCGCTACGAGCACAGAGGATGAAATTACCGATGTGCTGTACGAGGAGATGTACGATGAAAAGGAACGGCGGGAACTCGACAATATAGATTTTGACCGCGAACCTCAAAGCAATCTGCGTCACGAGCCACTGCCGCTGGGATACATCGATGTGAAGGTAAGTTATAACGCTTGGCGGAAGACCGATTACTTTGCCATCGAATGCAAGAAGGTCTCTGCGTCGTCGATTACGCCAGCAAAGAAGTACATTGATGACGGCGTCGTCCGCTTCGTCACCGAGAAGTATTCAAGCGGTCATTCGCGCGGCGCAATGGTCGGTTATGTCGTAGACGGGTGCGAGGAAGACTGCGCCCGATTGCTTGAAGGTTTGTTTAGCTCGCACAAGCTAGTCGAAACGAACATCCGGCGGGCGTGGTCGAGACATGATCTGTTCAGATCGCACCCGCACGTCTTTCGCTCGGATCATGAGCAGCAGCACAGCAAGAGGATTATTTCGCTCATGCACGTGTTGTTAAGCTTTTCAATGCGATCCCTGTAGCGCGCGTCGCCCGGGAGAGGTGAGAGGGGACCCTGGCGGGCAAAACCAAGGAGACGCAAAAGCTCAAGGTGACGGCAGTCATTTCATTGATCGGTAGCCGTGAGAAAACCAAGAGGCGCTGCAACCCGGTTGCAACGCCTCTTCTGTTTATTTCGGATCGGACCTCGTGCTTCGAGCTTAGTCTTTCACCACCACCATGCTCTTCTCCGGCACCAGCAGATCAAACACCTGCGCGATGTCTTCATTCTTCAGCCGGATGCAACCCATCGACTCCATCTTCCCGATCGACTCCGGATGAATGGTGCCATGGATGCCGTATGACTTCGCCCCCACCGCCTGTCCATCAATTCCCGTCAGGCCGATCCAGTAACCGCCCAGCGGATTCGCCGGATCGTCCGCCTCGATCACTCCTTCATTCCGCGGCGAGTAATAAACCGGCTTGCGCGTCTTGGTCGTGTTGCACATCCACACGCCGGTTGGCGTCGAATCATCTTTCCCCAGTCCCACCGCAAAGCTCGTGACGAACAAAGCGCCACGCTCTCCCGGAGGCGCGCCCAGATACAACTCAATCGTGAACTTCTTCTTGTTCACCACCGCGTGGAACGGGCCCTTGATCACCTTGATCGACCGGCCCGCCTGCATCTTGCTCGCGTCAATGTTGTTGATCTTCGCCAGCAGTTCCCAGGGCACCTCGTGCGCATCGCCGATCTTTTTCAGCCGATCCCGATCCTTCACCACGTAGTTGCCCACGTACTCGTCATCCGGAAAGTGCTTCTTCGAGAAGATCACCGTCTGGTTGATCGTCTTCATCATCTCTTTCGCCGCCGCCGCATCGGCATCCGACAGCTTCCCCGCCGCCAGCGCATCATTCAGGATTCCGCGCGCATCCAGCAACTGGTTTGCATCGATTTTGGCTTTCGCATCCACCAGCGGCTGCGTCGAAGCCGCCCGCGCCGGCTGCGTCGCCGGCACATTCAGCGGCACCACCGTCATGGCCGAGGCCGCAGGATGAGAACCGGCAGGCTGGGCGTTCAAGGCGAGTTGGACGTTGTTCATCGGCGCTTGCGCCTGCGGACTTGGCTGATTCCCGGGCGCAGCCAGTCCCGGCGTGGTCATCACCAGTGGCTGTGGCGCCTGGACCGACCCGGGCGCGGGCTGCGTTGCCGGTGTGTTGGCGACGGGCGCAACCGTCACGGCAGCCAGAATTGGTGCGGGCGCAAGCTGCGATTTAACCGGCTGCGTCGCGGGCGCGGATGCGGCCTTCTTCGGCGTGGGTCTCTTGCTGAACCAAAAGGTTAGCCCCAGGGCGAGCACAACTGCGGTAACGGCAATCAGCCACCGACTCGTTCGGCGCGTGCGGCTCATGAGAACCTCCATGTTCTCTGGTTGGCCAGTCGCCGTTGCCGCGTTAAACCGTCAACAGGCTACTAGCACAGTCCATCTTTTTTGATGCAATTCGACGCGAAGCGGCGAACGCCTCGGTCAGTGGCAAGCATACTGAGCGGAATATCATGGTCAAGCAGCGGAAGCTGCTCAACGAGCTGTTCTTCAAAAGCCAGTCCGCAAGAAACCCCCACAAAATCGCTTTGTGCCAGGAACCGGTCGTAGAACCCCATCCCGCGCCCGATGCGATACCCGTTATTCGTGAAGCCCAGCCCCGGGACAATCACCAGATCAATAAACTCCACCGGCATCGGCTGCCCGGCGATCGGCTCGCGAATGCCATGGCCGGTGCTGGTCATCTGATCGTGCAGCGAAGAAATCTCCACCGGCAGCATACGGCGCTGATCCCATGAAACTTTCGGTACGACAACCGTTTTGCCCGCCTGCCAGGCGCGAAGGGCGAGTGGGGCGGTGTCGACTTCGCTCGGGGTGCTCAGGTAAAGCATGATCGCGCGAGCGGCGGCAAATTCCGGGCTCGACGTGATGAGACTACAGATGGTCAGACTTTTGGTGTGCCGGTCGGCCTCGCTCATGGCGGCGAGGACGTCCTTAAGCTGTTTGCGAAGAGCGGCTTTGTTCAGTGTTTCAACCATAACGTTTCGCTCGGTTCGCCAAAGGCTGGCCATTCATTCAGACACATTCGTGTCGCCACCGTTTGCATCAGGCGACGCGGAACGGCTTCTTAACTGGTGCAGCCTCTGGACAATTTCGGCCTCGAAGCCCCGATCCGTCGGTTCGTAGTACTTTTTATCGACGCCGAGATAATCTTGATCGACATACCCACCGTCGAAATCATGAGCATACTTGTAACCCTCGCCGTGGCCAAGCTTTTTCGACTGCTTGTAGTGGGTGTCGCGGAGGTGGCGGGGGACGGGAAGGGTGCGACCTTCGCGGACGTCGCTCATGGCGGACCAGATGGCCATGGCCGAGGCGTTGGATTTGGGGGCAACTGCCATGTAAATGGCGGCTTGGCCGAGAGTTAGCTGCGCCTCGGGCATCCCTATTTTCTCTACAATATCAAAGGCGGCGGCGGCAACCTGAATGGCGTTGGGATCGGCGTTGCCGATGTCTTCAGAGGCAAGAATAGCTATGCGGCGCGCAATAAAACGGGGATCTTCACCGGCTTCGAGCATGCGGGCGACCCAGTAGACGGCGGCGTCGGGGTCGGAGCCTCTCATGCTTTTGATCAGCGCAGAAGCTGCGTCGTAATGCTCGTCACCGGTCCCGTCGTAGACGATGGCTTTGCGCTGAATGGATTGTTCGGCGACGTTGAGGGTGATGAAGATTTCTTGCGTGGCATGGGCATCTCGCCCGTGCGACTGATCCTGCATGGGCGAGACGCCCATGCCACGCTCGTTCACTTGGGACAGCACCGCTACCTCGAGGGCCATGAGAGCGCGTCTTGCGTCTCCGTCGGAGGTGACCGACCAGTGTCGGATGGCGGCGTCTTCGACCTGAATGCTCAAGTTTCCGTAGCCGCGCTCGTTGTCGGAGATGGCGCGGCGGATCAATGCGGCAATTTCTTCTTCACTGAGCGGGGCGAATTGGAAGATCTGGCTTCGGCTGACGAGGGGGGAGTTGACGGCGAAGAAGGGGTTCTCGGTGGTGGCGCCGACGAGGAGGATCAGGCCAGCTTCGACGTCGCCGAGGAGGATGTCCTGCTGGGCGCGGTTGAAGCGGTGGATTTCGTCGAGGAAGAGCACTGTGCGCTCGCCGGTGTTGGCGAGGCGCTCCTTGGCGGTGTCGAGGATGGCGCGGACTTCCTTGACGCCGACGGACGCGGCGTTGACCTCCTGGAAGTGGCTCTTGGTGTAGCGGGCAATGAGGTTGGCGAGGGTGGTTTTGCCGGTGCCGGGCGGGCCGTAGAAGATAATGCTGGTGAGGCGGTCGGCTTCGAGCATGCGGCGGAGGAGTTTGCCTTCGCCGAGGAAATGCTGCTGCCCGACGAACTCGTCGAGCGTGCGCGGGCGCATTCGGACGGCGAGGGGGGCGACGCGCTGGAGGTTTTTCTTTTTGATGTCGCCGAAGAGGTCCATCTGGTTTGAATTGTAGGGGGAATCGGTAAGAGAATCCCCACATCCGCTGCACGCCTGGTATGGAAAGTGTGGCGCCGGCGGAGCATGCGGCGCTCGTGCAAAGCTCGGGGGACAAGCAGCCGCGAAATGTGGGGCAGATTGTATCGCTCAGTGAATTAACGTTGGGTCTCCAATCAGGTGAAGGCGCGTTTGCATCGGGGGATTGGGGGCTTAATTTCCGTAACTTCGGGCAGCTGACGCTCGTACACCTCTTTTGAGATCAAGAAGACGTCGGTTTCGGCCGAAATGATTATGGGAGTGTCTTCATGTGCGGAATCGTTGCGTACGTTGGTCGGAAGATCGCGCAGCCTTTGTTGATCGAGGGTTTGAAGCGGTTGGAATATCGTGGTTATGACTCAGCCGGCGTCGCGGTGATCGACGACCGGGGAGGCATGCACATTCGCCGGGCGGTGGGGCGGATCAGCGTTCTGGAAAGCACGGTGGAGGCGAACCAGCTTCCGCCGGCGAAACTGGGAATGGCGCACACGCGCTGGGCGACGCATGGTGCGCCGACGGAATGTAATGCGCACCCGCACACGGACGACACCGGGCGCATCGCGCTGGTGCACAATGGGATCATCGAGAACTACGCGGCGCTGAAGAAGTTCCTCACGGAGAAGGGGCATACGTTTACGAGCCAGACGGATACGGAAGTGCTTGCGATGCTGGTGGGGGATTTGTATGCGGAGATGAAGAGCAAGAACGATGTGCCTGCGGGGACGAGCGTGCTTCAGCGCGCGGTGCAGGCGGCGCTGCATGAGGTGGAGGGGACGTATGGGATCGCGGTGGTGTGCCGGGATGAGCCGGACACGCTGATCGTGGCGCGCAAGGGTTCGCCGCTGATCATTGGCGTGGGGAATGATGAGTACGTGGTGGCATCGGATGCATCGGCGATCGTGGAGCACACGACGCAGGTGATCTACCTGAACGACAACGAGATGGCGATCCTTCGGCCGGACAGCTTCCGGACGATGACGACGGATGACATTGAGGTTTCTCCCACGATTTCGCAGCTGGAGCACAAGCTCGAGGAGTATGAGCTTGGAGATTACGAGCACTACATGCTCAAGGAGATCTTTGAGCAGCCGAACGCGATTCGGAATTGCCTGCGCGGACGCGCGGAGCAGCGCGAAGGGCGGATCGTGCTGGGTGGCATTCAGAACCACACGAAGGAACTGGTGCGTGCCAAGCGCATCATCATGACCGGACAGGGCACGGCATGGCATGCGGGGTTGGTGGGCGATTACCTGTTTGAAGACCTGGCGAAGGTCGTGACGGAATGCACGTACGCGAGCGAGTTTCGGTATCGGAACCCGATTGTTGAAGAAGGGACGGTCGTCGTCGCGATCAGCCAGTCCGGTGAGACTGCTGATACGCTGGCGGCACTGCGCGAGGCGAAGGAGAAGGGGGCTTTGTCGTTCGGCGTGGTGAACGTTGTGGGCTCGACGATTGCGCGTGAAGTGGATGGAGGCATCTACCTGCACGCGGGCCCGGAAATCGGCGTGGCGTCGACGAAGGCGTTTACGTGCCAGTGCGTGACGCTGACGATGCTGGCGCTATACATCGGCCGTCGGCGGCATATGAGCCAATCACAGACGACTGAGATGATCGATGCGCTGTGCGCGATCCCGGAGCAGATCGAGCGACTGCTTCAGCAGAACGACCTGGTGAAGACGATCGCCCGGAGCTTTTGTGAACGGGAGAACTGGCTGTTCCTTGGGCGCGGGTACCATTACCCGGTGGCGCTGGAAGGCGCGCTGAAGCTGAAGGAAATCAGCTACATCCATGCGGAGGGGATGCCGGCGGCGGAGATGAAGCATGGGCCGATCGCGCTGATCAACGAGGGGATGCCGGTGGTGTTCGTGGCGAACAAGGGGTTGCAGTACGACAAGGTGATTTCGAACATCGAAGAGGTGCGGGCGCGGGGCGGGAAGATCATCGCAATCGCGACCGAAGGGGATCAGGGGATTCGGCGGTACAGCGATCATGTGATTTATGTGCCGGATACGCTGGAGCCTTTGCAGCCGCTGTTGTCGGTGGTGCCGTTGCAATTACTAGCGTATCACGCGGCGGTGGCGCGTGGGTGCAACGTGGATAAGCCTAGGAATTTGGCGAAGAGCGTGACGGTGGAGTGATGAGTGCTGGCTGGAGATTCCAGCCGGCAAGGTTGGTCGTTGCGAGTGAGGCTAGGGTCGGCGGCATACAGGTCAGCCTGAGGTACTCCGAAGGATTTGGCTGGTGAGGGCTTCGATGCCAGATGCTTCGGAGTACCTCAGCATGACACGCCAGTACTTCTGATCGAGCAGAGGTTTGGCCAGGCGCTAAGAACAGGAACAAGCGACCATGAGCAGCAACCACCCTTATCGACATATCGAAAATGACCCGGTTTGGCGCGCGGTAGCGAAGGCCGTGAAGGCGCTGGTGAAGAATGGTGACCTCGAGGAGAAGACGGCTCGAGCTCATGTCGTGGTTACCTGACGCAGGTGCTGAAGGAAGCGGGAATCGAGAAGGTGAACAGGGGGAAGGTGAAAGTCATCCGACTGAATGCGGATGAGGAAGTGCTGCTGCGGCGGGTTTCGTAGATCATTTTCAATCAAGGGTGGCGTATAATCTGTTGCGATGACGCAGGCGGATTCCAAGGCGTTTGAAGTCGGCACTACCGGGTGGACCGCTGCGGATCTGGACGATCCGGCGATCGAGCGGGAGTGGTTTCTTCATCGATACGAAATCGTGGAAGGAGTGCTGACGAAGATGGCAGCTGCCTACTTCGCGGGTTCGCGTGCGCTTGGAAGACTGCGACGCCAGTTGGAACAGTACTTCGAACAGCAAGGGGCTGCTGGGGATTTCGCACCCGAGGCAGATATTGTGCTGAGTGAATCGAGGGTCATCCGCGCCGATGAAGCTTTCTTAACAGCGGAAGACCAAGCGCGCCAGGATGAGGCAAGCTCGCGAGCAGGGAAGGCTGATCTAGCACGTACTCGCATATTGGTCCCACCGACGTTGATCATCGAATCCGTTAGTCCGGGTCACGAGCAGCATGATTATCGCACCAAGCGACGGTGGTATGCGGAGTTTGGAGTTGGAAACTACTGGATACTGAACGCGGCTGCCCAGACGCTGGTGTGCCTGGTGCTGGAGGAGGGGGTGTATCGGACAGACTTCGAGGCTAAGGGGGCGGAGATGGTTCGGCCGCCGGCATTTCCAGGGCTTGAAATCAACTTGGCGAGCCTGTGGGGACCGGCGGGCAAATAACAACGTGGATTGATCTGTATCAGGAAAAGGCGTAGAAACGTGGTGTTTCGCGGGCTACTGTTTTGGCGGTGAAGCCGTTGCCCCCGATTGAGCCATGTGCTTTTATTGATGCAGTTCAGCCGCTGCTTGAGCGGCAGGACTTGCCGGGGCTGCTGTCGCTGCTGAAGACGCGGTGGACGAGCGAGCAAATTCGCGGGCTGATCCAGGGGGATCATGCGGATGCGAAGAAGGTGGCGTTGCTGGCGATCGGGCTGGTGGGGACGGGGTGTTGTCTGCCGGAACTGGCGAAACAGTTGCAGGATGAAGATCCGATGGTCAACGAGATGGCCGAGCACGCGCTCTGGTCGATCTGGTTCCGGATGGGGTCGCAGGGGGCGAATCATGAACTGGCGCGCGGCGCGCAGGCGCTGGGTCGACGCGAGTTTGAACATGCGGTCGAGCACTTCACGCGGGCGACAGAAATGTCGCCCGATTTTGCAGAGGCGTACAACCAGCGCGCGATCGCGCATTATCTTCAGGAGCATTGGGACGAATCCATTGCGGATTGCCAGCGAGCGATTGAGCGGATGCCGTTCCATTTTGGCGCACTGGCGGGGATGGGGCACTGCTATGCTCACGTGGGGAAACTGAAGCGGGCGATTGATTGTTATGAGAAGGCCTTGGCGGTGAATCCACATCTCAATTGCATTCAGCAGGCGATTGGGGAACTGAAGCGGCGGGTGCGGGCTGGGGAAGACGTGGAGAATTAAGGGGATTCGGTGGGGCGGGGTTTGGTACACTTGATCCATATATGTCGCGTGATTGTGAACGGCTCGTGCGCGCGGTGAGGCTGCGAATGCTTGCAATGCGCGCGGTGGAAGGCGCAGGCGTCGGGGCGAGCATCAGCGCAGTATTGGGCTCGATCGTCCTCGCCGTGATGCTGTTTCAAGGGCGCAGTGGGTGGGGCGTTGCTGCGGGACTGGTGGCGCTGGGCGCCGTTGCGGGGACTGGATGGGGATTGCTCAAGCGGCCCACGTTGATTGAGGCGGCGGGGGAGATCGATCGACAATTGAACCTGCATGATCTGCTGGCGACGGCAATGTTCGCGCGGCGTAGCGCCCCTCGCGATGGGTGGAGCATGAGTGTGGTGGCCATCGCGAATGCACGGTGTCAATCAATTTTGCCCGCGTCGCTGGTGTTGAACCGCTTCGGGGTGAGAACTTGGGGTGGTGTGGGATTGTCGGTGGCGCTGGTGATGACGCTCGGTGTGCTGTCGTCTCTGCCGGCTCCGCTCGTTGCTCGAAATGTCGTGGAGAATGAACGTTTTGGCGTGAGAGACGGGATGACGGGAGTGGAGCAGAAGATGACGTCGGTTGTTGCGCCCCTGAGTGGCGTTGACAGCGAGCGGGTCGGGGAGACGCCAGAGAGCGGCAGTCCTAGCGACAACTATCGAGCTGAAAAGGGTTCGGGCTCAAGTGGTAAGGGCGGGACCGATGGCACGGCGAGCAGCTCCGGCATGTCGTCGGGCTACACGGCGGATTCTGCCGCAACGGGTTTACGGAATCTCGGACGAGCGGCTTCAGGTTCTGGGGAAGATGGGGATACGGTGAGCAATGGAGCGTCTGGATCAACTGCCGTGGCATCTCACGGAACCACAGGCGCGGGCGGGACTTCCGGTGGGGCGGCTGTCTCTGCGGCTCCGCCATGGGAGCATGAGGATTGGCGGGGCAAGCGTGAGAAAGCAATGCAGGAGGTTCGATCCGGCCCCGCGCTCGATGCGTATGCACCAGTGGTTCGCGAATACTTCCAGCCGCGGTAGAATAGCTGCGTACGCTGCTCAACCGATAGCAGATAGCAGGCGAGGCAATGCTGAATGGATCGGTGCGTTTAGCGGGCGCGGCCGATCAGTGAAATATTCCGCTCCCAACGCATCACTTTTGCAAGGGTCTGACCATGGAAGCGGAGCGGTGTAATGGATTGCATAACCTGATGGTTCGCCCGGATAGCGAGTGCTAGCATTATCAGCCGCTGTTGTCGTCGCCGGATCATTGGCCTCGGCGTGTCGCGACGAGCGTTTATGGAAGACGCGTTTGTTGATGTTGCCGGTTCCCCTATGAGCCGAACTACCGATCCCGCCGTTCGTCCCCCGGAGTCTGCCGATCCCGGCAGCAATTACGTCTGCCCATTTTGCGGACTGGAGGGGGATAACCCGGAACATGATGAGCTGACGCCGTGCGCGCGCTGCGGGATCATGGATTCCGCGGCGACGCGGAAGGCGACGAAACAGCGAATCGGGCCTTGGCATGTGCGCCAGGCGAAGAACCCGTGGGCGCCCGGCATGCGCTGGGAAACGCTGGTCTCGCTGGTGCGGCGCGGGCAGGTGACGCCGAACTCGATTGTGCGCGGGCCGACGACGCATCAACTTTGGAAGCGCGCCGTGCGCGTCAAGGGGCTGAGCCGCGAGTGGGGCTTCTGCTATAGCTGCGGTGAAGGGGTCGAGAAAGACGCGAATCTTTGTTCGCATTGCAACCGGCTCCAGGAGCCGCCAGCGAATCCGGACGTGCTGCTGGAGACGCGGGAGGCGGCGGCATCTGCGCCGGCGGCGTCGCTTGCAGCGCCTGCGATTGCGGCTGCTCCAGCGCTGATCGCGATGTCTTCGCCACGAAATGGTAATGGTAGTGGGGAGTCGGTGCTTGCGGCATCGAGCAGTGATCTTGCGGTTCCCGCGCCCGCGCCCGCGCCGTTGCCGGCAGCTTCGCGTAGTGCGGCGGCGAAGACAGAGATGCCGGTGATGCGCAGCACGTCGGGGGCGAGCAACAGTATGGATGTCCTGCGCCGCCCGGTGCCGCAGGGGGAGGCCGACGCGCTTCTGACCGCGCAGGAACTGGCGACCGCCTTCAAGCTCGACTTCAAGCCTAAGGGTGGTAAGTCCAAACCGGCGTCAAGGGGACGGATGGGGAAGGTGATGTTTGTTGTGCTGCTGCTGGCGCTGTCGGTGGGGGCGCTGGCATATGTGAAGCCGGAGTATCGCGAGAAGTCTGTGGGCTGGATGCAGGATCAGTATCAAGCGGTGCGCGGCAAGTTCAGCGCGATGTCGGCGCACGCGCCGGCGACGCCGAAGAAGACGGATGCTGCCGACCCGTCAAGGACGTCGCCATTTCCGGTGAAGGAATCGAGCTCGGCGGAGGTGAAGAAGGCGCCGGTAAAGGCGACGCCGGCGACGATTGAGCACGCGCCGATGCCACGCCCGGCGGCAGCGGTGGAGCCGAAGCAGAAGCCGGTGGAGATTGATCCGCCTGTCAAGCCGCCGGTGGTTGAGCAATCGGCGACGGTGGCGTCGGTGGTGTCCAAGCCGACGACAGCGCCCGCACCGCTGGTGGTGACGACGCCGGCGCCGGCGCCAACTCCAGTGCCAACGCCTGCACCGGCAGCTGCGCCGGTAGTGGAGAAGACCACGCCTCCCGCGCCCGCACCTGCACCGAAAACTGCACCGGCCCCCGCGCCGGCGCCCGTTGCGGCGAAGGTTCCTGCGCCCGCGCCTTCGCCGGCGGTGGAGAGCGTCGATCCGGTCGAGCGCGCGCGGGAGCTTTGGCGAAAGGCGATCGACGCTGAGGGGAACCAGGATTTCGTGGAAGCGGTGAAGTGCTACGAGCAGATCAAGAAGCTGCCGGCCGACGCGCAGCCGGAAGGCGTGGATGTGCGGTTGGAACTGGCGCGCAAGCAGACGCGGTAGGGCATCACCTTGTTTGCTGACTTCATCGAAGGTTGCTCAAGCAATCGGCGGGGCGGCTTAGGGTCATGATCAGCAAAACACCTTTCGTCGCCGTTGCACGGGTGCCCGCGGGCGCCTGGGCGGTGGCGGTGAGCGGGGGGGCCGACAGTGTGGGGCTGCTGTTTCTGCTGCGCCAGCGGGCGGATCTGGCACTGCACGTTGTGCATCTGGATCATGAAACACGAGCGGGGGAGAGCGCGCGGGATGCCGCATTTGTAGAGCACCTTGCGCGCGACTGGAATCTTGCGTGCACCGTCGCGCGGCGCAGCGATGTTGAGCGCGGTATGGAGCCGCTGCCGAGTAACCAGTCCGGGAGGTATCGCGCGGCGCGGCTGGCGCTGTTTCGGCGTGTGGTGGGGGAGCGGAATCTCGACGGAATCCTGCTCGCACATCACGCTGACGATCAGGCAGAGACGGTGGCGCTGCGGCTGCTGCGTGGGGCGAGCTTGACAGGGTTGCGCGGGATGTCGCAGCGCACGGAAATGCAGGAGCTGGTTCTTCTCCGCCCGTTGCTCGACCTGCGGCGGCAGGAGATCCGTGAAGTGCTTGAGAGTAACGGCATTGCGTGGCGCGAGGATGCGAGCAACGAATCGTTGGATCAGGCGAGGAATCGGATTCGCCACGTGCTTCGGGCGCACGGGGAGCTTGTGCGGCAACTGCTTCGGCTGCGCGAGATGAGCGAGCGGTGGGTGCATTGGTTGCAGCGCGAGTCGCCCGCTCTCGACGAAGCCTTTCGGGTTGAAGAACTACAAGATCGCTTCCCTCCGGCCGCGGAATTCGCCGCCCGGATGTGGCTTGCCGCCCGTGCCAATGACCAGGAGGAGATCTCCGCAGACGCCGCCAAGCGCCTGGTGGAGATGGCGATGGACGCCGCGTCGCCGGCGAAATGGAACTTCCCCGGCGGCATCACGGTACGCCGACGGCGAGGCGTTGTCTTCGTCGACGAGACTGAAGCCCCATCATCGCGCGGGGCCGGTGGTGGGGGTGGTGTCGGTGGTTAGAAGGTCGTACAGCTTCGTCATTTTCACCGACGGACGCAGTGCGTCAGCCCTCAGAATGAACTCCCGGGCGCGCGGGAAATCTCCCTTTTCGTACTGGTTCTGCGCCGAATCGAGCCAGAGCTTGAAATAGTCCGGCTGTAGCGCCCTCCCACGTGCGAGCACTGCTTCGGCCTCGTCGTAGCGCCCCGCGAGCCGCATTTCCTCGGCTACCAGGAGATGCAGGCGAACCGACTGTGGATGGTTCGCCAGTGCGTATTCGAAGAGTTGCCGCCGGTCGTTCCACTTCCAGGCGTAGGTCACGGTGCGCGTGGAGAAGAGGACCAGCAAGACTGCCACGATAAGCACGAGCCACGGGCGGCGCAGCGACGCCAGGACCTGCGCGATCAGGACCAGGAAGAAGACCGAAGGGATGTAGATCAGCCGTTCGGCGAAGTGGACGCCGATGAGCGTGAGGAGGTTGGAGATCACGCTGTAGAAGAGGGCGAAACCGAAGAGCGGGTAAGCGGCTTTCCAGTCTCGCCGCAGCAGCGCAACGGTCAGCAGGATCGCGGCGAGCGCCGCTCCCGCGACACCCAGGTAGAGATACGGATCGTGCGGCGAAAGGGTGGGCAGGATCACCCGCGGGCCGTAATCAATGTTCAGTTGCAGCGGGAAAAACAGCAGCGCCACGTAGCGTCCGAACAGTGCGATCGGCAGCAGGTAGCGATCCGCGCCGGTGCTGCGAACGAGCGGGTTGATCGTCCAGTCGAGAAAAGAGCGATCCCACCAGAACTTCAGGCGCGACTCGCGGAAGATGATGTACGCGGCGAGGGTCCAGCAGAGCAGGAGAATCAGGAGGAGCGCAGCTTTGCGCTCGGTGGGCTGGGGCGTCGCATAAGCCAGCTGCGTCGGATGTTGCGGCTCATCGACCGGCCGTTCTTCAAGCTGCGCCACCGCGGCACGTCGCACCGGAACCAGCGCGAGCAGGGCGAGCGGCAGGAGCATGCCCTGCTCCTTGCTGAGCAGCGCCAGCACGCCGGCGCCCCAGATGGCGAGCGCGCGCGGCGCCGTCAGCGGCCGATGGAGAAATAGCACGAGGGCGATCGTAATGCCCAGGGCGCACATGAGCTCTGCGCGCCCGACGATGTTGGCAACGGCTTCGACGTGGACGGGATGGGCAGCGAAGAGCAGCCCGGCGATGAGCGCGACGCGGAAACCCAGCAGCCTTCGCGCCAGCTCGGCGACTGATGCGCACACGGCGGCGTGCAGGAACAAGTTCACCATGTGGAACAGCCAGGCTCGGCTGGCGGCGGTTCCGTGGAGCCACCACTGGATGGCATAGCTCATTGAGACGAGCGGGCGGTAGAGGTTATCGGGGCCGCCGTTGAAGTAGTCCGTGGTCCAAAAGAGAGACCACTGGTCCGGGTGTGAGATGCGCGGGTCGGATTCGACGATGTAGCGGTCGTCATAGACGTAGGTGCCGCCGAGGGTCACCGCGTAGAGCAGCAGGGCGAGGCCCGCTGAAGCGGCTGCGGGGAGCCAGTTTTTGCCGGGCCGGGGCATTGGCTGGGATGGTACTCGATAAGCACTAAACGTGACGGTGGGGCGGGGGTAGGAGAAGATGACGTGATCGGCGAAACCCAGAACTGTGGGTTTGTTTGGAAGAGCCCTCACCCTGCCCTCTCACGGAGTACCGGGAGAGGGTAAGACGGCCAGAAAACGTGCGTTACATGACAATGTCGAGCAATCCAACTTCACAAGGCAAAAAGCCGATCCCGGCTTGGGTCGGACCGGCGGTGATCGCGGTGGCGATCGGCCTCGTGGGACTGTTTATCTGGTGGTATCTCTTTGGGTCGCTGCCGAGCGAGCGTGAAGTCGCCGTCGATCCGAGCCAGGTGGTGCAGGAGACGATGCGCGGGATGCGTCAGCAGGCGCGTGGACCCGCGATCGGCATTTCCAGAAACGGATCAGATCAGTGGAACCTGCTCAGCAAAGAGGGCGGCATGGTCGTCCGGAAGGTGAAGGACGAATACAAGTTCCGCCCGTACCTCTTCCCGGTCACGCTGGTGGGGTGGCCGGATGCGCAGTGGATCACCGCGCACGTGCGGCTGCGAAACGACGATGCGATGGCGAAGCAGCTTGGCCTTGCGAAAGAGCAAGTCGCGCAGCTTCGGAAGATGGATCAGATCGCGATGAAGTGGACGGACGCGGACCTGGCGGGCGTGAAATCCACCTGGGCTGACTACGTAAAATTGAAAGGCGACGAGCAGCGCAAGGCCCAGGCGAAGGTGATGGCGGCGTTTGATGAGCTGGAGAAGAAGTGCCTGCCGGCCAGCAAGGAGGCCGCGGCCAAGCAGCTTGCGGAGTTGAAGCAGATCATCACGCCGGAGATGATCGAGACGCTGAATGGGCGGAAGTCGGGCGCGGCAAAGACCGCGAAATAGGGACTCCAGGTCGGATCCTTCCGCTGCCGAACACTGAAATTGCAAAGCGCGCGTCGCCCTCTATACTTTGGGGCGTTTTCGCTCCGTCTTAACCCCCTTGATCATCAAGGCTCGTCGGTTCCCGGGCGGAGGTTGTCCCCACACTTTTTGAGGAGCTATGACACAGGCCTTGTCTTCACCCGCTGCTGCTGCATCGAAGGCGCCCGGCGCCGGTCTGGAAGGGGTCGTCGCCGCCAAGAGTGCGATCTGCTTTATCGACGGCAAGGCGGGCCGGCTGGTTCATCGCGGGTATGAGATCGGGGACCTGGTCGAGAACCTGAGCTTTGAGGAGACGGCATTCCTTCTATGGGACGCGAAGCTGCCGACACGGGCGCAACTGAATGAGCTGAAGCAGCAGATCGCGGCGAACGTGGCGCTGCCGGGCTTCGCGCAAAAGCTCCTGCGCACCATTCCGCATCAGACGCCGCCGATTGATGTGATGCGAACGGCCATCAGCGCTCTGGGCGGTGTGGATCCGGATCTCAGCAGCAACGAGCTGGCTGCGGACCGGCGCAAGGCGGTTCGGATTCTGGCGCAGCTTCCGACGATCGTGTGCGCGTTCCATCGTCTGCGCAATGGTACGGAGCCGGTTGCTCCCGATCCGTCGCTGTCGATCGCGGGCAACTTCCTTTACATGCTCAATGGCGCCAAGCCTCACGACACGCTCACGCGCGTGCTGGATGCGGCGCTGGTGCTGCACGCGGAACACGGGATGAACGCGAGCACCTTTGCAGCCCGGGTGACGGCGGCGACGCTGGCGGATATGCACGCGGCGATTACCGCGGCGCTGGCGGCGCTTAAAGGTCCTCTGCATGGCGGGGCGAACCAGGACGTGATGGAGCTGCTGCTGGAGGCGGGGACGCCGGAGAAGGCGGAGCAGCTGGTTCGGCAGATGCTCGCCGATCACCAGAAGGTGCCGGGCTTCGGGCATCGCGTGTATCGCACATTAGATCCGCGGGCGACGTTCCTTCGCAAGATGAGCAAGCAGCTTGGCGAGGCGGCAGGGAACTCCAAGTGGTATGAGATGAGCGAGCGGCTCATCCCCATCGTGAAGCAGCTGAAGGACAAGGATCCGAACGTCGATTTCTTCTCCGCGTCGGCTTACTACACGATGGGCATTCCGCTGGACCTGTTCACGCCGATGTTCGGCATCGCGCGGGCGGCGGGCTGGTCAGCCCATGTGATGGAGCAGCACCAGAACAACCGCATCATCCGGCCCACCGATGATTATGTGGGACCGTTTGGACTGAAGACGGTGCCGATCGAGCAGCGCAGCTAAGTAAAATGGAACGCGCAGGACCGGCGTGAAGTCTTGCAACGCATTGATAAGATGGGATAATTAAATTGTCCGGATCAGATGGATCTGAGCGGGCGAATGGGCGCCGGTGGGCTGGCGTCTTGAATCTTTCGGAAAGGAAGCCGTATGGCCAATGACACCGTGGCCGGTCCCCGTCGAGCGCCGCACCTGGCTGCCATGTTTCAGAAGGCGTACGCGCAGGCGGTGATGATTCAGGGGATCGACGAGCAGATCAACGCGATGCTCGAGCAGCGCGAAAAGCTGGAAAACGAAATCCACCAGATGCAGACGCAGCTCAACGATGAGTTCGAGCGGATGCTCTCGGCCGCCAAGCGCGCGCGGCTGCGCCTCAAGGCGCAGATTTCCCAGCCGAGTCCGCACGACGAGCAGATGGAAAACATTAAGCTCGAAGTGACGCTGCCGTCACGTCATCGGCATCATGAAGAGGAAGAGGATTTTGAAACCCGGGCGGCGTCGTAGGGTTCTTCTTCAAGTTTAATCTGAGATTTGAGATTGAGATTTCAAATCTCAGATCAGAAATCAAAGATCAAACAGCGTCGGCTCCTCCACCTTCGCCGGCTTCTCCTGACCGCGGCCGAAATTAGTCGTGCTTTGATAGATCTCAATCACGCGCGATAGCCGATCGGCATCCTCGGGGCGTTTGTCCCAGCGGATTCGCTTGATGCGGGGAAAGCGGAACGCGTAGCCGCTGTTGTGGCGGTTGGATTTCTGGATCTGATCGCACGCGATTTCCAGCACGATCTTCGGCTCAACCAGTCGCACGCGGCCGTACTGCTGAACAGTCAGTTGCGTGAACAGCTCCGTGAGCTGCGCGATCTCCGCATCGGTCACGCCGCTGTACGCCTTGCCGACGTTGACGAGCTGCGCACCCTCCACCGTCGGCTCGCGATCCCAGACGGCGAAGGTGTAATCGCTGAGCGAGTTGCGACGCTTGCCGTGCCCTGTCTCGGCTGCGGTGACGACGCAGTCGAGCGTTGGCAGATGGGTCTTCAGCTTCAGCCAACTCTGCCCGCGCCGACCGGGTGAGGAGGGGGAGTCCGGGTCCTTGAGCATCAGGCCCTCATTGCGGCAGTCGCGCGCGTTGCAGAAGGACGCATCGATCTCGTCTTGCCGCGAAACTTCCACGGCGCGACTGAGAAGAACGCCGCACGCGGGATCGGCATTGATGAGCGCCTCCAACCGCTGTCGGCGCTGGCGCAGCGGCTCGTCCATCAGCAACTGGCCATCCTGATACAGCAGATCAAACGCGATTAACTTGAGCGGATTCTCTCGGATGATCTTTGGCGTGAGCACCTTGCGCCCGAGACGTCGCTGGATGTGTGCGAAGGGGAGGACGGAGCCGTTCTCGTAGGGCACGATCTCGCCGTCGATGAGGAAATCGCCGGGGAGCGTTGTCACTGCCGCGACCACATCGGGATAGCTCGCTTCGCACTGTTCCATCGTGCGCGTGTAGATCACGACCTGGTCGCCTTGCTTATGGACCTGCGCGCGGATGCCGTCGAATTTGTCTTCGGCGTAGAAGGTGCGGCCGGCCATCGTCTCGGCGGCTTCGGCGGAATCCTCCTGCGCCGTCGCCAGCATGAACTGAATCGGATGGAACAGACGGAACGTGGCGCAGGAGAGGGCGTCGTTCTTGGCCATCACGGCGACCTCCCCTAAATCGCCGACGAGGAGCTGGCAGCGCTGGACTTTTTCGAAAGTGCGCTCGAAGGCTTGCGCGAGTGCGAGGAGGAGAACGCCTTCCTGAATGCCGGTGCGCATCTCCCGGAAGATGATCTTCGACAGATAAGCGGCTTCGCGCGGATGAATGCATCGGGAATAGAGCTCGCGAAGGATCTCGCGTTTGCGCTCCTGGTTGCCGGTGTCGGCGAGGTCGTCGAAGCAGCGGGCGATTTCGTGCAAAGTCAGCACGTCCACATCCTGCGGCGGAGGCGCCGGGCGCTCGTTCGCGGTGGGAGCCGCTTTCCACACGCGCGACAGCGCTTCACCAATTTCACCGGACTTCACCACCAGGTCGTGATAAGTTCGCGGATCGAGACCGAGCAGTTCAACGGAGACGGCGCTGACCAGCGCCCACCCCACATTGAGGACGCGCACTCCCCGCAATCCGCTGGGCCAGCCCACGACGAAACGAACCGCCAGTCGCAGGTCCTCGTCCGTGAGCGTGCGGAAATACTCCGCCAGAATCGCCTGTTTCTGAAGCTTTTTCGTCGTGGCCGCCGCGGAATCGTTCACTTGCGCGAACTGCATCAGCGTGGTGCGACTCACGCTCAATTCTAGGCAACACCTGTGCCGCGCCGCAGGCGTCGCCCCGGCCGGGGCAAGCGGATAGAATCTCAAGGTTATGTCCGATGCGGAGATCAAGAAATCCAACATCCTCGTGGTGGATGATGAGCGCGAGCATGCGCAGGTGATGTGTGAGGCGCTCAGCCGCCTGGGACATCGCTGCGATGTGACCTACAGCTTGAACGAGGCGCGGTCGCGGCTGGAGAAGAAGGAATACGACGTTGTCATTACAGACCTGGTGATGGAAGGCCGGCGGGACGGGCTGGAGGTGCTGCACCTGACGCATGAGAAAAGCCCGCAGCCGCCGGTGATACTGGTGACCGCTCATGCGGATATTCCGACGTGCAAGCAGGCGCTGAACGAGGGGGCGTACGACTACATCGAGAAGCCGCTGGATCTGGAGTATTTCCGGGCGCAGGTGAATCGCGCGGCGGAGCGAGCGGCGCTGCAAAAGCAGAATCAGGCGCTTCAGGAACAGGTTGAAAATCAGGCGGGGTTCGAAGGCATCATCGCGGCCAGCGCGTCGATGCAGCAGGTGGTGCGGACGGCCCGGCAGGTGGCGCAGTCGGACATCCCGGTGCTGGTGATGGGAGAAAGCGGGACGGGAAAAGAGCTCGTTGCGCGTGCGATTCACAACAACTCGCGCCGCCGCAAACAGCGCCTTGTGGCGCTGAATTGCGCTGGATTGAGCGAGTCGATCCTGGAAGATGAACTCTTTGGCCACGTCCGCGGCGCCTTCACCGGTGCGCAGACGGAGCGCGAGGGACGCTTCGAACATGCTGATGGCGGCACGCTGTTTATGGACGAAATCGGGGATATGCCGCAGGCCATGCAGGCAAAGCTGCTGCGCGTGCTGGAGAATGGTGAGGTGGTGCGGCTTGGCTCCAATGAGCCGGTTCAGGTGAATGTGCGGCTGATCAGTGCGACGAACCGCGATCTCGACGAGTTCGTGGCGGAAAAGAAGTTCCGCGAAGATCTGTTCTTCCGCATCAAAGGCGCCACGATCCTGCTGGCGCCTTTGCGCGAAAGGCGCGAAGATATCCCGCTGCTGATTCACTACTTCATGAAGCAGGCGAGTGAGCGATATAACAAGGAGATCAGCGGCCTGCAGCCCGAAGCGCAGCAACTTCTAATGAGCTACCACTGGCCCGGGAACGTTCGGCAGCTGCGGAACGTCATCGAGAACATGGTCGTGATGGCGAATGGGCCGCAGTTGACGGTGGATCAGTTACCGCGGGAAATCCGGCCCGAGCGGGCCACCTCCACCGGCGGGATGAACAACCTTGTCGGTATCTCCATCGAGCAGGCGGAGAAAGAACTCATCCGCAACACCCTGAAGATGGTCAACGGCAATCGGGAACAAGCCGCGAAGATCCTCGGCATCGGGGAGCGGACGTTGTACCGGAAGATTAAAGAGTACGAGCTGACGGAGTAGCACCGTGGCGCTGCGTGTTGGGCATGGGTTTGACATTCACCGGCTGCAACAAGGCGGGCACTTGCTGCTTGGCGGAGTGGTTGTTGCCGAGGGCATGAGTCCCGTGGCGCATTCGGATGGGGACGTGGTGATCCATGCGCTGGTGGATGCGCTGCTGGGAGCGGTGGGGCGGGGGGATATTGGGGAGCACTTTCCGGACACGGATGCCGCATGGAAGGGCGCGGCGAGTTCACAATTTCTGGAGAAGGTGATGGCGGATTTGCGCGCGGAGGGGTGGGCGGTCGTCAACGCCGACGTCACCATCATGGCGGAGAGGCCGCGCATTAAATCGTTCAAGCCGAAGATGGTCGCGCATTTGAAGTCGCTCATGGATTGTGAAATCAACGTGAAGGCGGGAACGAATGAAGGCTGCGACGCCGTCGGTCGCGGCGAGGCGATTGCCGCACATGCGGTTGTGTTGATCCAGCGGCGGCAGTAAAACGTGTGCTGGAATGGGGGCCACGTCTGGCCTTTGATGTAGTGACGAATGAGCCTTCGCGTTTACAACACCCTGACCAAGCAAAAAGAGATTTTTGAACCGGTTCGGCCGGGAAAAGTGGGCATCTATCTCTGCGGGCCCACAGTCTACAAGTCGCCGCATATCGGCCACATGGTGGGCCCGGTGATCTTTGACGCCATCAAGCGCTACCTCGTGTTCAAGGGTTACGACGTCACGTGGGTGGTCAACATCACCGACGTGGAAGATAAGCTCATTCAGTCGGCAACAGAAGAAAAAGTGAGCGTGCAGGAGATCGCCGAGAAATACACGCGCGAGTACATGGAGTGCCTGCACCTGCTCGGCGTCGACACG
Organism: Tepidisphaeraceae bacterium; assembly: GCA_036387255.1. GTDB lineage: Bacteria > Planctomycetota > Phycisphaerae > Tepidisphaerales > Tepidisphaeraceae > DASVUC01. The sequence continues at coordinate 11,855 of DASVUC010000311.1, read as the reverse complement.
ATCGATCGCTTTCCCAAGGCGTCTGAGCACATCGGCGAGATCATCGCGATGTGCGAGAAGCTGATCGCGCAAAACAACGCGTACGTCGCCGACGGCAACGTCTGGTTCGACGTCACCAGCGACAACGATTACGGCAAGCTCTCGCGGCGCAAAGTGGAAGAGCAGGAGAGCGGCCTGCGCACGCTCGAAGGTGCGGGCAAGCGAAATCCCGCCGACTTCGCCCTGTGGAAGAGCGCTAAGGCCGGCGAACCCGCGTGGGATTCTCCCTGGGGCCCCGGTCGTCCCGGCTGGCACATCGAATGCTCCGCGATGAGCACCAAGTATTTGGGCGAAACCTTCGACATGCACGGCGGCGGGATGGATCTGCTCTTTCCGCATCACGAAAACGAGCTGGCCCAAAGCGAGTGCGCCACCGGCAAACCCTTCGCCAAATTCTGGATGCACAACGGCCTGACGCGCATGAAGACCAAGAGCGCCTCGGGCGAGTGGAAGATGGAGAAGCAGTCGAAGAGCCTGGGAAACGTGATCGATCCCCGGCAGTTCGTCAAAGACAACGGCGGCGAACTGCTCCGGTACCTCCTGCTCAACACGCACTATCGGAGCCCGATCGATTTTTCGGACGATGTGCTGGTGGCGGCGAAGAAGGGGCTGAGCGTTTTCGGCCGCTTGTTTGAGCGAATGGATCGCGTGACGGCGGGGCAGGCGGTTAAGGACGCGCCGGATATGGATCGCGTTGCAGGCAAGCTGCTGGATACGGATCACGCGGAGTTTGCCCGGGCGGTGCTTGGGCTGCGGATGAAGTTCCTCGAGATGATGGACGACGACTTCAATACCGCCGGCGCGATCGGCGTGATGCACGAGCTGGCGGGCGAGATCAACTCCTTCATCGAGCGCCACAACATCGAGCAGAACAAACAGCCGGAGCTGACCGAAGCGGTGGTGGCGGCCTGCCAGTCGCTGAAGAAGAGCGGATCCATTCTGGGCATGTTCCGGCCGGAATTGCAGAAGCAGGCGGCGCCGGAATCCGGACTCACCGATCAGCTCATGGCGCTGTTCATCAAGATCCGCGCGGAGGCGCGGGCGAGCAAGAACTTCGCCACCGCCGATGGCATCCGCAAAGGCTTGGCGGAGTTGGGCATTACGCTGGAAGATCGTGCGGAGGGGACGGTTTGGCGCAAGGAGTAAGCTCCAAACAAACAAATTCCAAGCTCCAAATAAAGGGGAAAATGGAAGAAGAGGAAAGGAGGAAGCCGTATGACTTGGAGGAGCGGGCGCTGCTCTTTGCGCAAGATGTTCGGAAGTTCCTCAAGATGATCCCGCGGACAATTGCGAATCAGGAGGATGGGCGTCAGTTGGTTCGAGCGTCAGGCGCTATTGGTGCTAATTACATTGAAGCCAATGAGGGTCTTAGCAAGAAGGACTTCCTCCTGCGGTCGAAGATCAGTCGTCGTGAAGCTAAGGAATAACGGTTCTTCCTCAGGCTGCTCGATGTAGGTCAGCACGACTCAAATGAGAAGAAGCGCGAGGAGCTCACTCAGGAGGCGACAGAACTGCTGCTGATCCTTAACGCCATCATCCGTGACTCCGAAAGCCGCTGAAGCGCAGACTGTTTCTTCTTTCCTTCTTGCTCTTATTATTTGGAGCTTGGAACTTTTCCGTTTGGAGCTTCCTTGCGCATCCTTGGGATCGATCCTGGCTTGCAGCTCACCGGCTACGGCGTCATCGATTACGCGCCGATGCGGCCCAAGTTGGTCGATGCAGGTGTGATTCGACTGAACACCAAGACCGACATCCCCGCGCGCCTGGTCGAACTGGAACGCGAGCTCCAGGAGATCATCCTCGAGCACAAGCCCGAGATGTGCGCCATCGAGCAGCTCTATTCCCACTACGGCCACCCGCGCACCGCGATCCTCATGGGGCACGCCCGCGGCGTGATCCTGCTTGTGGCGCAGCGCAATCATCTCAAGGTGCAGGAGTTCGCCGCGAATCGAATTAAGCAGTCGCTCACTGGCTTCGGCCATGCGGGTAAAGGGCAGATGCAGCGCGCGATCCAGCACCAGTGGAACCTGGCCGAGCCCCCGGAGCCTCCCGACGTGGCGGACGCCCTTGCCGTTGCCCTGTGCTGCGGGCGGATGATGCACGAAAGCGGCCATTTTCCGGAGAAAATGCCAAAGCGCACGCGCAGACATTTCCCTAACAACAGCCTACAATCGTTGCTGGCGAAAAAGGGTTAACGCACATGATTGCCTCGCTCTCGGGAACGCTCACGGATGTTGCGGAAGACCGGATCTACGTGCAGTCCGGGCCGATGGTGTACGAGCTTTGGGTGTCGGCGGCCGACGTTCAGCTCCTCCAGGCGGGCGTGGGCGAGGAGATGACCTTTCACACCATCTTCTACCTGCAAGGCGACGCGAGTGGCGGCGCGATCGAGCCCCGCTTGATCGCTTTTCTGCGACGCGAGGACAAGAGATTTTTCGAGAAGTTCATCACCGTGAAAGGTATCGGTCCGCGCAAGGCGCTGCGGGCGCTGGCGCTGCCGACAGGGGAGATCGCGCAGGCGATCGAATCCAAGGACACGCGCTTCCTGGTTCAGCTTCCGGAGATCGGCAAGCGCACCGCCGAGCAGATCGTCGCCGAGCTGGCGGGTAAAGTGCAGGAGTTCGCCACCGCAGCCGTGGGCGCGACCATGGCGATTGGCGCGCACAGCGCTCGATCACCCATTGAAGAAGACGCCATCTCCGCCCTCATGGCCCTGGGCGAGCGCCGCGTCGACGCGGAGCATCTGCTCGATCGGTCTAAGCAGCTCACACCAAATCTGAAGACGACGGCGGCGCTGGTGGGGGAGATGCTGCGGCTGCGGACTGTGCGCGCCTAGTGGCAGGGGTTCCGTTGCGTAGCATGGGCGTTTCGCCCATGCCGGGGTGCATGCATGGGCGAGACGCCCATGCTACGGAAAATCTTGTCGACTTCTCAAACGCTTCGCGCTACAGTAGTTAGGTAATTGTTCGGGTCACAAGCAGTAAGGAGTTGTACTTGTGATGCTCTTGTCCATCGCTAAAACAGTCGTCATGCCGCGCGAGCGTTTGGTTTCCGCACAGCCCGAGGGAGAAGAAGAAAACCGGCTGAACTACGCCCTGCGCCCGCAGCGCTTCGACCAGTACATCGGACAACCCTCGCTGATCAAGAAGCTGAAGATCGCGGTCACCGCGGCGCGCTCACGCACTGAGCCGGTCGAGCACACGCTCCTGCACGGCCCGCCGGGACTCGGCAAAACCACGCTGGCGCACGTGATCGCCAACGAAGTGGGGGCCCAGGTGCACGTGACCAACGGCCCGGCGCTGACGAAGGGGGCGGATCTGGTCGGCATCCTCACGAAGATCAACCGCGGCGACATCCTCTTCATCGACGAGATCCACCGCCTGAGTGCCGTAGTCGAAGAATACCTTTATCCTGCGATGGAGGATTTCAAGGTCGATATTACTCTCGATCAGGGCGCACACGCGCGCACGGTGACGATTCCGATCCAGCCGTTCACGCTGATCGGCGCAACCACTCGACTGGGCCTGCTCACGGCCCCGATGCGCGGCCGCTTCGGCATCAATCAGCATCTGGATTTTTACACTCCCGAGGATCTGCTCCAGATTCTTCGCGCTAATGCGGTGCTGCTGAAGGTGAATTCGGAGGCGGAGGCGCTGTGGGAGCTCGCGCGGCGATCGCGTGGCACGCCCCGCATCGCAAACCGCCTGCTTCGGCGCGTGCGGGATTACGCCACCGTCGAAGGCACCGGCAAATTCACGCTGCCGATCGTCAAGGCGGCGCTGGAACTTGAAGGCATTGACGACAAGGGGCTCGATGAGCAGGACCGCCAGTTCCTGCGGACGCTGATCGAAGTCTATGACGGTGGCCCCGCCGGCATCGACGCCCTGGCGGCCACCATGGGCGAGGAGCGCGACACGCTGGAAGACGTGGTGGAGCCTTACCTGCTTCAGATGAAGCCGGCGATGCTCACGCGCACCCGGCAGGGGCGTCGCGCTACCAGGAGCGCCTACGAGCACCTGGGGAAGAAGTGGAAGCCGCCACTCGATGCGCTGGAGGATGAGACGCTGTTCGAGCCGCCGCCGGAGGATGAGAAGGGGGATCGGAAAGTGGATCGCAAGCCAAGAGGCGAGCGGTAAAGAAAAAGCCCAAGGCAGTGAGCCCCGGGCTTTAACTTTGAGATATGGAATCTCATTTCAAGGTGTCTTTGAGAAATCTGGAGCGCGCGCTTCCATCGGGCACCGTGGGGACCGATTAAGCGTGTCATCCTGAGCGGTACTCCGCGAAGGATCTGGCTTGGTAGACGTCGGTGCCAGATGCTTCGGAATACCTCAGCATGACACTGCTCCTCTTTTTGACGCTACACGTGTGGGCGCGCCGCGCTACGTTTTGGGATCTGGATCTGAAATTTCATATTTCAAATTTCAATCATCGGCGAGTCGCCCAAGCTACGTGTTGGCAAACTTTTCCTTCCCCGGCATGGCGACCGGCGCCACCGGCAACGGCCCCATCTCAAGCTTCTTCGGCATCAGGCTCAGCTCCGACTTCATCATCTGCTCCCACTTGATGAGCTGACCCGTGTACGCCGCCGTGCGACCCATGATCGCTGTCAGTGTGCTCTCGGCGACGCGCTTTGCCTCATTCAGCGGCTCTCCCTTGCGGATGCTGGCAATCAGGTCCGCGTGCTCCTGCTGATACGGGCCGAGCTGGTCGCTCTTCTTCTCGAACTTCCACTTCTCTGAGCCCTCGATCGTGTTGGCGCAGTTGCTGGTGCCCTTGGTGCCGACGACGTGTTCACCAATGCGCGCCTTGGTTCCTTCCTGCTGCCGGCACATGCTCTGGACGCGCTGTCCATTGGGGTAAACGTATTCAATCGAGAAATGATCGTAGATGTGCCCGAAGGCCGGATCCGTGCGCGTCTGCCGACCGCCCATGCCGTACGCGCTGATCGGCGGCCCGCCCATCACCCAGTTGATCACGTCGATGTTGTGCACGTGCTGCTCCACGATGTGGTCCCCGCTCAGCCAGGTGAAGTAGAGCCAGTTACGAAGCTGCCACTCCGTGTCCGACCATTCCTTTTTGCGCGGGTGCATCCAGAGCGCCTCCTGCATCCAGTAACACGCGCCGCCGGTCACGTCGCCGATCGCGCCTTCGTGGATGCGCTTGATCGTTTCGTTGTACCCAAAGTCATGGCGGCGCTGGGTGCCGGTGACGATCGCCAGGTTCTTCTGCTTCGCCATCTCGCCCGATTCGATGACCGAGCGCGCGCCCACCGGATCCACCGCGACGGGTTTTTCCATGAACACGTTCTTCCCCGCCTCCACCGCGGCGCGGAGGTGAAGGGGGCGGAACCCCGGCGGCGTCGCCAGGATCACGTAGTTGATCTCCGGGATCGCCAGCACTTTCTTGTACGCGTCAAAGCCGATGAAGACGTTCTCGTCTTTCACCTTCATCTTGTCGCCGATGTCTTCGAGCTGCTTGCGGCTTTTTTCCATGTGGTCGGGGAAGACGTCCCCCATGGCGATGATCTCGATCCCCACCTTTTCCTTCTCCGCGCCGGCGACGGCGTCGTGGGCGGCGCCCGTTCCGCGCCCGCCGCACCCAATCATGCCGACCTTGATGGTGTCGCTGCCCGCCGCCCAGGCATAGTTGGTGCCGAGGGTGCTCATCGCTGCCGCACCAACTGCAATCGCGCCCGTGGTTTTGATAAAGTCCCGACGTGAAGATCCGCTCTTGGACATGAAGGTTTCCTTTCTTAGACAGTCATACTACACCCAAACGCCTGCGGTGTTAGGGGGAGGCGGGGGAAGTCGCTGACTCTTTCAAATGCAGCGGCACTTCCACCGGATAAATCGCGGTGAAGCTGGCAAGATCGTGGTCGGCGGGGTCGTAAGCGATCAACCCCTCGTCGGGATCCGCAAAGATCGGCGTCATCGGAAGCCGGCGGGATGAGATGATCAGCGGAACTCCACCGCGTCCGCGGATTTGCTCGACGAGCTGCGGCCAGTTGTTGGTGCCCAGCGGATAGACGGTGCGATCGATCCAGAAGAGGGCGATGGTGCTCTCCAGCTTCTGCCGCTGGTCAAACAGGAGGACTGCGTTCGGCGGCAGGTGCTGCTCAACCAGTGCGGCAAGTTTGGGGAAGGAAGGCGCTTGCTGGTTCTGCTGTGTCACGCGGTAAGACTGGCGAATGAACTGAAACTGGAGGATCGCGAGAAAGATGAGCGCGAGGGCGAGCAGGGGGGTGATGAACCGAGGGGAGAGGAATCGTCGCGCACCAACCGCTGCAAGCAGCGCGGCTACGACATGCGGAACGACCCAGATGTTTTGCATCATGATCGTCCCAAAGCGCGGCGGATCGGGATAACCGAAGCCCGTGGGACCAATCCGCGCCGGCCAGCAGACACCCAGCGCGCTCACGACGAAAAGCGAAATCAATGCAGGAACATCACGTTGGAACGAGCGCCAGATCAGATGCCCCACGAGCAGCAGCAGCGCCGGCCACCCGATCAGTGTCGCGGTAGGGGTCTTGCTGGTGGCGAGGAGGTGGGGGATCAGCACACCCAAGGACCACGCGTAGAGAAAAAGCAGCTTCGCGTTCCGTTGGCGAATGCTGACGGGGAGAAAGAGGATCAGCGCGACCAGCACGGCCGGATAAAGTCGTCCGAACGCCTGAACGAGGTAGTCGAAAACCAGCCGGTCCCACGGCGCGCCGAAGCTTTCCACGCTCGTGGTGAGGTGGCGGAAGATGTGGAGGTTCTCGTAAAGAAACTCCTGCCGGAAACGAAAGAAGCAGTAACTCGGCCAGGGGAAAATGAACAGGAGCGTGGTAAGGACGAGGAAGAGAATGTGCTTCGATCGGAACCAGGTCGTGGTGAAGAGAAGGGTGACGGCGATGACGACAGTGATCAGCGCAGGATAGGTTTTAGAAAGGAACGCCGCGGCGGTGGCGAGCGATGTGAGAAGCAGCAGCGGGTACGGGCTCTTGTTGTGCGGCCAAGAACCCTCATCCCCACCTTCTCCCGGAGCAGGGGGAGAAGGAGTAAGAGTCGGAAAGACCGTGCGCGCCAGGAAGTAGATCGACAGCTCCGTGTAAAACAGGAACGCCGTATCGACGTGATCCGAAAAAATGTATCCGTGCGTGAGCTGCGTCAGTGCCGGGAGAAACGCCTGAAGACCAGCGGCAAGGAGCGCCGCCTCCTTCGCCAGCAGCCGTTTCCCGATCAGGTACGTGAGATACACGCTGCCCGTCGCGAGGATCGCGCTCGGCAGGCGCAGCGCGAACGTCGTCACGCCCTGCACAACGTACGACAGCGCAATCTGCCACAGAGGCAGCGGCGGTTTGTGCAGCCAGATGTGGTTGAGCTGCCAGTCGCGATGGTCATACGGCAAGTAAGGCTGATCGATCAGCGTCGGCGTCAGCGGGTGCTTCAGCAGGTTCTTCGCGACCACCGCATGAAAAGATTCATCCAGTCCCTTCAAACCCAGGTGACCGAGGTGGTGCAGCTTCAGGAGAAAGCTGGCCAGCAGAATGAGGACGAGCAGCGAGCGCTGAAGAAGACGCGGCGACATGGGCGAGCCGCCCATGCTACGAAAAAGCGCAAGCGTTAGTAGAGGATGATGAACGAACCATCCGCTTTGGCGACGACCGCGGGAACCGAGTAAGCCGGAAGGCCTTCAAGCGTCATCGGCTCATCCAGCGCCTTCAGGTCGGGCGTAACGAACTGATACACAACTTTGCCGCCCTGGTTGAACGAGGTGTTCTCCGTCCACGCCACGAGGATGACGCCATCTTTACCCATTGCGAGCCGCGGGTGCTTCCGGTTGACGCCTTGACCCGGCATCTCGAGCGATGAGACGCTCCCGACCTTGTTGATCTTGATGTTCGATCCGGTCTCAAACGCGACGTACAGATCCTGCCCCACACCGGCAAATGACGCCGTCGACATCACGCACTTGTTCGCCTCCAGCGTTGCCAGCGTCTCGTCCTTCTCGCACTTCAGATCATGATCGAACGTGAGCAGGTGCATGTCGCGGTGGACGCGATCTGTCGCGCAGCGATAGATGACCAGCAAGTTCTCCGCCGTCGCGAGCGCGCTGACCGCGCAGCAGGCGCAAGCGCCCCGCTCTGGAGCATTCCCCGTCGTCGCTGGCTCAAACGTATTACCGTTATCGGTCGAGCGGGCGACCCACACCTTCCGCGACGATTCCGCAGGATCGCCGGCGCGCTGGGGCGCATGCCAGACGGCGTAGATCACGCCATCCGGCCCGCTCACGATCGTGCCGCCACCGTCGATGTCCGCATGCTCCTTGATCAGATTCTGCTCGGTATTGAGCGACCCCGTCTGCGTCAGGCGCGTGTGGAGAAACTCCCTGGAAGACTTCATCCAGGCGAAGTGAGGCTGCCCGTCATAAGTGACGAAAAACTGCGGCCCGCGCACATTGCCGCGGATGATGCAAGTCTCAGTGATCGGCACCCAGCCAACAAAGTTCTTGCCGAAGTCGTGCGAGACTTCGTAATGCAGCTTCGCCTGCATCTTGTCGCCGGTGGCGAAGATCAGGTGCAGCGTGTCCCACCGGTCAATCTTCGCCTGCGGCGACAGCCCGCCGTTGGGAACCCGGACCACGTTCACATCCGGCCCCGCCAGAACCATCGTGGTCAGCATGCCGAAGATCGCGAGAAACAGCGCTTTCATTCCCACAAGATAACCAAAAGGTTTGACCGTGGGAGACGGCAAGTGAGAATGTCCCCATGAGTGAGGAGAACGTCCCCCCGCAGCTAAAGGCCTTCCGCATCTACGAGTACCCCTCCATGCCCATCGTCCCGGCGACCTTCGAGCGCGCCTGGATGAACCGCACGCACGAGCGCTTCGCCTACCGCTGCCTGCCCTTGAACATCGCCAATCAGCACGGTTGGTTCCTGCTCAACACGCACAAGATCCGCGTCGTCTGGAACGGCAAAGACGACAAGAACGCCATCACCGTCATCTGCAAGGGTGGGCCCAAAGCGTCGCCCTGTCCGGCTGAGAGCCACTTCGGCTTCGGCGTAGTCACCTTCAACCTCAACTACCTCTTCCGCACCCCGCCCGGGTGGAACCTCTGGGCCCGCGGACCCAGCAACTACCCCAAGGACGGCATCACCGCGCTTGAAGGCATTATCGAAACCGATTGGTCCGTCGCCACGTTCACCATGAACTGGAAAATGACGACGGTGGATGTGCCGGTGGATTTCGAGATCGGCGAGCCGATCTGCATGATCTCTCCGGTGAGGCGCGGGGAGGTGGAGAAATTTGAGCCGCAGATCCAGATGCTTGATGCGGAGCCGGAGCTGAAGGACGGATTCAGGAAGTGGTCGGAGAGCCGCAATAAATTCAACAGCGAACTCGCCCGCGGCGCCGACTGGGCCATCGCCCGAAGCTGGCAGAAGGAATACCTCCAAGGCTTTGGCCCAGGTGTGAAAGCGCCGGAGCACCAGACCAAGCTGACGCTCAAGGAGTTTGTCGATCGGACGAGCAACCCGACTTAACGTACTACGGGCATCTTGCCGCGCTACCCGGGAAGTGCCCTCGCCTTGAGAATCAATTTCGTTCGCAATTCATGAAGGTGCTCTTCCAGCCCCACGGGATACGTGTGGGGGTTGAGAAACCGCTTGATCGTCGGGTGGAGCATCACAAGCTGTGATTGTGTCCGCGCGCGGACGTCAGCAATCGCCGGTGGCGTATACGCCAACTTCCCGCCCTTGAAGATTGGCACGAGCAAATCCTCATGGGGTGTGCGCTGGGCGATCATCTTCCGCCGCGTGATGTCCAGCGGATCGATCAGCGTCGGCCCCTCCGGCATCGGCATCAGCGTGTCAAAGATCGCATCTGCAATGAAATGATCGGCAGCGAGATATCGCCGCACTTGCAGAATCCCCGGGATCGACACCTTCACCGTCTGCTCGGAGATCTTGATCTTGTGCTGCCACGCACCGGCCGCATCGCGGAGCGCCGACAGCTTGTACACCCCACCCAGCGCCGGCTGGTCATACGCCGTCGCAAGGCGCGTCCCGACGCCCCACGTGTTGATCGTCGCCCCCTGGTCCTTCAGGCTCGTGATCACCTGCTCGTCCAACTCATTGCTCGCCACAATCGTCGCGTTCGCAAATCCCGCTTCATCGAGAATCTTCTTCGCCTCGATGGATAGAAACGCCAGGTCGCCCGAGTCCAGGCGGATTCCCACCATCTTGTGTCCCTTCGCCGCCAGCTCCTTCCCAACCTTCGCCGCATTCCGCGTCCCCTGGAGCGAGTTGTACGTGTCCACCAGGAAGATGCAGTTGTTCGGCATCGCATCGGCATACGCCCGAAAGGCCTCAAGCTCGCTGTCGAAGCTCATGATCCAGCTGTGCGCGTGCGTGCCCATGACCGGGATGTGAAAGAGCTTGCCCGCCAGCACGTTGGATGTGCCCACGCACCCGCCGATGTAGCTGGCGCGGCTCGCCGCCAGCGCCCCATCAATCCCCTGCGCCCGGCGCAATCCAAACTCATCACCGGCTCCCCCTGCGCCGCCTGGCAGATCCGCGCAGACTTCGTCGCGATCAGCGTCTGGAAGTTGATCATGTTGAGCAGCGGCGTCTCGATCAGCTGGCACTGAAGCAGCGGCCCGCTCACGCGAAGCAAAGGCTCGTTGGGAAACACGACCGTGCCTTCCGGAATCGCGTGCACATCCACCGTGAAGCGCATGTTCTTCAGGAAGTCCAGAAACGGCCGATCAAACAGCGGCTGCTGATCGTTCGCCCGCAGAGAGGCGAGATACTGAAGGTCATCGTCGCAAAACCGAAGATCGCGCAGGAACTCGATCACATACCCCAACCCCGCCGCGACTGAATATCCACTGCCAAAGGGCGACTTACGAAAAGTCAGATGAAAGCATCCCTCGCGATCAGCCAATCCGGACTTGAAGTACCCATACGCCATTGTGATCTGATAAAGATCCGTCAGCAGCGCCAGCGACCAAGCGTTGGAAGTGAGCATGCGGTGGCAATTCTAAGCGTGGCATGGGCGTCTCGCCCATGCGGGGTCGGTCCCACGACGACGCAGGCCTCACCCGTACTTGAGAACTTCCGACACCATCGGTGAAATATCATTATGACCCTCCGCAACATCCTCGTCGTGATCTCACTGGCGCTGAGTATCGTGATCGGCGTCGTACTGGCGAGAGGAAGTGGGGCCGCTATCGGTCCCGCCGGCACGTCCAAACCCCGCATCGGCCTCTCCCTCGACACGCTCAAAGAAGCTCGCTGGCAGGCGGATCGTGATCTCTTCGTCAAGCGGGCCAGCGAACTGGGCGCTGAAGTCTTCGTCAATTCCGCCAACAGCGACGACACCCGCCAGGTGAACGACGTGCAGGGCCTGATCAGCCGCGGCGTCGACGTCATGGTGATCGTCCCTCACGATGGTCTCGCGATGGCCAAGGCCGTCGAGATCTGCCACGCCGCCAAAATCCCCGTCATCGCCTACGACCGCATCATCAAGAACGCGGACCTCGACCTCTACCTCTCCTTCGACAACGAAAAAGTCGGGGAGCTCCAGGCCAAGTACCTCGTCGACCACCTCCCCGGCGGCAAGGGCCGCATCGTCCGCATCTACGGCGCCAAGACCGACAACAACGCCTTCCAGTTCAAGGCCGGTCAGGACAAAGTCGTTAAGCCCCTCATCGAGCGCGGCGACATCCAGGTGATCCACGAAGACTGGGCTGAGGATTGGAAGCCCGAAAACGCCAAGCGCATCCTCAACGCCGCCATCACCAGCAAAGGCAAAGATTTCGTCGCAGTGCTGGCA
>DASVUC010000310.1:0-4232 GCA_036387255.1 Tepidisphaeraceae bacterium | reverse complement strand
GATCCGCCGTACTCCTCGCTGCGCCTGTACCCTTTTGTGAATCCGCAATGGAGGGGGGTGACCACGAATGATGCTGCCTTTCGCTCCTGCCACGCAAGGTTCTTGGTGTTGACGAGGTTCAGCGCGAGATTGACAACATGGAACGGGCGCGGAGGCGTGTGCCTGGGATCGACTTTCAGAAGCGCGCGATTGGCTTCATTAACGAGAATTCGTTCGAGGATGAGTCGATTGAGGATCTTGGGGCAACCGTCATCGACGAGTGCGCCGAGGGCGCGTTGCAACTCCGGGTCGCCGGCATCGTAGCCGGAGGATTGTCGAGCTTTGCGTCGGCGGGTTCGCTGCTCGTGTGACAGCACTTCCGTCTCATAGTCGCGCGCGAGATGGGGCAAGCGCACGACCTTGTTGAGGAGGCGGATGATCGCTTGCTTAAGCGGTCCTCGGTCGAGGGGTTTCGCGGCGACGCCAGCGGCGCCGTCCCCAGGATTGTCGGCTGTGATGGGCTTTGAAGCGGGGTGCGCCTTGCCCTCTTCGACGGCAATGAGCGCTGCCACCTGTGCTGCTTTTTCCACGACCGGTTGTTGCAAGCGCCGGAAAGGCTCCCAAATTTTGCACAACTCGTCGTGACGGCGCGACGGATCATCAAGGTCGGTTGTATCATTAGCAGCTTCGCGAAGTATGCGTAGCTTCTCTGATGGCGCGCGAACGATGAGATCCGCAAGTTGCATGACATCGCTATCATCGATGTCTTCGGGCGTGATGATTCCCCGCCGCAGATGGTGCATGGGGATGTTGTCGTCGGGATCGAATCCGGTGAAGGGATCGGGGGTGCGGTTGGTTCGCTTTGAAGCGCCAAGGTACGCCCGAATCAGTCGGTCGCGGTACATCGCGTGCAGCGAGAAGCGGTTAAAGTTGATGGCCCAGCCTGCCAAATAGATGAGCAAGCCGGCTGAGATGCAACAGCCAACGCTGTTCAGCGCGGCGACCTGACGCGCGACTGGTGCGAGTTCGATTTGGTAAAGCATTGGAAATGCAGCAAACATTTCCAGTGGCCAACGGGGGGACTCCCCAAATGCCAGCATCGTGGATTTCGTGAAATCAACGACGGGATAGTATTCGGGGTGAACCAGCCACACTCCGTTAAGCCTGGTGAAGCCCGCGTTGATGCCGTAGGCAGCGAACATAAAGATCATGACCAGTGCGACGCGTGCGCCTGTGACAGGAAGCGCCTCAATGATGCGATCCCGAAGCAATCGCTTGCGAGGGTCTTGCGCATCGGTGGAGCCGCTGTAGCCGCCGAGCAACCCGATACAGCTTGCGATGATGGGGATTACGGCGGCGCTGATTCGGGTAAATTGGTCTCGCTCGACGAGGGCGGCGATTATGTAAGGCCCGCCGACGATGACGCCCATGACGGCGACCCAACCGATCATGAACAGCAGGACGCAGCCCTGGAGCCGGGCCCACCACTCCCGGTCTTCATCGCGCCCCCGCCGTCCGCTGGAAAAGCCGACGAAGAAGGTCAGGAGAAGGAGGTAAAGCAAGAGCGAGGAGGGTACTGCAAAGATGGTGTACAAGATGAGAGACTGCCCAAGCAGTGGCTCGATGGCGTGTTTGTTCAAGAGCCGCGCGCAAACCCCGGTGCACAAGGCAGCGAAGACAAGGGCAACGAGGCAGTGCCAATCCATTCGGCGGCGGCGGAGGAGGGCAACGGCGATGGGAGGAAGCATGTAGGTGCTCATCCACGCCGCGAAACGAATGCCTCCGTCGAGCGGCTCACTTCCCCATGACTTCAGGTAAGAGAGCAAAATGGAGCTCAGGAGAAGCGGACAAATGATCCAGCGGCGCACCCAGGTAATGTCGCGGGTCGCGTATCGGTTCTCCTCCTCGGCGGAGTTGGGTTCGCGGGAAGAGGGGAGCGCCCACAGAGGATTCGCGGTCGCCATGGCCATCAGCGCCAGCGCCGAGGCAAAAAGGATCCAATAGGTGGTGGTACCGATCGTGAAGATCCCGATGAGCGATGCATACAAGCGCGGAATCATCGCCAGGGCGATCATGGAGAGGGCGAAGACGATCCAGTTCAGCAGTAGATTGCGCAGGTAAGTGGCGGCGACGACGGCGCTGTCGGCGCGGAAGAGGCCGAGGCGAGGCGTGAGGTAATTGCTGTATTCGCGGAGGTGAGAGACCGGCGCGGGCTCTACCGTTGCATCGGGACAGTCGATTGCTGGCGCGCAGCAATCGGCATTCGCGTCAACTCGAAGCGCGGCTGCGGCTGCGTGAGCGGGCGCGGCGGACGCGACCTGCTGCTGCGCGAGCGGCTGGACCGCGGGCTTCTGGCCGAGGGCTTCGAAGACGCCGGTGGAGCCGCGGTCGTGGCGATTGATCCAAGCGGAGAGCCACCCGCCGATGTACCCGCCGCCGGAGACTGTCGAGAGGTAGTCGATGCGCCGAAGAACGTTGCACTTCGCAAGTCCTTGAATCACACCAAGATTGAACGTTGCGCTGCGGATACCGCCGCCGGAGAAGCAGAGGGCTGAGAGAGGCTGCGGATCATTGGCGGCGCAGCGGTGAAATTCGCGGAGCTTTTCCTGCTCGCATTTTGTGTTCTTGACCGCCTCCTCATAGCCCGGAGGCAAGCAGCCTCGGATGGCGAGGTGCTCCTGCTTGAGCATCTCCAGTTCAGACAACGGTGGATCCTGTTGGTGATCTTTCTGGCTCATGCGCGTCCCCTGCATCGATGTGTGAAGGCACGGTCCCGCTTGCGCGCCCTGCGCAGGCGGGATCCGAAAGGGCCGCATGTTATCGAGGAGAGAAAACTCACTCAACAAAAATCGGAGATAAAATCACCAAAGTTTGAACATCAGGCTCGACTGTAGTCTTCAGCTAGTTCATTGACCGGCTGTGCTCTTCCAATCGCTGGATCAGTTCCGCGGCTTCTTCCTGGCGCTCGCCTACCGCGCTGGTCCACGCGAGGGTTTCGTTTTTCGTCACGGCTCGTTCGATTCTTCGGCAGGCGCTGATGACGGTGCTGTGGTTGCGCTTGCCCATTCGGGTGCCGATTTCGGGGAAGCTTAGCTTGGCGGTTTTGCGGACCAGGAACATGGCGACGCTGCGGGCGAGGGAGATGGTGCGCTGGCGGCGGCCGGACATGAGGTCTTTGTGCTCGAGGCCGAAGTAGTTGCAGACGCACTGGAGGATGGCTTCGGGTTTGACCGGGGCGACGAGCTGGCGATCGAGATCGCCTAAGGCTTCCTGCGCGGTGGCGACGTCTGCGGCCCGCCCCGTGAGCTTGACGTAGGCGTTCATTCTCGTGATCGCGCCTTCGAGTTCGCGGACATTTTGCGTGACCCTGCGGGCGACCCACTGGATGACTTCTTCGCTGAGAACGACGCCGGTGCGCAGCGAGAGGGCGCGGAGGATTTCGCAGCGGGTGGCGAAGTTTGGCGGATCGATGCGGACGACCATGCCGCTGACGAACCGATTCACGAGGGATTCGCCGAACTCCTCGATCATTTTGGGGTGGTTGTCGCTGGCCATCACGACCTGGCGGCCCATGGCTTCGATGGAGTTGAAGGTGTGGAGGAACTCTTCCTGCGTGGCTTTTTTGCCGGCGAGGAAATGGACGTCGTCGATGACGAGCAGGTCGAGATCGCGGACCTTGCGGCGAAAGGCATCCAGCTTGTTGTTGCGCAGGGCGGTGAGGAATTCGTTGGTGAACTCTTCGCCGGTGAGATACATCCAGCGCTTGGTGGGATGGTGCTGGATGAACTTCTTGCAGAGCGCCTGGAGGAGGTGCGTTTTTCCGAGTCCGCAGGAGCCGTGGATGAACAGCGGGTTGTACTGGGCGCCGGGAAATTCAGCGACGTAGGTGGCGGCGTTGAAGGCGAGCTGGTTGCTCGCGCCGACGACGAAGGTTTCGATGTCGTGACGCAGGCGCGTGCGGCTGGAGTAGGCGTTGGCGGAGAGCTCCCGATCGGGGCCGACGCTGACAGGGGCCGCGGTGATCGGCATTGCTGCGGCGGGGAGCGTGCGCATCACAGGCACAGACTTGCTCGCGACGACGGCTTGCGTGACGGCGCCGTTGCTGCCGCTCTTTTTAGAACTGATAGGCGTGTTATTCTCGGACGTGCTGTCGGAAACTTCAAAGAGCTGGGGCATCACCATAAAGCGCACCGGCAACGTTACGCCGAGCACTTCGTTGGCGGCATCTTCGATCGGCTGGCGAAAATTCTTTC
>DASVUC010000309.1:0-20239 GCA_036387255.1 Tepidisphaeraceae bacterium | reverse complement strand
CTTCGGGAACTGGAACGTCAGCGGAAATCCCATCTGCGCGATATTCACCACCACCGCGGCGGCGAGGATCATCAGCAGCATCGGGACCATTGCTAACGTCACGCTGCTGGCGCTGGCGGAGAACAGTTTGCTCGGCGTCGTCCCATCGAGCGGCGTCGCCAGCGCCTGCCGCAGCAGCGCCTGGAGCAGGTTGACCACTTGCGGCCCAACCACCGAAAGACCCAGCAGTCCCACGATCATCACCGTCGCGCCTGACAGATCCGCACTGCGCGCCACTTGGCCGTCACGGCGAAATTGCTCGCGCCGGCGCGGTGTTGGGGCTTCCGTCTTATCGCCAAGGTCTTCACGCATTGTCAGGCGCCTGCGGTTCCTTTCCAAAGAAGACCCAGGAGCTTCATCCAGTTCGTCATGGCGGTGCCGAGCGAGGTTGCGGTGATGGCGGTGATGACCAGCAGCACGACCAGCCCGATCGCCGATCGCACCGAGAGTCCCATCGCCAGCACGTTCATCTGCGGAACAACGCGAGCGGTCACACCCAGCGCCACGTCCACAATCAACATCGTCACCAGCAGCGGCGCCGCCAGTTGCAGCGCCAGGAGCGTCGCGGACTGAAGCATCGCCACCATCACGTTGAGCAAGTTGCGGTCGAGCGTGACGCCCAGCAGCGGAACCGCATCAAAGCTGAGCCGCAGCGAGCGTACTAAAGCATGATGTCCGTTGATGAGGAGGAAAACGACGATTGCCAGGAGCAGATAAAAGTCCCCCAGCACCGACCCCTGGCTCCCCGTCTGCGGGTCCATTACGCCCGACAGCGTGAATCCCATCTGCTGTCCCGCCATCTCGCCCGCCCATTGCGCCGCCATGAACGCAAAGTTTGCGGCCATGCCCATGACGATTCCGAAGCCAAGCTCGCAAGCCAGTGCGGGCGCGAGCATCCACATGCTGGCCGAGAAACCCGCCGGCACTGTGATGGTCGGCAGCAGACCGACTGTGAGCGCGATCGAAAAGATGATTTTCACCCGCGCCGGAAGCATCCGGCTTCCAATGATCGGCGCAAACAGGACCACGCCAGTCACGCGCACCAGCGCCAGCAGAAACGTCGGCAGCAGAGATTGAAACTGCTCGAGCGACATCGCTATCGCACCCCTCCCGCAAAGAGTTCCCGCGCGTAAGAAAGAAGGTGCTGCGTCACCCACGGCAGCAGCAGCACAGCAGCAACCATCATCGCCACGATCTTTGGGATGACCGATAGCGTCTGCTCCTGCACCTGCGTCATCGATTGCAGAATTGAAACGATCAGCGAGACCACCAGCCCCACCATCAGGATGGGCGCCGAGACGATCAGCACCACGACCAACGCGTGGCGGATCAATTCAGTTGCATGGTCCACGGTCATGGCCTGCACCCATCCTTAGGTGTCGCCGCGCGGTCAGAAGGGGCGGCGAAAGGTGACACGCTTCACTCATCCATGAGCGACGCAGATCGTGCCTAACCGCTGACAAAACTACCGATCAGATTGCCCGTAATCAAGCGCCAACCATCCACCAAAACAAACAGCGCCAATTTGAACGGCAAAGAAACCAGCACCGGAGGCAGCATCATCATGCCCATGCTGATCAGCACCGTCGATACAACCAAATCAATAATCAGAAACGGCAGGTAAATTTTGAATCCCATCAAAAACGCTGTCTTGAGCTCGCTCAGGATGAACGCCGGAACGAGTGCGGAAAAAGAAACCTGATCCCAACTCGTCGGACGCGCCTGTTTTGCCGCATCAGTGAAGACGAAAACATCTTCGTCGTTCCCCGCGTACTGGATCTGCTGCGTCATGAAGCCGCGGATCGGCGCCTGCGCCCGTGAAATCGCCGTAGGCTGATCGATCTGATCATTCAGGTAGGGCTGAAGCGCATCGCTGTTGATGCGCGTCCACGTCGGTCCCATGATCAAAAAGGTCATGAACAGCGCCAACCCCGTGAGCACCTGGTTCGGCGGAAGCTGCTGCGTGCCCAGCGCCTGCCTGAGCAGCGAAAGCACGATGATGATCCGCGTGAAGCTCGTCATCATCAGCAAAATGGCCGGAGCGAGCGACAGGATCGTCAGCATCACCACGAGTTGAAGCGTTGATTTGACGTTCTCTTTCCTGGACAGGTCCGGCACCTGTGCCGGCAGCAGCGACTGGATTTCAACCGACGGCGCTGTGGCAGGGGGCTTCAGTTGCGCAATGTCACTTGCGCGTGCGGTGCCGCACAGCGCGAAGCACGCGACCAGCGCGATCATGCCAATTTGCCGATTCAGAGCATCCATTCTCATCTCGGCGCGACTATCGGAACTGCTGCGAGAAGCCACGAACCTTCTGAAGAAGGTTACTCACTTCCCGGGGCGGCGGCTGTTCGCCGTCGCTCGTTTCCGCCGGCTCGACATCCATGTCGTCCCGGCTCATTTCCCGACGCAGCACCTGCTCAAAATTCTTCTCTTGCAGCGGCGTTGCGCCGTCCGCATTTAACAACCCCGCTTGCGGGGCCGGGCCGCGCGTCAGCATCCTGATCTCATCCGCGTCTGTGATCTGACAAAGCGTCGAAAGCTGCTGTCCACTGTCGGCCACGACCAGCACGCGATGCCCCACTTCAAGCAGCAGCACGTGCTGCCGATTCGCGATCGGCGTGCGCGACAGCACCTTAATCGCGTCCGAAGCGCGTGTCGCACCAGGCAAGTTAAAGAACCGCCGCGCCAGCCAGCGACAGAGAAAGATCGCCCCGACGACCAGCAGCAGCGCGCCCAGCACGTGCAGCGTCTCGTAAACGCTTCCCCCAGGTTGCGCGGGCGCCGCCTGCAAGCCTGTTCGAATCAGGTTGGATGACGTCGTCGTCGCCCCCGCCCCAAGAAGGCCTTCGAACATGTGACACTCCGCGACGATCATCAAGCAACAACTTCCGTAAGCTGAACCGCGTACCGTTCATCCATCGCAATGAGCTGCCCGCGGGCAATGAGCTTATCGCCAACAAACACCTCAACCGGCGCATCCACTGGTTGATCCAGCGGAATCACATGCCCTTCTTCGATGTGCGCGAGCTGCGCCAGCGTGAGCGAGACGCCGCCGATTTCAACGCGCGTCACAACGGGCGCAGCATCAGGGGGAGAAATCTCAAGCTCAGCCGGTGATACAGAATCGAGAAATGGGTCGGCAGGCATTGTCTCACCATCCTTGGCGAATCACCCGCAATGCAGGTGGGCACTCCGAACGGCTTCTATCTTGGCATCGCAAAGGGGGGCAATCAAGCCCGACGTGGGAGCAAAATGCTAATCCTGGAGAAAACCACGCGCCGCAATTTCATCCAGAACAACCCGCTCTCCCCGCTCCTGCATCAGATCGTGCTGCTCATGCTGCTTCTGGCGCAGCTTCTCCAGCGATTTTCGCTCCGCGCACGCGACCACGAGCGCCTCTTGCGCCGTCTCCACGGCCAGGCCCGCTTGAAACATCTCTTCCGAGATCGCGCTCGACCGTGCGCGAAGCGACTGCATGTGGTGTGCGTGCAGCAGAAGCCAGCGCGGGTCAATCCGAGCGGCCGCTAGTTTGTCGCGCAGTTGCGCCGTCGCCTCACCAACCTCCCGCTCAACCGCATCCAACTCCCCCTGAAGCTCCGTGATTCGTCGCTGCGCCTCGGCCAGTTCGCGCTGCCGCTTCTGCTCCGCGTGAACGCGAAGGCGAAGAACCGATTCCAGCTTGAATACGAAGCGCGGCATCACTTCTTCTCCATCAACTGCTGCGACACGTGCTCGATGTAATCCGCCAGCGCCCAAAGGTCCGCGCGTGATTGGGCGAAGCTGAAGCCGACGCTCGAATCCTGCTGAAGAAATTCAAGGATCTTCGGCCGCGTCTGCACCGCAAGATCAAATTCATGATTCACCCCGGCGACGTATGCGCCGACCGTCACCAGATCTTCGATGCTCGCGTATGTACCCAGCAACGACAGCACTCTCCTGGCGCGCTTCAGGTGCTCCTCATCCACAACATCTTCGCGCACCCGGCTGATGCTCTGGATCATCTCAATTGCCGGAAAATGCCCTCGACTGGCAAGTGTTCGACTCAGCCACAGGTGTCCGTCCGCCACACCCCGCACCGCATCGGCGACCGGTTCGTTCGGATCGTCCCCTTCGACCAGCACGCTGTAGAACGCGGTGATCGATCCGGTCGCGGTACGACCCGCGCGCTCGAGAATTTGCGGCAACAGCGCAAATGCACTGGGCGGATATCCCCGCGTCGCCGGCGGTTCGTGCGCCGCCAATCCAATCTGCCGCTGCGCATGACAAAGTCGAGTAAGCGAATCAACCAGCAGCAGGACGTTGTTCCCCTGGTCTCGAAAATACTCTGCCACAGTTGCCGCAACCTTCGCCGCCCGTACGCACAGCAGCGGGCACTCGTCGCTCGTGCTGACGACGACCACGCACTTCTTGAGCCCCTCCGGCCCCAGTCCTTTCTCCAGAAATTCCTGCACTTCACGCCCGCGCTCGCCGATCAGCGCCACCACCGACACATCCGCGCTGGTGTTGCGCGCGATGGACGACAGCAGCGTGCTCTTGCCGATCCCTGGCCCGGAAAAAATTCCCATGCGCTGTCCGATGCCGCACGTCAGCAGAGCGTCGACGCCGCGGATCCCCGTCGATATCGGCGTGCGAATGGTCTGTCGTTGAAGCGCGGGTGTGCCCTTTGAATCCAATCGCCGTGCATCACCCAGAGGCAGCGAGCCCTTGCCGTCGACTGGTTTCCCAAACCCGTCCAGCACCCGCCCCAGAAGCTGTTTCGAGCACTGCACGAGCGGCGCCAGCGTGAGGTTCTCCACCAGGTCGCCAGGCGCGATCGCAGCGCTCGGACACAGCGGCATGAGGATCGCGTGCTCCCCGCGAAAACCAATCACTTCCGCCAGCGTCGTGCGCGATGCGGAATCCTTAATCTGGCAAAGCGACCCCGTTGGAAGCGCCACGCCCGCGGCTTCGATCGTCAGGCCCGTCATCGCCTGCACGCGTCCAACCACGCGCATCGGCGTGGATGTTTCGACAGCGGCAAGCTGCGGCGCCAGCGGCCTCATATCGTCTCCGATCGTGGGGGAAGCAGCGCCTCGACCATCCGATCGAGCTGCGCATCGATGTCGGCATCAATGGTCCCGCTCTCGGTGTAGATCCGGCACCCGCCGCGGGACAGGGTTGCGTCCTCGATCAGCTTTGCATCTTCCAGCGGACGACACGTCAAACGCAGATGCCCCAGCGCAACATCCAGTGCCGCGCGGTCATGAGGATGAAACGCAATCCGGAAGTCACGGGCGCCCACAACCAGCTTCATGGCCTGCTCGAGATTCGCCGCCAGCACCTGCGGGTCAATCTGCGCCTGCCGCTTGGTGATGCGCCGCGCCAGCGAAATCGCCAGATCAACGCAATCTCTCAGCAGTGCCGCATGAAGCTCCTCCTGAGCCTGTTCGAATTGACTCTGCGCCTGCGACAGCGCCTGCGTAATCAGTGTGAGCTGCTGGCGGAATTCTTCGTAAGCTTGCGCCCGTCCCGCCGCCTGACCCGCCTCAAATCCCGCGTGCTGGCCATCTCGCTCGCCAGCCGTGTAACCCTCGCGCTGCGCCTGCTCGCTCACCTCCACTGCCTGCGCCCGTGCGGATGTGACAAGCTGCTTCGCTTCCGCTTCCGCGTCCTTGATGGACAGAAACAGAGGAGCATTTGCATTCGCATTTGGTCGAATCAGCGCCATTACTTCCTCCCCAATTGTTCATTCAGCTGAATATCTCCCGCTGCCTCGAGGCGATGCACCACCCGAAGAATCCTCGCCTGCGCCGCCTCCACGTCCGCCAAATGCACCGGCCCCAGCGCATCCGCCGCGCGCTTGAGCTCCGCCGCGCCCTGCGGCGTTAATGCGAGAATTGACTTGCGTCGAACCTGCCGGCTCGCGGCGCTCAGCGCCATCGCCAGCTCCGTCTTCTCAACCTCATCCAGCACCAGATGCAGCGAGCGATCAGCGAGCTTAGACAAGTCGTCGAAGCGCAGGTTTTCCGGCGCAGACTCGACAGCCGCCGCGCTCTCCACCGGTTCCACCGCCTCATCCAAAACCCGCGAGATCAGCTCTGACTCCGAAACCGTTGGATGCGCCTGCGGCATACCAACATGCCGATCCTGCACCAGCGAAAGAAGCTGCCCCCGCACCTGCGGATTTACCGGTCGCATGGCCGCGATTCGGCAGAAAACATCGATCTGCTTTTGCACCGGAAGCATGCTGATGCACATGCCGCTTTGGTCCGCCGGCACCATCGAGAGGACCGCCGCAATGAGCTGCGGATGCTCCTCCTGCAACAGCGCCACCAAGGCTTCCGGCGAAACATCCGTCAGGACGGCCGCGGCAGGGGGGCAAGAAGGGTGCCCCGGTTCATCCCGCTCTCGAAGCGCCCGCTGATATTCAACAATCACGCGCTCACGTGCATCGCCCGGAATCTCGCGCAGCGCCTCCATCTCATGGCGCACAAGCTGTGCCGCATCCGGCGGAACCCGCTTGAGGATTTCCTCCGCCTGCTGCGGCGAAAGCGACATCAGCAGGATCGCGGATTTCTGTATGCCATGCAGAGGCTCAGTCACGGAAGCGCTCACCGCTGATTGATCCATTTCTCGAGCAGGGTCGCCGTCGCGTCCGGAGAATCCTGCACCAGCGCCTGGACGTCCGGATAGTGCCCCATCGGCTGATCCGCGTCCTCCTCGCCGAAATCTTCATCCGCGTAATCCTCACCCCGCGGCGAAAGCAGCGCCGCATGAATCGGACGCGACGAAACCGACGCCCCCACCGGCTTGGGCCGCCGCAGGAGCAGCAGCGGCGCGATCACCAGCAGCATCAGCGCCGACAATCCCACCGCAATTTGCACCGTCCGGTTGTACATCAGCATCGTGAGCGGCGCAGCAGCGGTCTGCACCGCGTTTCCCGGCGCGGTTAACGGCTGCTGATCCACGTAGCTCGCAACCGTCACGTCATCCTCATTGCGAATCCCCAGCGTGTTCCGCACCAGCTTGCGAATGTTTGTCAGCTCCGCGTCGATAATCGGCTGAAGCACCCCGTCACTTGGATCAGGCGCATTGGGATTAGCACGAAGATAGATGCTCATGAAATACGAGCGCGGAACCGCGACCGACGCGCTCGTCACCTGCTCCACATCGCGCTTCGCAGCCAGCGTAACTCCCATGTTCGCGACGACATCTCCTGCCCCTTGCGTTGCCGCCGAAGACATCGCTTTCCGCGCCGCCGGCATCGGAAGCTGCACCGTCACGCTAATCAGCGCGTCCGGTACAAACGCAAGCTGCTTCCTAACCTTCGCCACGTAAAACTGCTCCCGCTGCTGCGTGCGTTCGATCTGCTCATCCGACGCCATCTGGTTCGGGTCGATCGTGCTGCGCACCGGCGCGCCGTCGATCGTTACCTGCACCTTGTCACGCGTCAGGTTGGATTGCGCCCCCGTTACCACGTTCACCGCAGCCGTCGCAAGCTGCCGTGCGTTTCTTGCCCCGCTCTTGGTTTGAATATCCACCAGCGCCGAAGGCGTCACCGATCCGTTAATGTGCTGCTCGCTCGTTGGATCAATAACAACAGTCGCCTTCTTCACCCCCGGAAAACGTGAGATAACGTTCCGAAGCTGCTGCTCCTTCACGTGGATGTACATTCGCTCGACCTTCGAAGACGAATCCCAGATGCTCGTCTTCGCCAGCGCATCAAAGCCAGATTCCGTGTTGTTCGGCAGGAGATCCTCGTAAAGCAGGTCTGCCAGGATCTGAAATTTCCGATCCGCGGGAACCATGATCCTGTTCTCGCTGCTGCGGAAGGGGACCTGCTTCTCCGACAGGTGCGACGAGATCTGCGCCAATTGCGTCGCATCCAGCGCCTGATCCAGCACCGGCTCCCACGCCACCTGCCGGTCGTTGCGTTGCCAGAAAATTCCCGCGGCGATTACCGCAGCGAGCAGACATCCCCAGAAGATTTTGCGCCCCGTGCTCAGGCTGATCAGTTGCGACTGAACCCGATCCAGCTGCTCATTAAACAGGCTCATGCTGGCACCCTCCTTGGGCGCTGCGCCTCGGAATCCTTCCCGAAGCAAACTTCAAAAGCGACTCATCATGAGGCGCTCACCCGGCGGTCAGATCGTCATCGATCCGCCTTTGCAGACTTCTCAGCGCGCGAGAACCATGAACGCGTGACCAGAACGAAATCATCCACCTTGCGCCGCAGGAACAGTTTCACGCGCGTCCGAGTCGATTTTGCTGGGAGTTGGCTCATGATCAGCGGGATTCGATGAGCTGGCCTTCTTCTTTCCACCGCTTCAGCTTCATGCCCAGCGTCCGCAGACCGATCCCCAGCGCCGTCGCCGTACGAAGCCGATGACCCTTAAATCGCTCGAGCGTGCTCAGGATTACTTGCTTTTCAATTTCCGCCAGCGGTCGCCCCGCCAGCGCGCCCGCGTCGCCCCGCAGCGCCTTGTTCTCGCGCATCAGCTGCCCATATTCCATCGCTCGAAGCACCAGCAGCCGAAGCTGCTCAGGATCCAGCGGCGTCTGAACGTATCCATAAGCGCCACGGCTCGCCGCTTCACTCGGAATGAACGTCGCCCCGGGCTCCACCACCAGGATGATCGGCACCCCCGGAGCCGCAGAGCGGATCGACTCAATAAAGTCTCCCACGTTCTCCCCCGCCAGCGACGTGTTCGCGATCAGCAGCTCGGCGCCGCCGGTGCTCAGGTCGCGCTGCGCCGTTGCCACATCGTCCGTGCTCGTCGTCTCGTGTCCCGCATCAATCAGGATCTGGTTGATTGCCTCGAGCGTAGGCTGCGCGTTTTCCAGGATCAGAATCCGTCCATTCATGTTTCTCACTCCGTTGAGTTACGTCGTTCCCGCCGGCTAGTACGCCCCGGCGTTGCTCGTCCACTTCATCCACTGCTCCCAATAACTCTTGGGCATCGTGAAGCTGCCGTTGTTGAATGCCTCGGCTGGCAGATTCCGAAGCAGCGCCTTCGCCTTCTCGTTGGCGACCCGGGCTTCATCCATTTTGCCCATCGCACAATACGAGTTCACGATCTGAACGTACGCGGCCAGCACCGCCGGCTCTTGTTCATACCGCTTGGCGGCAGCATCGTAAAGCCGAATCGCCTCATCAAAATTCGCCAGCTCGTACGCGCAGTCGCCTCGATAGAAGTAGCTCTGCCTTTCGTACTGCTTGTCGCTGTCGCGGGTCGGACGCGTGCTGTGATACAACTCCAGCAGCCGATCATAAAGCTTTCGCGATCTCGTTAGCGTTTCCTTCCGCCGCGCCACCGCCGCCGTCAGCTCTGGCGCCACCGTCGATTCGCTCGCCGAAGCCACTTTCGCCTCGATCCGCAACGCGCTCTTGCGACAACTGTCTGCCGCCAGGAAGAGAGCTTCCGAAGCAAGATCCGCCGCCGGCTGCTGCGCGAGCAGCTCTTCCAGAATCCTGACGGACTTCTCGTACTGATCCGTGCGGTAATACAGGGTGCCAAGCTCCAGCATCGCCGCCTGCGTGTCGTCGCTGCGGATCTTCTTCGCCGCGCTCGTCTCCAGGAATCCCGTCAGCACGCGCTCTGCTGAAGGATATCCACCAGTCCCCGTCGCCAGGTACGCCCGCGCCAGTGGCAGTGCGCTCTTTGCCGTCGCCTCATTCGTCGAAAAATTCTCTCGAAGCTGCTTATACGCCGCTATCGCTTTTTCTGATGCCCCCGCCGCAGAGTAATTCTCCGCCAGCTTCAGCAGCACATTCGGCGTCTCCGGATCGTTCCCGTGCTCCGCAACGAACAGCTCCAATGCATTGGTCGCCGCCGCCGCGTTGCCCGCTCTTTGATAAAGCGAGACGGCAGACCAGAACGTGTCCATGTTCTTCGTCTCCCGTGCCACCAAAACCTGCGCATCCGCCGCACGAGCAAACAATTCCTTCGCCAAGCGGTCCCGCCGCAGCCGCTCCGCTCCCGTCGCCTCGGCCGCGGACGCTTCAATCTGCTCCCCGCGCTTCGTCGCCGCCGCCGCGACACACGTCAGATATTCACGCGATTGCTTCTCATCCCCCAGCAACACCTTCTCCGCATCCAGCGCCGACAGCGCCAGCTCAAAGTTCATCTTCCCCATCATCAGCTCGTGCGCCTGGCGCACCGCCTTGGTCGTCTGCTCCCGGACCGGCGCACCGCTCTGCTGCGAAGCCACCACGCTCGCCAGCTCATGCAGCTCGCTGATCCCCAGCGGCTCCTGCCCGCCGTGCACATGACACGTCGCCCGCCCCAGCTTCGCCGGCAAAAGCCAACGGCTCTGCGGGTACTTCCGGATCACCTGCTCGTACAGCGCCAGCGCTCCCGCCAGATCATCCTGTTCATGCCGAACCCGCGCCAGCAGATAAGCCGCGTCCGCATCCATCGGATGCCCGCCGCGGAACTGGTCCCGCGCCGTCGTCGCCAGCTTCTGCGCCTCATCCAGCTTGTGCAGCTTCCACGCGCAGTAGGCCATGCGGTAGTTCGCCTGCGCCTGTGCGGTCACATCGTTATCCAGCCTGAGCGCATCGGCGATTAGCGTGCGCGCCCCCACAAAGTCCCCTCGATCCGCCAGCACCTGCGACTTCTCCCCCAACCCCCACGCTTTTTCCGCATCGGTCAGCTCTTTGTTCGCCAGGTAATCATCCAGCGAAGCCAGCACCGCCGAACGATCTTCCTGCGCCGTCTGCGCCTCGATAATCTTCTGCTTCAGCCGCAGCGCCCGGGTCGGCTCCATCGCCATCGCCTGACGCAATTGGTCGACGCCGCTCGAGGTCTTCCCCAGCGCAATGAAGCTGTCGCCAAGCCTCCGATGCACATCCCACGTCGGCTTAATGCCCATTTGGATCGCTAGCTGCGTCTGTTCGATAATGCGGGTGTGGTTCGCGGGGATGTTGATATTCCGCTGCCGCTGCGCCTCTTCCAGCGCCTGTCCCATCAGCAGGTGAACCGAAGCCTCATTCTCCTGCGTCATCCGCTCGCTCACCATCAGCCGATTGAGCTGCTGAAGCGCCGCCTGTGGCCGCTCGTGCTCGATGTATGTGCGCGCAATCTCAATCCGGCGGCGAACCGTCAGGCCCGGTGAAGCATTCAGGAACAGGTACCCCGAAACTGCGAACAGCAGCAGCGACAGCAGCAAGAGCGGCAACTGCCAGAGTTGTGCAAGTTGGTGCGTAGCCCGAGAGGACATGGCTTCCTTGCCCTTAGCCCTGCGGTTCAGCCCGAAGCGCTCCATCGCCTCAGGTCTATCTCTGAATCTATCCCTGCCCACCCCCCAACGCAAGCGCAACCGCTGCACCCGCCCATCCTTTTTTCGCTCCTGAATTTGAAATCTCACATTTCAAATCTCAGATCCTGTTTCGGATTTCAAGCTTCGAGTTACGGATTTCCCCTAAACGGTTGCATACTGCGAAGCCACGCTCACATACCGCATCCGCACCTCATACAACGCCGAATCCAACAGCCGCTGCTCTTCCTCACTGAGATTGCTCTTTGTCTTCTCTTCCAGGATTCCCAGCACGTCGATGTTGTACTTCGCCATGTCCAGGTTGATCTGCGGCTCCGTTCCTCGCGGCGCGAGATCCCCGAGATAAAACAGCACCTGCGTCAAGAGCGACTGAACCAGCGCCGCAAAACTTGGCTGCGGCGCTTGCCCGCGCTCGCGCATGCGCCCGCCCGCGCCCGCGCCCGCCGAAGGTCGAGCCGGCGATGTCGCCGGCGCCGCAGCCGCCGGTGGCGCCGCACTCGGCGCTGCCGGCGCACCCGCAGCCGCCTGCTGGGCCTGCGCCTTTTTCGCCTGCTCTTCCGCAAGCCGACGCTTCTCTTCCTGCGCCTGCTTCTTCCAGTCGGTATCGATATGCAACGAAGGTTTTTCTTCTGCCATGCTTATCTCGCTTTCGATTCGACGAGTAAATCTACCTGTTCCCGCGTCGGCAGAGAAGGTTGCGCTCCAAATCCCGAGCAGCAAATTGCCCCCGCGGCATTCGCAAAGCGCACCGCCGCCTCCGTTTCGATGCCTTCGCTGTGCGCTACCGCCAGCGCTCCTGTAAACGCATCTCCCGCCGCGGTGGTATCGACTACCTTCACCTTAAACCCCTTCACCGCCGCAAATCCCTCGCCATCCGTCGCCAGCGCCCCCGCCTTCCCCAGCTTCAGCACCACGTTCTTCGCGCCCCGCGCCAGCAGATCACTCGCCAGCAACTTCGGATCCACCACGCGCTTCGTCCGAATCCGCGGCCGCGACGGCGCACCCACCAGCATTTCCGCCTCGGTCTGGTTGGGCGAAAGCACATCCACCCCAAACAGCGCCCGCGGCAAACCCTTCTCCGGCACCGGTGCGGGATCAAGAATGGTATACACCCCATGCGCCTGGCACATCGCCAGCGCATGCCGAACCGTCGCCAGGGGGATCTCGAGCTGCATCACCACGCAGATCGCGCTGCGAATCAAATCCTCCGCCGCATCCACATCCGCCGGCGTTAGCCGCGCATTTGCGCCCGGCGCAACCACGATGGAATTTTCCCCCATCTTGTCCACCAGGATCATCGCGATACCGGAAGAGACGCCTTCCGTGATGGTGATGCGATCTGTCACCACGCCATGCCCCGCCAGATCGCTCAACATCCGCTCCCCGAAATCATCCGCTCCCACGCGCCCGATCATGTGAACCCCCGTCCCACCTCGCGCCAGCTTCGCCGCCGCCACCGCCTGATTCGCCCCCTTCCCGCCCGGCACCGTCACAAAATCCCCGCCCAGGATCGTCTCCCCCGGCCGAGGCATCGCCGGTGTCCGGCAGACCAGGTCCATATTGATCGAGCCAATCACCACAATCGGTCGCTGTGCCATACCTCTACCTTACGTCAACTCAACAACACTTTGCATTGGTTCACCGACGCGTACAATGCCAGTTCCATTTCACTTCCGCGGGAGCCGGTCATGAAAGCTGTATCTGTTCATTTGGTTGCTGTGATCGCGCTCGCTTTTAGCACTTGCGCTTACGCCGCCGCGAAAGTCGCTGACGAGTCGGACGCGCTGAAGGCGCCTCGCGCCATGCTCGCCGCTGCCCAGCAGGAGGTCGACCAGACCCAGCGCGAGCTCAACGCCGCCATCGACAAAGCAAAGGCCGACTTCGAAAAATCCAGCGAGTGCACCGACGCCCAATCTACCCTCAAGCAAGCGCAAGCTGATCGCGACGCAGCCGTCCAACCCATTCTCAAACTCGTCCGCGAGCGTGACGATTACAAAGCCGCTCTCGAAGCTCAAAAGCAAGCCGCCGCGGAGGTGGACCGACTTCGATCCTCTGGCGCCAGCAGCGCCGACATCACCGCAGCAGCAAGGAAAAGCGCCGACGCCTCCGCTGCCGTGGACAAGCTGGAAACCGACGCCATCAGCGCCGACGACAACGCCAAAGCCGCCAGCAAGCGGGTTACCGAAGCCGGCGCTGCGCTCGCGCAGATCCGCCAAAAGCTCAACGAAACGGTTCGGCGCTCGGCAGACGTTCAACAAGCCACGCAGAAGCTCGACGCCGCCAAGACCAAACGCGCCAAAGCCCAAGCCGCGCTGGACGATCAAATCCGCCGCGAGGAAAAGCTTCGCCAGGAACGCGAAAAGCAGCGCAACAAATCGCGCCGGCGCCGCTAGATACCCCGCACGATCATGAGCATCTCCGCCACAAATCCCGTCGGACGCGCGATCGACCGCGCCAAGCACATGACGTTCCAACCCTTCGACCTGAAGAAGTGGTTCATCATCGGCTTCTGCGCCTTCCTCGCGGACCTCGGCACCAACAGCGGCCGCTTCAACTTCAACGTGCCCGGCCCCGCACGCGCTCCCGCTCCGCCGGGCGTCCCAACGCCGGCGCCCGCGCCGCCCGATCCTCGGGAGGTTTTTGAATCCGTCCGCACCTGGGTCATCGCTCACCCCAGCGAAAGCATTCTCGCTGGCGCCGCGGCTTTCCTCATCATTGTGACGATGGCGCTGCTGCTCACATGGCTCAGCAGTCGCGGCCACTTCATGTTCATCCACAACATCGCCACCAACGTCGCCGCCGTCGTTGAACCCTGGAACCGCTTTCGCGATCTCGCCTGGAGCCTGTTCCTCTTTCGACTCGTGCTCTTACTCATCGGATTTGCAGCGTTTCTGCTCGCAGCAACCGTCGCCGCCACCCTGGCATGGCCCGACATCCGCGCCGGAACGCTTAGCCAAACCGCCGGCGTCGGCATATTCGTCGGCTTCCTGATCCTCCTGCCAATCGTTGCGGCCCTCTTCCTCATTCAGTGGGGTCTGATCACGTTCGTCGTGCCGATCATGTACGCGACCAATCAATCCGCATCGCGCGCCTTGCAGGAGTTCCGTCAGCGCATTATTCCCGGAAATCGTGGCGCCATCCTGCTCGTGATGCTGCTTCAATTCGTCTTCGCAATCGCAATCGCCATCGGGCAGATGATCATCGGCTGCGTCACCTGCTGCATCGGCTTACTTCCCTACCTCAGCAGCGTCGCCTCCCTGCCCTTGTTGATCTTCTATCGCGCCTACCCCATCTACTTCCTTCAGCAGTTCGACCCGCGCTACCGCATCATTCAGGAGCCGCCGCCACCCGCGCCGCCCATGTACGGTTTCCCCGTCACACCCGCGCCCATGCCGCCGCCAGCCACGCTCTAAGATTCTAGTTTTTCCTTCGAAATAGCCCGCGGTCAACAACTGCCCGGAGCCTGACGCACCAGAATGTGCGCCCGCGACAGCGATTCAAATCGCCCGCTGCGGTGAAGGTAAATCCGCCTGCACCAACTGCCTCCCCTGATGATCCAGCACCCGTGTCTTATACGTCGTTACCGCAACCCCCGGCAGATCCTTCAACTGCCCGTTGTCCAGCCGAAACGCCCAGTAGTGCCATGGACAAACCGCGCATCCCTCTTCCACATAACCGCCAGCCAAATTTCCCCCCGCATGCGGGCAGGTGTTGTCCATCGCGAACACCTGACTGTTCTCGATGAACACCGCCAGCTGAAATCCATCGATCTCGACGTACTTCCCCTCGCCCGCCTTCAGCTCCGACAACTCGCACAAGCTCGTCCACGGCATCACCGCGCTCCCGCCACCGGCCGCGTCGTCGCCTGCATCCCCGCCTGATTTGCCGGCCGCGTCGCCGCGCCGTCGCTGGCGCGATTTTCCACCACGTCCGTCATCATTGCCAGCGCCCGCGCAGCAGAGCTCAGAACATCAGTCACCACCAGCGTATGCAGCGGCCCGCGAACCGTATCCAGTTGCGGAATCTTCTGCCCCACCTCGCTCACCAGACCCGCCACCTGCTGATTTCCGGAAAATCGCCCATCTCGCAGCCCGATCAGCGCGTTGTACGCTGCGCGAAGCGCCGAATCCACCGCCGGCTCCGTCGGAACATTCGGCCCCGACCGCTCGAGCTGCGTCCGGCTGTTCTCGATCACCCGCACCTGCTGCCGATAGGCGCCGCTCGGGCGGGGTCCTTCCACCGCCGCCAGCGCCGACGCCGTGCTCGCCAGCGCCTGAGTCGTGAGCCGCTTATCGCGCTCAATGTCGTTTGTCGGAAGCTGCGAAATCGTCCGCTGAAGTTCCACCACGCTCGAGCGCAGGTTGCTCATGCGCTCGGATGCCGTCTGCTGAAGCGCATCCTGCGTTCCCTGCGTTCGGTTTGTTCGGCTCTTCGCGCACGAGCTGGCCACGATCAAAATGGAACAAAGCAAAACGGTAAGTAGGGCGGTCCGGGTGCCGGTCATGGTGTCTCCGATATAAGTCTGCAACCGCCGTTTTGGTCAACGGAGAATCGGCCACATCAAACCTTATCGGTTATTTCATCTCCGAAATCTTGACCGCTCGCCGCTCCTGTGCGCTGACCACCGCCGCCTCCAGCACCTGCTGCGTCTTGAACGCGTCCTCAAAATCGGGCAACGGAACCACCGGCTGCTGCCCGCCCAGAACACTCAGCATGTCCGCCGTCTGGTTGATGAATCCATGCTCGTAACCAATGATGTGCGCATCCGGCCACCAGTTCCCGGCGTACGGATGATCGCCGCCGTGGGTCACCATGATCTTTGTCCACCCCTGCGTCTTCCGATCGCTGGTCGCGTCGTAAAACTCCAGGTAGTTCATGTCCTCGAAGTTGAACCGGATCGACCCCTTGTCCCCATTGATCTCCAGCCCGTTCTTGTTTTGATTCCCCGTCGCCAGGCGCGTGGCCTCAAAGCTCGCCACCGCGCCCTCGCGGAAGCGCGCCAGAAACAGCAGCGCATCATCCACGTCGCTCCTGCCTTTCCGCGCACCGCCACCCTTAGTTCCCGCGGTGATCCCTCCCGTCGGCCCGGAGGAAGGAATATCCCGCTCCTTGATAAACGTTTCCGCAATAGCCCCCGTCACTTCGGTAATCTCGTCCCCCGTGATGAACCGAGCCATATCGATGATGTGCGCATTGAGATCCCCATGCGCACCCGATCCCGCAAACTTCTTCTGAAACCGCCAAAGCAGCGGCACACCCGGCCCGCCCCAATCCTGCAAATAAAACGCCCGCACATGAAAGATCCGCCCCAATCGTCCCGCCTTTGCAAGCTGATGCGCCAGCGCCACCGCGGGAACTCGTCGATAGTTGTACCACACGAACGTCTTGCTCTTGCGCGCACGCTTGGCGGCGTCCCGCATCTCGCGCGCATCGGCCAGCGTTCCCGCCAGCGGCTTCTCGCACGCCACGTGCTTCCCGGCCTCCAGCGCCGCCAGCGCCATTTCCTTGTGCAGATGGTTCGGCGTACCGATGTCCACCAGCCCTATCTCCTCATCCGTCACAGCCTTGCGCCAGTCGGTGGACGAATTCTGCCACCCCCACTTGTCCCGAAACTCCGCCAGCTCCCGCTCATCCCGCCCGACAATCGTGTGCATCACCGGCCGGACCGGCACATCAAAAAACCGCGTCACCTTCAAAAACGCATTCGAGTGAGTCCTCCCCATAAACTTCTGCCCCACCAGACAAACATTCACTGATCCGTTGCTCGCCATAAAAACCTTTCCTTCCCGTAGTTGCCGTGCGAGTTTAATGGAGGGGAAACCTGATGCAAGAACATCACGAACACACCGCCATCCTGCCCGTGCGCTATGCTCCTGAAGAGCAGGAGTCACTGCGTTATCCCGAGTTGTTCTGCCGGTGATATAATCAACATCATGTCAAACAAGCAGAGTGTTCTCGCCGCTGCCCTTCAATTGAATGAGGCAGAGCGTGCCGAACTCGCCGAAGCGCTCTATGCGAGTCTCCACGGCCCTCGCGACCACGACGCCGATCAAGCCTGGGTGGAAGAAATCGAGCGTCGGGTGAAGGCCGCCGATGAGGGCGGCACCAGGTTTTTGTCGTGGGACCAAGCCCGCCAGCGCATCGTCGCGGAGGATCATGGGGAAGTTCAATCTTGAAGTCTCAGAAGAAGCCGTGAGAGACGCACGCGAAGCGCATCGCTGGTACGACCAAAGAAGTGACTCCGCCGGCGCTCGGTTCATCAAAGAACTTGATCACGCCATAGCTCAAATTGCTGAGACTCCGCTCCGCTGGCCTCAGCACGTCGGCGGAACCCGCCGCTACAAATTGCATCGCTTTCCGCATCTGGTTGTTTACCAAGTCAAAGAGGAAATAGTGCGCATACTAGCCGTGCAGCATGGGATGCGAAGACCTGACTGCTGGCGCAAGAGCGCATGAGTAACTAGCGATTCCTCCCATGAAGCTCCGGCTCCGCGCGGGGTCCCCCGGTGCTCGCGCACCGACACCTCCCCCAAGACGCCAGCCCCTCCTCCGATTACCATACCCGCACTCCCCACTCGGGAGCTTGAAATACATCTCACCCGGAGGACCGCCCGATGATCGGAAACGGCAAGCGTGGGTCGTACGCCGCAGTCTCAGTATTCTCCCTCATTCTTCTCTCCACCCTGATCGGCTGCGCGCATCAAGCGCCTCGCCCTGACCCAGTCCTCGGCGGCCGGATCGACACCATCCTCCACCGCCAGGATGACAAATCCCCCGGCCTCAAATACGGCGCGCGCATCGTCGACCTCAACACCGGCCGCGAGCTCTACCTCCACGACCCCGATGAGCCGCTCCTGCCCGCATCCAACGGCAAGCTTGCCGTCGGCGCAACCGCCCTCGATCTCTTCGGACCCAGCCACACCTTCAAAACCTACCTCGCCCGCGACGGCTACGACCTCTGGATCATCGGAACCGGCAACCCCGCCACCGGCGACCCCAAGCTCGCCGCCGCCAAAGGCGAATCCACAACCACCATCCTCCAGCAGTGGACTGACGCGCTCAAGCAACAAAACATCTCCCGCATCAAGGGCAACATCTACTACTACGATGGCGCTTTTGAAGCCACGCAAATCCACCCGACGTGGAGCAAAGACTTCGCCGGCGACTGGTACGCCGCTCCGGTAGGGGGGCTCAATTTCAACGACAACTGCATCGACGTTCTCGTTACGCCCGTCGGCGAAGGTAAGCCCGTCCGCTGGTCCATCACCCCTCCCACGCGCACCATCAAGATCATCAACAACTGCGTCGGCGCCAAAGGCAAAAGCGCGCCCAAGGCCGACATCAGTCGCCAACCTGACGCCAATGTCTTCACGCTCAAAGGCGCCGCCACCCAGCCCACCACCCTCCCCAGCAAAGCCGTCACCGATCCCGGCCTGCTCTTCGCCGACGCCCTCCGCACCCACCTCGAAACCCACGGCATCTTCGTCGACGGGAAAATCCAGCGCGCCGACCAACCCCTCGGCTCAAGCATCATCCCGCCCGCCGACAAGATCATCGCCACGCACGAAACGCGCATGAGCGACATCCTCGCCCGCATCAACAAAGACAGCCAGAACATGTTTGCCGACGCCGTCTACA
This sequence comes from Tepidisphaeraceae bacterium, assembly GCA_036387255.1. GTDB lineage: Bacteria > Planctomycetota > Phycisphaerae > Tepidisphaerales > Tepidisphaeraceae > DASVUC01. Next base: position 1,300 of record DASVUC010000309.1, on the reverse strand, counting down.
AACTCTCCGGCCGCGAGACCCTCGCGCGAAAGAAAATCGACGCCCCCGGCTCATGGAGCAATGGCGCCATTGCCGTCCGAAACTTCCTCAACAAAAACAAAATTGACGCCACCCACTATGCCAGCGTCGACGGCTCCGGGCTCTCTCGCGAAAACCGCGTCACCGCACGCGTCGTCAGCAGCGTTCTTGAAACGATGTACCATCACCGCTACCACCAGACGTTCTTCGACAGCATGTCCGTCGCCGGTAAGGACGGAACCCTCCGCAACCGCATGAAGGAAATCACCGGCCATTTCTTCGGTAAGACCGGTTACATCGGCGGCGTCCGCTCCCTTTCTGGATACGTCAAGACGAACAGCGGCCGCTGGCTCGCCGTCTCCATCATCTTCAACAACATCGAAGGCTCCGTTCGCCCTGTGGAGGAGATGCAGGATGACGTCATCCGCCTGCTCGTCAACGATAAAGGCGCCAACGCCAATATCGCCTCGGCCAACTAGAACAGCGCGTGAATTACCCGTAGCACGCGTTTTTAACCCGTGCACGTGCACCGTGATCACGCATACGTCACGGGTTACAAACCCGTGCCACAAGCTTTGAGACGCGCGTACCGTCGGCGCCAGCGCGCAATCCCCATTTACTGATTAGAGATACCGATCGCCCCTATCTGCCCCGCAGCGCACAGTAAAGCACCCTCCAAGCCTCCTTGCACCAAGGCCTCTCCTTCACCGCCCCGACCGCGTACTTCCGCGCCGTCGCGATGTTCCCGCATTTCAGCGCCGTCCAAGCCCAATCCCGATGCTGCGACCAAGGCGGCCCCTTCCACTTCGGCTTCTTCGCGTTCTCCGCATCCCAGTCCGGCGCTTCTCCCATACCGCGCCGGCCGAACGCCTCGTTCACCACTTTCCAAAGCACCGTTCGCGACCCGCGCGTCTTGGCGAATACCACCGACTGCATATGCCGCCGATACTTCAGCAGCGGCTCACGCAAGTTGTCGAGCTGACCGATCTCCGCCAGCCGTAGAAACAGATCGTGATCTTCGTTTGGAAACGTCCCCTCGTGATACCGCCCGACCTTCTCCACCGCCTCCCGCCGCATCACCACCGTCGGATGCACAATAGGCCAGCCTCCGCCAAGCAGCGCATCGTCGATCTCCTGGTGCCCGTGCCCCACGCTCACCATGTCGCCGATGTCCCACCCGTCCGCGTCAATCATGATGACGCGCGATCCCAGCATCACCACTTCGGGATGCTCATCCAGGTAGCGAACTTGCACGTCAAACCGGTTCGGAAGCGCGACATCA
>DASVUC010000308.1:0-24221 GCA_036387255.1 Tepidisphaeraceae bacterium | reverse complement strand
GATCCTTCGGAGTACCTCAGGATGACTGTTGCACTCGTCCTACCGTTTCACTGTGTTGTTACTTCGGCACAATAAACGGCAGCCGCACCCCCAGCAAATCCACATCCAACGGCGTATACCCGGCCGCATCCCCATCGATCTGCACCGGTACCGGAACCTCGCTCGTCACCTGCACGCGCTTCCCCTTCACATAAATCGATCCCTCCGCCAGCAGATGATCCCCCGTCACCGCCCGCATCAGATGAAACACCAGATCCTTCGGATTGGCGCAAGGCAGCACGCACACATCCAGCAGCCCATCGTTCGGCACCGCGTGCGGCAAGATCGCAAACCCCGTCCCGTACTCCCGCACGTTCCCCACAAACGCCACCGCCGGGATCTCATCCGCGATCACCTTCTCATCCACGCGCACCGTCACGGGCGCAAAGCGATACTTCGCCAGCGCCATCGCCGCCGGCAGCACGTAGCTCGTGTAATCGATCGGCCCGCGGCGAATTCGGTCCAGCTCATGCACCACCTGCGCATCGAGCCCGATGCCCGCCATCAGCAGAAACAGTTCGGTATTCGCCACCGCCGCATCCAACTCGATTATGCGGTGATGTGCGAGCACCTGTGCCACCTCTTCCGCCACCGTCTCCGCATGCCAGCGAATACCCAGATGCCTCCCCAGCAGATTCGCCGTCCCCATCGGCACGATCAACATCGGGATCGGCTTCTTCGCCGCCGCGTGCAGACGCGCGGCCACGCCGCGGATCGTCCCATCCCCGCCAATCGCAATCGCCGCCTTCGTCCCCTTCACAATCTGCTCGTCCGTCAGTTCCCCCGGCTTCTCAAAAACCACTTCCGCCTTCCACCCCTGCGCCCCCAGCCGCCGCTGAAGCGCCAGCGCGATGCGCTTCCCCTTCCCCTGCCCAGCGATGGGATTTGCAAAGATCAACAAACGCGCCATCGGCGCATGATAAAGATTGATGGCCCTCTGACCAATTCTCCAGGGGCGGGGCCCGCATTGCGGTTGGTGCGCAGCAACGAAGCTTTACCTCACCAGCCGCCAGCTCAGCCCGCCACGGCAGGTTGACACTTCGCTCCGGCTGTCGTACTAATACCCGATTGCCCCACCTCCGGAGTTTGTGGGTCCGGAACCTTTACTTCAATGGCGTTGAGGATTGCACTGTATGAGCGAATCGACTGTCGCCTCGATCAATGAGCGTGCCGCGGAAGAATACTTTAAGCGGGGTCAGGATGCCGAGAACCAGGGCCAGCACGAGCGGGCCGTGGATTTCTACGAACGCGCCTTGAACGAGAACCCGGACCACGAATCCGCCTGCTTCCGCCTCGCGCTGCTTTACGATCGCCAGGCCGACGACGCCAAGGCGATTGAACTGTACGAGCGTGTCTGCACCAGCGCCCCCGTCCACCTCAATGCGCTGCTCAACCTCGCGGTGCTGTACGAAGACAATAACCACTACGATGAAGCTCATCGCTGCCTGGAAGCGGTGCTGGCGACCAATCCCAATCACGAGCGCGCCCGCCTGTACATGAAGGACGTCGAAAGCGCCCGCTCGATGTACTACGACGACGACGATCGCCGCGGCGACAAGCGCAATCAGGTCCTTGAAATCCCCATCAGCGATTTCGAACTTTCCGTGCGCAGCCGCAACTGCTTGAAGAAGATGAACATCCGCAGTCTCGGCGACCTGCTCCGCACCACTGAACAGGAATTGCTCAGCTACAAGAACTTCGGCGAGACGAGCCTGAACGAGATCAAGAGCTTATTGGCACAAAAAGGTCTGCGCCTCGGCCAGGCGGTCGAAAGCGACAAGAGCGGCCTGACCGGCGCGGGCGCGGGCGCAAGCGGCGGTGCGGGCGCGGGCATGCTCGGCGCCCGTCGATCACCGATTATCGCCGAGAACGTCAACCCGGAAATTCTTGGCAAGTCCGTTGCCGACCTGGAGCTTTCCGTTCGCTCCCGCAAAGCCCTCCAGCGCCTCAACATTAACAGCATCTCCGAACTCGCCAGCCGCACCGAAGACGAGCTCCTGGGCTGCAAAAACTTCGGCATGACCAGCCTCAACGAAATCAAACAACAACTCGCCAGCTTCGGTCTCGGCCTGCGCAAACTCGAAGAGTAAACGCGGAGTTCGGCACAATCGGCCATGGCGTGCCCCGCTTCAGCGGGGCATGTTTTTTTCCATCCCTGCGCACGCTTGTTTCCCCAGCACCCTCATGCGAAGCTACACAACGTCCGGGTAGGACCCGGCACGCGCGGTAATGGGCACCCGCAACCAATCGCTCCGCAGGCACGGACGCCATGTCGAACATCTCTCGCACATCCCGCTTCGCCAGCGCAATAGCTCTTCTTCTCCTCCTCACGCTCACGATCTCCTCCTGCACCCAATCCCACCCGCCCTATGTGGCCAACCCCGCCGCCCCGCAGATCCGCGTCTGTTTGCTCGAGCGCCAGCCCCAGATCATGCTGAGCGCCACCGAGCCCCCAATCGTCCGCCTGAACGACGAGATGCCCGGCCGGCGGCTCAACATTCCTCCCGGCTCCTCCGTCGCCATCCTCCTGACGCCCGCCGGCTGGCAGATCGGGAATATACCCCTCCCGATCGGCGTGCTCACGATCGTCCCCGCCACCGACGGCACCGTCTCGATCAACAACAAGCGCTATCACGGCAAGTACCGCCTGGTCCCGGTCAAGGAAGGTTTCGACGTCGTCAACGACGTGGACATCGACGCCTATCTCAAGGGTGTCCTCGCCGATGAGATGCTCAAGGGCTGGCTCCCGGAAACCTACAAGGCCCAAGCCATTACCGCCCGCACCTACGCCCTCTACGAAGCCCGCACCACCTCCCCCGGCAAACATTTCGACGTCTTCGACGACACCCGCTCGCAGGTCTACGGCGGCATTAGTTCCGAAACCGCCAAGGCCCGCCAGGCCGTCGACGAAACCTCAGGCGTCGTGGTGGTCTATGGCCCGCCCGGTCAGGAAAAGATCTTCAAAGCCTACTTCTCCAGCTGCTGCGGCGGCATCTCGCAGTCGGCCGCCGACGCGTTCAACGAAGCGTACATCCCGCCGCTCTCTGATCAGAACAACCACTCGCTCTGCGCTGCCAGCCCGAGGTTCAACTACGGCCCCATCACCATCAGCAAGACCGATCTCACCGCCCGCATCCGCACGTGGGGCGACAAGCGCAAGCGCCCCGAGCGCAACATCGCGGAAGTCGCCAGCATCGCGATTCAAGCGAACAATCGCTGGGGCAGGCCGACGCGCTTCGTGGTCACCGACACCACCGGCAACCGCTACTCCCTCACCGGCGAAGAGTTACGCTGGGCCGTCAACACCAACGCCACCGACACCACCCGCCTCTCCAGCTCCTTTTTGAAACCCATCACACAACCCGACACCATTCAGTTCATTGATTGCCACGGCAACGGCCACGGCGTGGGCCTGTGCCAATGGTGCAGCCAGGCCAGAGCCGAAGCTGGCATGCGCCACGAAGACATCGTCCTCTCCGCCTTCCAACGCGCCAAGCTGGCCCGAGCGTATTAGCGACAAAAGGCCCCTAGCCTGTCCACTGACCGCGACCCGTTCCACCAGAACCCATGTGCATTATTTCTGGCAGACCTTCTATCGATGCCCTTGCTACAGGCTGGGATCGGTGGAATCATTAAGGGAACGTGAGCCTTACGCTGAACAACCGACACCGGGGATCGCAGGCGCTGATCCCTTTCGCGATGGCGGGCGCATATCTTGCGCTGCTCGTCTCAAAGAAGACTCGGCCGTTCGCGGTGCTCATGGCCCGCGAGGACTATCCGATCGAGCTCGCCACGTTCCTGGTGCTGATGATCGGAGGGATCTTCGGGGTGCGGCTGGCGCTGCGGCTGAGGCGCGGTGCTTACCCGGCGTGGGTGGTCGCGTTTTACGCAGTCTTCTCGGTTTTCCTGCTGCTCATCGCGATGGAGGAAATCAGCTGGGGTCAGTGGTTCTTCTTCTTCAAGACCCCCGAACCGATCCGCCGGATCAACCGCCAGGGCGAGTTCAACCTCCACAACCTCGACGGCGTGGGGGGGCACACGGAGTACCTGCGGCTGGCGTTTGGCGCGGGGGGTTTGATTGGCCTGGCCCTCGGACGGATTCGCGCGGGAGCGGGCGCGGACACGGGAGCGGGTTCGGCTGGGCTGCGGGCGCTAGCCGTTGAGCCGCGCCTGTGGTCGTGGTTCGTGGTGATCACGGCGCTGGCGGCTTCCGACCTCTACTGCGACTTCCACGACTCCGAAACCCGTTTCGCCAAGGCCATGGACGTGATGTCGGAACTCGTAGAGCTGATGATCGCCATCGCCGCGCTGCTGTACCTGTGGACGAACCACCAGCGGCTGCGGCCCAAGGATGAGACACCTTTTGCGCTTCCCGGCCTGCCGGGGAGCGCGTAGGGATTAATGCGCGATGAAGATTGAACGGCGAACGTCGAGGCTGGTCGTCTGCTCGGTGTCGCCTCCGTGCCTCCACGCCTTCGTGGCTCCCGGCCTCTCCCTGACCTCGAGCCCGCACCCGGAACCGTCTAACCTCCCCCAAGCCGCCGTGTCTTTCCTATCGGCCGGCTCAGCCGCGGCCCGCGGAGGTGGTCATGTGGCTCAGATCCAAACACGTACGCCTGATCGCCCTCTCCGCCGCCGCTTTCTTTGCTTCACCTTTGCGCGGCGATGTCAGCGTCTATGTCTCGGTTGACGAATACCGCCGCACGCTAGATGACTGCGACGGGCGCCTCTCGCGCCTCGGTTGCGACATAGCCGCCGCCCGCGCGGCGCTCGACCAAGCGGTCGCCAATCAGCAAGCCGCCGCGAGCAACGCCGCCGCCGCGGGCGCGCAGGCGCAAATCTCCAGCCGGTGCATCGCGCAGCTCCAGGGCAAGCTCGATCTGCTCAACCAGTCGATCCCCATCCTCCGCCAACGCGCCGCCGACGCCCGCGCCGCGTATGATCAAGCCGGCGCCGCTTCTCAAGCCGCTTCCGACGAAGTTCTTAAATACCAAACCGCCGCCCGCAGCACCTTCGAGTCGAGCCCGGCGTTCATGAGGGTTACGACCGACCTCGCCTCGGCCAAAGCCGGGTATGACCAGGAGGTGCGGTGGACGCTGGATGCGCTCCGCTCCACCGAGACCTACGCGGAGCTGTTCGAGCAGATGGAGGAGCGCGAGGACGCGGTGAACCTGGAGCGCAGCCGCACGCCCGTTGATCAACCCGCGCTTGAGGCCGCGAGCATGCGGTGGATGGACGCAGTCAACGCGCTCAATCGCTATAAGGCGGACGCGATCGCGGCAGATCCCGACGTGCGCGGCGCGCAGGCCCAGGTGAACGCCATCGACCAGGCGAGGCAGGAGCTGGTCAACCGCTTCAACGCGGACGTGTCGAGCGACCCTGCGCTCAAGAACCTCATCGCGGCTTCGCAATCAGCCCAGCAGAACGTGCAGCTCGCTGCCAAGACTGCCAACAGCGCCGCCGCCGATCTGGCCGCCCGCGAGCAGGACCTGGCTAATACCACCGCCGCCCTGAATACCGAGATCGCCCGGCTCAACCAAGCTAACGCCGACGCCGCCGCCTGGGCCACCGCCGCCAATCAGTACGCCGTCGACGCCGCCAGTGCCGACAGCTATGTCCGCACGCTCTGCTCGCGCGAGTATTACGTCCGCCGCGAGCGCGACTGCGCCAGCGATAACCTGCGGGTCTCACTCGCCCGTTGCGAAGAAGATCGCCGCCGCGAGTACGCCGACCGTTACCGTGGCCGTGATCACGATCGCGACAGCAACCCCCGCGACTCGCGAGATGCGCACGATGATCGCGGGCACGGCGACGGGCGCGGGCGCGACACGGATCACCGCCAGGAGCCCGTGCGTTCACCCATCCACATCGCCCGCGACGAATCCAACCGCTACGGCCGTCCGCCCGAGGCCCAGCCCCTCAGCGCCAACCAGCAGCGTGAAAATCTGATTGCCTCCCGCGAGCGCGCAGCGAGAGAAGATCTTGCCGCCCGGCACGTCCGCGATTCAAGGGAGCAGGATCTCTACGCCAAGCTCCCGCGTACTGAGCAGCGCGAAGTCAGCGAGCTTCTCACCGACGCCCGGCGGCAGCGCGAGCTCGATCGCCAGCGCGCGTCGCTCATCTCGACAACCGTCACGGAGCCGGCGCAACCCGCGCGGGTGGCTTCCGCCACAGCCGCCCCCGAACCCGTCGCAACGTCAGCTTCCCCCACGGCTCCACCCGCCTCTCCGCCCGCGGCGCTCTCGCAAGCGGAATCCGACCGCCAGGCCAAACAGCGCCAGCAAGTCGCCATCGCCCGCGCCGGGGAATCCCGGCCAGGCCGCAACACGCCCGTCGCCCATCCGATCACGCGCCAACGCGAAGACGAGCAGAAACCAACGCCGGCCGCGCAGCCTCCGCAAGAGCGCCAGACTCGCGCCGAGCGCGAACGCCAACGTCAGCAACAGCCGCAAGCCGAGCCGCAGAAGCCCACCCGCTCCGGGGCCGCCGAGGAAGCCCGCGCTCGCGCCGCCGGGTCGCGGGAATCGAGCGAACGTCAGGCGCGAGAAGCACGAGAGCGAGATGCCCGTCAGGCCGAGGCCCAACAGCGTTCGCGCGCCCAGCGCGAAGAGCAAGCCAAAGCTGGAAGCGAGCAGCGTTCGCGCTCACAGCGGGAAGCACAGGCCAAGTCCGATGATGAACAGCGCGCCCGAGCGGAGCGTGAATCCCAAGCCAGCGCCGCCCGCGCCGCCCGCGCGGAGCAGAGCCAGAAGAGCGAATCGTCTCGCCGCTCGGATCCTCCCCCGCGATCCGAATCCCAAAAATCCAGCGACGACACCGGCCGAGGCCGAGACACCCCACGCTCCAGCCGCCCGAGATAAGTACGCCCATGAATGACCTGATTCACATCACATAACGCCCGCGCAGCGACGGGTGGGAACAATGCACCCGCAACATTTGCTTTTCCTGTAGAGCCGACGCCCGCGTCGCCCATCTTCACGCGCGGTGGGATACCCGCCGTCGCCGCCGTCCGGCTCCAAAGTCACCGTCTCTCGCTCGGCGTCTCGCGTCGCCGCGCGACGCTCCTTAAGATGTCGCCCAACCGTGTCGATCCTCCTCTCCGACGAGCTCAGACTCCTCTACGCGACCGCTCTGATGCTCATCCCGTTCCTCGCCGCCTACCGCTTCAGCCGCGGCATCGGTCGGCCGGCGCTTGATGCGGTGACCACCGCCTTCCTCGGCCTGTACCTCATTCAATACATCGCGGTTTGCGTTCCCGGCCTGCTCGGCATCCTCAACCCCATGAGCATCGCCATATCGGCGCTGCTCCTCTCCGCGCTGCTCTACATCATCGGGCGCAAGCGCAATCCGGACCTGCATCCACCATTGCCGACGCGCGACTGGCTCGTCGTCACCGCCGCAGTCTTGTTTGTGACGGTCTACATTCTCCTGCTGATCCATCATCAAGCCTTCGCCCCGGTGACGTCGAATGATGCGCTCACCTACCACCTGCCCGCCGCCGTGCAGTGGCTCCAGACGCATCGCATGAGTTTGTACGAAGCCTGGTTCTACAACCCCGCCAACAGCTACTCGCCTCTGGCCGGCTCGACCTTCATCGCCTACCTGCTGGCGCCGATGGGAAATGACGTGCTGGCGCGCTTCGTTGAATCGCCGCCGCTGCTGTTCATGTTCTTCGCCCTCGTCTCGCTCCAGCGGCGAATGAACGTGCCGACCAGCACCGCCGCCCTCGTTGCCGCCGCCGCAGTCTTGTCACGACCGTTCCTCTCGCAGGCGATCCTCGCCAAGGATGATCTTTTCGTCGCAGCTTTTCTCGTCGTCGCGGTGGCGGAAATTGGCTCACCACGCGATCAAGAAAATGTCTCCTCGCCGGTGCTCGCGGGGGTTGCGGCAGGTTTGCTCTTTGCCACCAAATATACCGCGCTCTTCTCCCTGCCGATTCTCCTGCTCGCGATATCCCACAAGGGGAAGCCGCGCGACTGGGTCGTCGCATGGATCATCGCTATGCTGCTCGCGGGACCGTGGTATGCGCGGAACTGGATCCTCACCGGCAATCCGCTTTACCCCACGGACGTTCGTTTGTTGGGCATGACCATCTTCCCGGGCATGTTCCAGGCCCAGCGCAGCCACCTGCTCAACAGCGCCAGCGGCGTGTGGAGCGTCTTCACCCAAGGCTACTACTCGCTCCCCTTCGCCCTCGTCATCAGCCTCATCGCAACGTCGCTCGCTGCCGCCATCACGAGCGCTCCACTGCTTCTTCGAGATCCACTGCGTCGCTGCATCCTGATGGGCGCGCCCCTCTCGATCCTCCTCTTCGCCGTCGCCTCCCCTTATGGGGAGACGCGATTCGTCTACCCGGCGATCCTGCTCCTGTTCACAACGCTGGCGATGCTCACCTTGCCGCAGTCAGTTCTCCTGCTCATTGCCACCGCAGCGCTCGTGACATCCGCGCTCACCGCCTTCCAAGCGCAGATGGCAACTCAGTTCACGCTCCTCGCGCTGCCGCTCACGGCGATGGCGACAACGCTCATCTACCTGTTTCGCCTGCCGCGAACGCCGCGCATCGTGGTTCGACTCACCGTCTCCACCGCCGCCGCCGCGCTGGCGATCCTCGTCTACATCCACTGGCATGCCTACATCGCCGCCTACCGCGACGACGGCACCTACGCCGTGTGGTCCGATCCAACCGTTTACGACCGGCAGGCGGAACTCTGGAAGTTTGTCCGCGAAGAGCTTCCGCCGCAGTCGACCATCGCCTACACGAATTTCTATTTGGTATATCCCCTGATGGGTTTCAATTACCAGCACCCACTCATTCACATCCCTACGCGAAAGGATCTCAACAGTTTCCGCGACATGCCGCGCATCGCGCGGCCGATCACCGGCGAGGAGATCCCCCAGCACGTCCTCGAGCTTCTCCGCGAAAATCCCGATCCGCAGCGTTGGCGCGAGCGCCTGCTCCGATGCCGGGCCGATTACCTGTTTATCTCAACCGTAAACCCCGCCAAACCCACAGAACCGCTCGCTCCCCCGGAGCAGCAGTTTGCGGAACAAGATCCCGCCCATTTCCAGCGTGTCTTCCCGCCCGCCAACGATGCGACTCTTCCCGGCGTGATCTATCGAATCGTCCGCCGGTGAATCACCCAGGCGTCCGGCGGGGCACGCCCGAGCGCGACACGTCAGCACCGTACGTCTGGTTGTGCGCGACCTGGTTCTTCCCGGTGTACGGCGTGTTGATTGGCTTCTTGTTCTGGCTCGTGTTGTCAAGGATGTTGCTGAGCCCCTGCGACGACGGCTTGGCCAGACTCTCCTTAAGGTTCTTGAATCCTGCCGATTCCTGTCGCGGGGACGCGGGCTGGTTCATTGACAGCTTGCGCGCGACAAAAGCCGCGGCCGCGTTGGCGGCGAGGTTCGTGTCGATCTGCGGCGCGCCCGTTGGTGCAGCGGCGGGCTTGGCGCCTCCCTTGGGCGCGGCTTTCTTCTTTGGAGCCGGGGCGGATGAGGATTCAGAAGCGGCTTTCGCGGGTTTCTTGGCCATGTGAGCGATTCTAGCTATGGCCGCGCTTCAATCAATCGTCCCACGGGTGCGTCATCACCGCGCGAACGGCGTCGCGGTCCGGAATCTTCACCCACGTCCACGCAAACTCCTTCGCCGGCAAGGGCGAAAGCTTGGCCACATGCTTGCGATAAAATCGCGTTGCATAGCCGTTCCAGATGTTGTCGAACGTGCCGGTCGAATGGTGAATGACTGGAATGTCGCACGCCACCCCGAGCCTCAGCCCCTGCTGGTAGGCACTGAAGGTGAAGTCCATGTCGTAGAAGTGGAATCCGTCAAAGGTCTGCTCGTCGAAACGCAACTGCGTTGCCGCCGCTCGTCTCATTGCAAGAAACAACCCATCCAGCGCCTGGATGTCTCGCACCAAGCGATTTGAGACGCCGTAGATGTCGACCATGAAGCCGCCCTCCGGCTGCGGATGGGCCACCTGCCCGTGGATGTAAGGCGGCCCCGCCTTCAGCCACATCGGATGACCGACGAGGCTCGTGCCTGCCAGGCCAATGAGGTCCACGTGCTGAAAGTGTTGCTCGAGCCGGGCGCGGAGCTGGTCGTCGAGAAGTTCAACGTCATCGTGCACGAGCAGGAGAAACTCGCCCGTCGATTGCGCGATGCCGCGGTTGTATCCTTCGGCAAGCGACCTGGCGTCGGAAATACGAACCAGCTCCATCGACCCCGCGCCACACAGCTTGCCGTACATCGTCTCGCAGGCGCGGAACTTGGCATCGTTCACGGAGCAAATGATGATCGAAAAACTCGCTGCCATGATGGCGCGATCCTACGCCAGCGGCACGCAGGATGGGAGCACGCGGTGAACTATTTTGATCTCCAGGTCAACGGCTACGGCGGCGTCGACTTCAATCAGGACGACCTGACGCCGGAGAACCTGCACCAGGCGTGCGCGAAGCTGGAGGCGGATGGCGTCAGCGGGATCCTCGCCACGATCATCACCGAGAAGATCGATCTCATGTGCCAGCGCGTTCAGCGGATCGTCGAGTTGCGCGAGCGGGATGATCTGGCGCAGCGCATCATCGCGGGGATCCATGTCGAAGGGCCGTTCATCAACGAGACCAACGGTTATCGCGGGGCTCATCCGCTGGATTCGGTGATGCCGGCGGATGTGGAGACGGCAACGCGGTTGCTCGAAGCGGCGGGGGGGCTGCTGCGCGTCTTCACCCTGGCGCCCGAGCGCGATGCGGGCATGAAGGTGACGCGATTGCTCGTGGAGAGCGGCGTAACCGTTTCGGCCGGCCATACCGATGCGTCTCTAGACGAGCTCAAGGCGGCAGTGGATGCGGGCCTGTCGATGTTCACCCACGTCGGCAATGGCTGCCCCATGCAGATGCATCGCCACGATAACATCATCCAGCGCGCGTTAAGTCTCGGCGATCGCCTCTGGCTCTGCTTTATCGCCGACGGCGTGCACGTGCCGTTCGTCGCTCTGGGAAATTATCTTCGCACTTCGGGCGCCAGCCGCTGTTGCGTTGTGACTGACGCCATCGCACCCGCAGGTCTAGGTCCGGGCCGCTACAAGCTGGGTCGATGGGACCTGCTCATCGGTGACGACATGGTCGCGCGAGCGCCGGATGGTTCCCACTTCGTCGGTGCGGCGATTTCGATGAAGGAGTCTCACCGCAACCTGCGCGAGAATCTGCGGCTGAGTGAGGAGACTTGCCGTATCCTGCTGGAGGAGAATCCAAGGAAGATCATCCCAGCGCGTCAGGCGTAAACTGTGCTACCCACGGAGGAGGTCCTGCATCCGGTAGTACGCGTCTTTCCGGGTGCCGTCGTGTTTGATCAAGCCCATGTGGTACTCGTTCTCGTCCACATGAAAACCTTCAATCGCTTCGCGCTCGGGATCAAGATCGATCAGGCTGTAGAAGTAGAAACGCTCGCCGGGCGAGTAAATGAGATCGTTTAGCGATTGCACCTGGAGGTCGAATTTCGATTCGTGGTTGTAGGCCAGATCCCACGTGGCAATGCCGGTCTCGGTGACCCAGATCGGCCGTCCGTTGGTGTGCGAGGCGATGTAGGCGAGCTTGTCCTCCCAGCCGGTCCAGTCGCGGTACCAGTCCCAATTCGGTGCGCCGGTGAACCACATGCCGGGGAAGGCGTGGATGCCGACGACGTCGATGAACTGGAGCGTACCGTAATCGCGCATCAGGTTCAGCCAGTGGTGATCGACCGGAATCATGCCGCCGAGAACGGTGTGGCAGCCCCGGTGCTGCGCCCAGTGCGCCGCATTCTTGATCATCTCGCCGAACTTTTCCCATCGTGGATCAAAATCCACGAAGTTCCACTTCATCTTGTTGTTCGGCTCGTTCCAAAGCTCGAGATGGTGGAAGCTGTCGCCGTAATCGGTGATGACGCGGTCGATCAGATCAGCGTAATCGAGCAGGCGCCTGGGCGGCGAGTTGCAGGCGCCGCCTTCGGAGATGCTGGGAGGCGTGTGCCAGATAGAGAGCAAGATTTCCAGCCCCGACTGGCGCAAGCGATCCATCTGCCAGCCGTACCACGCCTTGCCGCCCTCGCGGTGATAGTCGGCCCAGGAAATGCCGGTGCGCAGATGCTTGACGTCAAGGGTCGCGAGGATGTCCAGCGTGCGATCGACGGCAGCGTAATCTTCAAAATGGAACCACTGGCACAGGCCGATCTTTTCGCGCAGGTTGAGCGCGCGGGCCGCTTCGACCACCGGCTTGGCGCGACGCGCAGGGGCACCAAGGCGGTTTGTTGTCCGTGGCGAGATTTTGAGCTTCGGCATGGTCTGCCTCCATCTGGCGCGGTAAGCGGGTCAGGATGCTGGGCGACGATCCTCGTCCGTGGCCTGGAGTTGCTGCTCCGCCTTCTCGATTTCGCTGACGACGCGCTCTGGGTTGATGTCCTGCTTGATCTCCTCGAGCTCATGCTCCGGCGGACGCGGCGTTTGCAACCGGCGGGAGATCTCGTCCAGCAGCTTGATTGCCTGCGTTAGCTCGTGCTCGGTGAGCAGGCCGACCTGCACGTCCAGCTCCGCGCGCCGATCGGCGAGCTTCTGCATCCGGTTCTGCGAGATCAAGATGAACGTGGAGAGGAAGATCGCCTCCACCGAAGCGCTCATCGCGAGCATCACGAACGGGTATGGATCCCAGTGCGGCAGGATGCGCACGCGCTCCAGATTCAACCCGATCCACAGGCCGAAAAAGACCGCGTGGGCATAGACGCACCACATGCTTCCCGCAAAAGTCGTAACCGCGTCGGCGATGCGGTCGGAGACGGTCTTGCGGGATTCTTCGCGCCGGCGCACATCGTTCAGCAGCTCGATGTTCCGGCGCACGACCGTCGACATCCCGGGATCCTGTGAAGGATTTTCGGGAGGCGCGGGAGTCGTGGGGTGGGTGGTGCCGGGCATGATCATGCAGTCGCTCCGTCATCGCCGCCCGGCGGCGAGTGGGGGGTGCCCGTGGCGGATTGAAACTCCGCGCAGTTCCAGGTGGCGATGCACGCCGGCCGCTGCGGGTCGGGCTCGCAGAGGTAGAACTCATGGCCGGGGCGCTGCATCACGCGCATTCCCGCGGCGCGAAGCATCGCCTCGCAGGCGGCGTGATTGGGCGCCCACCAGTTCGTCGGATCGCCGGCGAAGCCATGCTCGAAGAACGACATCTTCGGCCAGCCCTGCTGAAGCAGCAGCTCGCGATCGTTCCAGGTCCGGTTCCACGTCTGCTCGTAAACATCCGTCCCGGGCATCGTCAGCGTCTGGAACAGCATCAGCCGATTCACCTTCTGGCAAACGATGTCCAGCCCCAGCATCGGATAGCGCAGGTGATACAGAACGCCCATGAACAGCACGAGATCGAATCGCTTGCTTCGGCGGGCGAGGTCGTACACCTGCATCCGCTCGAACATTACTCGATCCTGAAGATCGAACTGCTTCGCCGCCCACCGCGCCTGTTGCAGGTAGCGCTCATCGACGTCGATGCCGAGAACTGTCGCGCCTCGCCTGGCGAGTTCAAAAGAGTAGAAGCCGGCGTTGCAGCCAATGTCGAGACACGTCCAGCCGTTGAGGTCCTTCGGCAGCCAGTTACCTACTTCCGCCCACTTGAAGGAGGGAAAATCCCCCAGCCAGTGATCCGGACAAGTCTGTGTGCCATCGGGCAGGTGGAGGTTGTGAAACCATGGTCCCAGCGCTTCGATTTCCTTTTCCAGCGCCGACTTGGCCGGAGCAACTTTGATGAGGTTTTCAGCTTCAGCGGTGGCTTGATGCATAGCGATCCCCGTTCATCCTTGTAAATCAGACGGTGCTGAGTGCGGTCCTGGCGTAGTGTTCGAGCTCTCCGGCGCGGTGGGCGGCGGTGTGCTGGGAGAGCACACGATCGCGCGCGGCCATACCGAGCTTTTGGCGATCTTCTTCTGATACATCTCTGAGGTAACGTAGCGTGTCGTCTGCGCCGCGGCTGATGAGGATCTCGCGGTCCGGCTGGAAGAGCGTGTCGAGTCCGTCCCACCAGTCGGAGATGATCGGCACACCACACGCCGCGGCCTCGAACAGCCGCACGCTGGGCGAGTATCCGGCTTTAATCATGTCCGCGCGGGTGATGTTCAAGGTGAAGCGCTGTTCGTTGTAAAACTTCCGATGCTCGCTGGGCGGGAGGTGATCAATCCGCTGCACGTTCGGGGGCCAGTGGATCTCGGCCGGATACTGCGGGCCCGCCACGACGAACTTCAGCTCATTAGCGCGTCGCGCCCCATGCAGCATCAGCCTCTCCAGCGGCGGCTGGCGATCCACGCTGTACGTACCGAGGTACCCCAGGTCCCATTGCGCGGGAAGCGTCTCCGGATAATAAAGCTCGGGATCGACAGAGCAGTACAGCGGCAGCGCCCGCGGCGAACCGTAGCGCCGCTCGAGGTGCTGGAGGGTGGGCCCGCCGGTGAAGGAGAGGTACATGTCGTACTTCGGGATCAGCTCGGGCGAGAGGTATTCAAAGTCTCCGCGCGACAGTTTCGCGAGGGTCACCGGCGTGTCGATGTCGTAGAACGCCGTGACGCCCTGCGCGTTTGCCGTCACCCACTGGCCCACCTCAACGCCCTGCGGCACGTATGAACCAACGATTACAAGATCGGCTGCGCGCACGCGCTCACCGAACCGCTCAATCAGATCCTCGACCGACTGATACAAGTAGGTCGTTCCGTAAGGCGGATGCGGAAGATCGCGGTTGCTGGCGTACCAGGGCTTGTCGTGCTCAAGGAATGTGACACCGTGCCCGCGCCGCACGAGCTCGCGAACGAGCCCGCGGTACGTGGTGGCGTGTCCGTTGCCCCACGACGATGTGATCGTCAAGCCAATGATCACGATGTCCAGCGGCTCGGGCGTTTGTGCAACAGAATCAACCGACATCACGAATTACCTCACGGCGGGAGTAAGCGATTTCGATACCGTCTTCTGGCGCGGCAGCGCATCGAGCGTCTGCTCGAGCAGCTCCACCCGATGCGCATACGTGTGCTGCGAAAGCACTCGCTTCAGCGCCGCATCGCCGATCTTTCTCGCGCGATCTTCCGTCAGCGAGAGCACCTGCTCGGCAACGTCTTGGCCGCTGTTGGCGATAAGAATCTCCGTGGCAGGTTCGAAGAACGTCTCCACCCCCACGAATGCATCGGTGATCAGGCAAGCGCCGGCGCCGGCGGCTTCGAAGACGCGCGTCGCGGGGGAGAAGCCGTATCGCGCCATCGATTCGCGGTTAACATTCAGCACCGCGCGGGGCGTGCAGTTGAAGGCGTTGTGATCGCGCGTGTAGACATGGCCAACATCCTTCACGTTCGGCGGCATCGCCTTGTCGTGCCAACCGTTGCCGCCGATCATGAAGCGCTTCTGCGGGAGGATCGATGCCGCCTTCAAGAAGAATTCCTCAACCCGCGCTTCGCGATCCGGCAGACGGTTGCCCAGAAATCCCAAATCCGCATCGAAGCGCGGATCAGGCGCAACGGGATGATGCGTCGACGGATCCAGCGCGTTGTAGATCGGCACGCACTGGCGCACCTTCAGCTTCTCATACGCCTGCACAACTGGGGCGCCGCCGCCGTAGGTGAGAATGACGTCGTACTGCGGGATCAGCGATCTGAACGGATCGGCAGGATTGGAATTGACGCGGTCGAGCGTCGCCGGCGCATCCACATCCCAGAACGCGACGAGGTTGGACGAAGTTTTGAGATCCACCACCGCCGCCTCGAGCAGCTCGTCGAAGACGCCATTGCCCGATGCCTTGATGATCAGGTCCGCATCCGCGGCCTCGTCCAGGCAGCGCCTGACTTGATCGGTTCCTTGAGCGGAGTAGACCACGACATTCGCCCAGTCCGGCATCGGAATGTCGCGATGTTTCTGCCGGTCGTAAGCATCCGATTCGTAGAACGTCACGCGATGCCCGCGCTCATGCAGCGCGCGGACCACGCCTCGGTAGTAAGTCGCCGCGCCGTTCCAATACGCGCTAAGAAGGCTGGATGCGAAAAAGGCAATGTTCAAGCCGTGGGGCATAAAGATTCCTCGAAGATCACTTGGCCGCGACAAGCTGCTTTTGGTGTCTGCTCCTGCCGGTGCGCTTGCGGCGCCTGGTTGGGCGATTGTTCTGAAGCTCCGCGATCACGTTCATCAGCTCGTCAACCCGATGCGCGCAGGTGTGCCGAGACAGGATGGTCCGATGACCATGCGCTGCCAGCTTCCGCGCAAACTCCGGCTCATTGAGCACCGTCTTGAGATGCCGCTGCATTTCTTCCCGGCTGCGCGCCACAAGGTAATCCTTCCCCGGCGTAAAGAGCCGCTCCGAATCCCGCCAAGGCGAGCAGATGAGCGGAATCCCGCAGGCCAGCGCCTCGAACACGCGAATCGTGGGAATCCCCGGCAGCGCCTTCACGTAGGGACGCCGCGGCACGTGCACCGTCACGCCAAAGCGCGCAAATGTCTCCGGCGCTTTGTAGTTCGGCAGCCAATTCGCGTACTCGATCCGCGCTTTCTTCAGCGCCGCCTTCGCGTGATCGGGATAGCGCACGCCGTAAAGCCGCGCCTTCAAGCCCAGCGACGTGACCGGCCCGAGGAGAAACTCGTGCAGCTCGGCGGTGCGTTCTTCGTCGCCCCAGTTGCCGATCCAGACCAGATCGCCTTCGCGCTGCTTCCCCGCGATCGGACGGAAGTGGCGCGTGTCCGCCGCTTCATGCCACGTCCACGCGCGGCGTGTCCAGCCATTGGCCAGGTACAGCTCGCGCAGCACCTCGCCAAATGCCAGCACGCCGTCGTAGTAGGTCAGATCGTAAGCCGCCATGGAATCCGGCTCGGTCACCGCGCGGTGATGCGTATCGTGGAAGATCAGTTGATAGCGTGCTCCCTTCGATCGGTGCTGCCCAATTCGCCGGACCAGATCGTGATCGCTCCACTCGTGAACGAGCACCACATCCGCATCGTCCAGCGCCTTGTTCAGGTCCAGTCTCGCCAGGTTGTAGCGAACACTGCTCAGCGTGGGGTACGTCTTCCGGAATTCTTGGATCGGCCCATCGCCAAATTCCGCTCGCAGGTTCTCCACGCTCCACGCCTTTGCCGGCTCGTACACACGTACGTCGTGGCCGCGGAACAACAGCTCCTCCACCACGCCGCGAAGGAAGTGCGCGTTGCCATGGTTCCAGTCTGACAGGAGCGAGTGATAGAACATCACGATCTTCATGCGATCAACCTCGGTACGCGTAGGCGCTGGGGACGTAAGTCGGATGGATTTCCTGGAGATAGGCGGGAGCGTTAGCAGTGCGGAGCAGGTCCCTGTAGACCGCGAGGTAGCTGTCCGCCATCGCGGTGGTGGAGTACCGCAGCGCTCGGGCGTAAGCGCGCAGGCCAAGCTCCGTTCGGCGCGCCGGCGATTGGGTCAGCTTCTCCAGCGCCGTCGAAAGCCCGAACGTGTCGTCCGGATCAACGTATACGGCGGTATCCGCCCAGATCTCGCGCAGGCTGTCGATGTCGCCCAGCACCAGCGCGCAGCCGGAAAGAGCGGCTTCGAGAATGGAAAGACCGAAGGGCTCATACCGCGCGGGCAGGCAATAGATCCCGGCGCGCGAGAGCCAAGCCGTCATCCCCGCATCATCAAGCATGCCCAACTTGTTCAGCGCGAACTGGGTTGCAGATTTGCCGTTCGGATTCGTGTCATCACCCGCCACATAGACCGGCGACGAAAGTCCCGGCGCGATCTGCTCCAAGGCGGAGATATTCTTCGCCTCGTCCCAAATCCGCCCGGCGGTGAAGATCATCTCCTGCTTCTCCCCGCGCCGGTAATTCTCCCCACTTCGGCCGTTGTAGATTACCTTCGTCCGGGGCAGCGGGCCGTAATGCTTCATCAGCGCCGACAGCATCGCGTGCGACGGCGCCACCACCATGTCCGACCCCTTAAGCCCCTCGCTCACCTCGTCGCGGTAATGGTTCCACTTGGAGGGGGCCGCTTCCCCCTTCACCGCCTCCCACCACGAGAGCACGCAGGAGTGGGCGACCACCAGCTTGGGCACGCCGAAGTCAAATCGTCCGTGGGCGTAGCCGTTGAGGTGGACGATGTGCGGGCTGCACATCTCCTGGATATCCCTGAGCCACGCGCCGGATCGCTCGACGTCCTGCCAGGGATCCTCCATCCATTCGAGCTTGTAGGTGCTCTCGAAAAGACTCACGTTGCGCAGGGAGTTCACCTGCTTCCGCTGCGCCTGCGAAAGCGGCGCGCCCATCGTTGCCAGCGCGATCTGCACGCCCTGCGGCTCCAGCGCTCTCGCCAACTCGAGCGAGTAAGACCACACTCCGCCCACCGTGTCTGTCGTCATCAAAAGACGCATTAACTGCTCCGTCCGTTCTTACAACCACGCAGTTCCGGCCGATGTCGAACAGCGCGGATTCACATCATCACCAGCGCCTTCAGGAATCCGTCCGGCCGATCCTTCGTCGCATTCAGTGCCTCACCCAACCGCTCCAGCGGGTACGTGTGCGTGTACAGCGGCGTGGGATCGATCTTCCCGCTTGCCACCGCCTGCACGGCTTCCTGCATGCCTTTAAGGTAAATTGCCGGATCGCGCTCGTGCGCGTTGATCACGTCCAAGCCGCGCCAGTTCCAAAGCTGCATGTTGATGTTGCGCAGCCCATCCTGGTGATATCCCGCCACGACGAGGCGGCCGCGCTCGCGTGTCAGTTCACCGCCCAGATCCAGCGGCCACTGTTTACCAACCGCTTCGACCACGACATCACAAAACGTGCCGCCGGTAAGCTGCCGAACCTTCTCGATAATCTGCCAGTGGTCGTCCATTGGCATCACGTGCGCCGCGCCCATCTGCTCCGCGAGCGTCAACGAGAACGGTCGCCGGCTGATCGCGATCACGCGCGCGTTCGCCTCCGACGCCAGCCGTGTCAGGATCGCGCCCAGGAATCCGATCCCAAGTATTGCCACCGTCTGCCCCGCCTGGATCCCGCTGCGCTTGAAGATGTTCATCGCGCAACCCAGCGGTTCCGCCGGAAACGGCAGTTCCCCCAGCGAATCCGGCAGCTTCACCACCTTGTCTTCCGGCGCCACGTCATATTCCGCGTACGCCTTCTCCGACAACATCGCCACACGATCACCGACGTTGAAGTGCAGCACGTCCGTGCCAACAGCATCCACGCGTCCCCAGGCCTCATGCCCTAACTGTCCCGGCGCAAATGGATACCGGAACCATTCGCGGCCTTCCCAAGGCGGGATGTTCGATGCGCACACGCCGCACCCTTCCAGCTTCACGCGAACTTCCGCCGCGCCGGGCCTGGGGATGGGCACTTCGCGCACCTCCATCTGCCCCGGCGCGGTGATCACCGCCGCCCGCATGGTCGTTGCGGAAGTCCGGATCTCGGGCGCGTCGACGAGCTGTGTCACAGGGCCTCCTTCCGGCTGCTCTTAACGCGGGCAGTTCCTTCAGGTTCGTCTTTTCGATCTTCGCTCCAGGCCGCCTTCCCGGGCGTGCGAGACGAACCGCTTGGGCGCTTAGGCTTGATCACGTTGTCGCGCAGCCAGTTGTAAAGCCGTGTCACCCCTTCCTCGACCCCGATCTTTGGCAACCACTCGGTCATCCGCCGCATCTTCGCGGTATCGGATACGTAGTAGCGTTGATCGCCCGGCCGCCACGCGCCAAAGCGCACATCCGGCCGCGCGCCGTTCAACTGTTCGATCAAATCCAGCAGGTCGATCAGGCTGATCGTGTTCTTCACCCCGCCGCCGATGTTGAATGCCTGACCCGTGCACGTCTCCATGTTCGCTTGCGCCAGCAGGAACGCATCCACCAGATCTTCAGCGAACAGGATGTCGCGCACCTGCTTGCCATCACCGTAGATGGTGATCGGCTCACCTTGCAGTGCGCGCAGCAGGAAGTGAGCCACCCAACCCTGATCTTCGTTCCCACATTGGTGCGGCCCGTAGATGCAGCTCATACGAAACACCACCGCCGGCAGGCCAAACGTGCGCGCGTAGTCGATTACATATTGATCCGCGGTTCCCTTGGAGCAGCCGTATGGACTATGGAAATCCAACGCGCGCGCCTCGCTAATGCCGTTCTCCCGGATCTGATCGTCCTCCGGCTCGTAGCGCGGCCCATTCAGCCGCATCTTCACATCCGGCAAGCCGCCGTACACCTTATTCGTTGATGTAAACACCAGAGCAGGGGGGTCATCCTGCGCGCGAATCGCCTCCAGCAGATTCAGCGTTCCCCGCGCGTTCACTTCAAAGTCGTGAATTGCATTCACCAGCGACGTCGTCACCGCGACCTGCGCCGCGAAGTGAAACACCTTGCTGGCGCGATCGACAGCATTCCGCAGCACGTGCGGGTCCTGCACGTCCGCCGCTTCGACTTTCATCAGATCCCCGTGCGTCTGCCGCAGCCACGCCAGGTTGCGCTCCACGCCCGGGCGGGAGAGGTTGTCATAAATCAGCACGCTCTGCCCGCTCGACATGATCCGGTGCGCCAGGTTCGTCCCGATGAACCCGGAGCCGCCGGTGATCAGCACCGGCTTGTCCTTACTGGCAACGTGTGCAGATTTTCCGATCCAGTACGCATCGCGCACGGTGTCGATCCCGCCTTCGGCCCACAGCCGATACAGCAGCTTCTCCGCGCCATCGGCGCGCTTCAGGCCAAAGTGATAATCCCGTTCGTCCGCGTGGAAGCCGTCCACTGTCGGCAGCTTCGGATCCAGGTCATGAACGCTGTACCAGTAGACGCGATCCACCGGCGCTTCGATGGCATCCACGAACGCCGTTAGCTGCCGCCGCTCGTCGTGACGCCACGTTGAGTATCCGGTTTCGGTGATCCAAACCTGCGCCTCAGGCTGAAACCTCGATAAGACTTCCCGGACCGGATCCACCAGCGGCTTCCATCCCTCCCACTTGCTCTCCGCCGTCACCGGGAACGCGTGCAATCCCACCGCATCGATGTACTTCAGCAGGTTCCGCTCGCCCATCAACCGCAGCCAGCTGGGGTCTATTGGGCTCATTCCGCCGAGCACGGTTTTCTTCCCGCACTGCTTTGCCCAGTACGCCGCCGCGCCCACCATCTCGCTGAACTTGAACCAGTACGGGTCCAGCGCCACATCCCACTCGCGCAGATTGTTCGGCTCATCCCAAAGCTCGACATACTCAAAGTGCTTGCCGAAACGCTTGATCATCAAGTCCATAAAGTCCGCGTACGAGCGCGGATCCTGCGGCGGCGCGCTGCACTTGGGCGCCACGCCCCAGCTTGGCGGCGTGTACAGAAAGCACGGCAGCACCTCCAACCGCCTTGAAAGCTGCGGAAAGAGCCACGCGTACCAAGCCTCGCCTTCCGGCGTGTGCCAATCCGCCCAAGAAATCCCCGTGCGCAAACTGCTCACGCCGAGCGCATTCAGATCTTCCAGCACCTGATCCACCCGATCATGATCGCCGGGACGGAACCATTCGAGCATCCCGATTCTGGGCCCGACATGGCGTGACGTTTGAGTTCTCTTCTTATTCGAACGCTTGCTGTTTCGTTTCATAACATCTCACTGATCTGTCTTCGTCCGTGAAGAAAACGGGTTGGAAAACAGAGTGAATTAGATCGCCAAGCCGCGCTTCACGAGCTCCGCCCGCGCTGAATCGACATGGTCGGTCGCCGCCTGCGTCTGGAGCCATTCCGCCAGCTCAACCAAGCCGTCTTCGAGCATCACCTTCGGCTCGTACCCCAGGACGCGCCGCGCGAGCCTGATGTCCGCGAAGCAGTGACGAATATCCCCCACGCGGTAGTTCCCCGAGATCTCCGCTTCGATCTCGTCCTTGCCCACGGCCTTGGCGATCTTCTCCGCCACCTGGAGCACAGTGTAGGACTTGCCCGAGCCGACGTTGAACACGCGGCCCGCCGCATCCGGCACTTCCATCGCAAGCCGACAAGCCTGCGCGATGTCATATACGCTCACGAAGTCGCGCTTCTGGAGTCCGTCTTCAAAAATGACAGGGGGGCGATCGTTCAGCAGCCGCGATGCGAAAATCGCCAGCACTCCCGTGTACGGGTTGGACAGCGCCTGCCGCGTTCCGAACACGTTGAAGAACCGCATCGCAACCGTCGGGATGTTGTAGGCCCGTCCCACCATCAGGCACATGCGCTCCTGGTCGAACTTCGACAGCGCGTACACCGAAGCGAGGTTGGCCTGCTTGCTCTCCGGCGTCGGCACCGGCGTCAGCACCTGCTGGCGATTGTTCCGCAGCTCCCACTCATGCCGCTTGAGCTGCGTCAGCGTCCGCTCCAGTCCCGTCGAGATGTTCCCGTCGGGGTCCTGGTAGAGCCCTTCGCCGTAGATGCTCATGCTCGATGCAACGACCAGGCGCTCGATCTGCTCGCGCTTCTCGATCAGCCCTTCCATCAGCACCGCCGTCGCCAGGTTGTTGATGCTGGTGTAGTTGGCGATCTCGTACATGCTCTGGCCGACGCCCACCGCCGCTGCGAGGTGATAAACCGAATCCACCCCCGCCAGCGCCCGCCGCACGGTCTCCGCATCTCGGCAATCTCCAACGATCAGCTCGACATCGTCCGCCAGATACTCAGGCCGCTTCGCATTGGGACCGTGAACTTGAGGCGAAAGGTTGTCCAGCGCTCGCACGCGATAACCGTGCTCGAGCAGCTCGTCAGCCAAATGTGATCCGATGAACCCTGCGCCGCCGGTGATGAGGATGCGTTTGCTCATAAGCTGTGTGCGAGCCTGTTAATCGGGGAAAACTACTTTCCTCGCGTAGGGCTCGCCGCAGCTTCCACAAACGCTGTTCCGGCCGGATGTGAGACTGGAGAAGCGGACCGTTCAATGTTTGTTTCGCAGATTCCAAAACTTACGTTTTCTTTGAGAAATCTGAAGTTTGCGAAGGACCTCGCACGATCTTGGTCAGGAGTTTCCGTACACGCCGTTAAGAAGTTGGTGCTTCAGTGTCTGAAAATCCTTAACGTGCTGGTAGGTGCCACGAATTACCCCGTGACAAGATGGCGCTGCGGGTGAAGCAGCTAGAGTTCGCTGGCGGCGGGGACCGCGATCAATCCCGAAAGAAGAGCATACTGCGTGAGTTCCGCGATGGTGTGGCGGTCGAGCTTCGCCATCAGCCGCCGGCGGTGGGTTTCCACCGTCTTCGCCGCAACGCCAAGCGCACTCGCCGTTTCCTTCGTGCTCTTCCCGATAGCAAGGCATTGCAGCACCTGCGTTTCCCGCGCACTGAGCGCCGGACGCGAAGGTTTACGGTTGGCCGCTTCCGCATATCCGCTGACGATCACATCGCTCAGCTGCGGGCTGAGGTACCGGCGTCCCGCCGCCACCGCACGAATCGCCGCAATCAGCTCAGTGCTCGCGCATTCCTTGGTCAAACAACCGGTTGCGCCAGCGGTCAGCGTCTCACGAATGCTGTGCGCCGAAGCGCCCACACCAATCGTCACCACGCGCAGCGATGGATGCTGCGACAGCAGAGATCGTATGACGGCGGTCATGCCATGGTGTGCGGGATAGGGTAAGTTGATAATGAGCACCCGCACCTCCAGCGGCGCGATCAGCTTCGCCGCGCCGTCAAGGTCCGTTGCTTCGCCAACTACCTCTACGTCCTTGTATTTGTCGAGCAGGAGCGTAAGACCTTCCCTGAGGAGCTTCCTGCCGTCCGCGATAAGGACGTTGATGCCCATACTGCTGGCGTCTCCAGATGTGTTGAGGCTGACCGAGAGTGTAAGCCGGTGGAGCAAACATAATGACGAAGCCGCTTCGACGCAGCGCCCAATCTTGTCGTAGCGGGCTCAGGAAATGCGGCACACCTGCCTGTCAAGATGCTGCCAGAAGCTTCAAAAACTGCTCCGCCGTCCGCCGCCAGCTCAGCTTCGCCATCTCCGCCGCGGCGCGCTCCCCGAGCGCCTTGAGCTTCTCTCGATTCTGATATGCATCCTCCAGATGCGCAATTGCCTGATCCAGATCCGGCTCAGGCCATTCCGCGACCACGAAACCATCGGGCGCGCGCAGAGACGAAGAACCTCGCGAGTTTACCACCAGTGCGTTACTTGAATTGACGACGTCGCCGTGCCCGGTAGCGTTGGTTGCAATGACCGGTTTGCCACAGGCCATGTACTCGGTCAGCACGAGGTTGGTCGCTCCTTCCGCGCGGTT
>DASVUC010000307.1:0-13526 GCA_036387255.1 Tepidisphaeraceae bacterium | reverse complement strand
GCCTCTGAACGGCGGGTGTTTTCGAAACGTCGAGGTCAAGACCAGGCCTGGCACCGTCGTACACGCCCTCTATCCCGCCGCCGTCGCCGCGGGAAATGTGGAAACGTCGCAGCGCCTCGTTGATGTCATCTTCGGCGCACTTGCCCAAGCGCTCCCCGGCCGCATCCCCGCCGCAAGCTGCGGCACCATGAACTCCGTCGCCCTCGGCGGCAAAAACTGGACCTACTACGAAACCATCGGTGGCGGCAGCGGCGCCGGCCCCGGTTACGCCGGCGCCAGCGCCATCCAGTGCCACATGACGAACACCCTCAACACGCCGGCCGAGGCCATTGAAATGCAGTATCCGCTGCGCGTGCGACGTTTCGAGCGAGAGGCCGATTCCGCAGGTGTGGGAACCCATCGCGGCGGCGACGGGATCATCCGCGTCATCGAGGTTCTGGAGGATTGTGAGGGAACAATCCTCACGGATCGGCGCTTGTCGCGCCCGTACGGCTTAGCAGGTGGGTCGCCAGGAAAAAGCGGCGCCAACGCCGTCACCAGCGGTCCCCAGGTCAAAGCCGTTTCAGGAAAGGCCAATCTTTCCCTCAAGGCCGGCGAAACCTTGAAAATCGTCACCCCCGGCGGTGGGGGATGGGGGAAACAGTGAGATTCACAAGCGCTCGGAAGTCCTCAGTGGTTCGCGACGTCACAGTTGCTCTGGGTCGAGTTCCTGCGTCTTTCCCGCCTCATGCTCCGACCATGCTTTGTCGGCGAGTTTCTCAAGCTTCTCGGGTGATCTTGCGAAAAGCTCATCCCAGCGCCGCTCCGATTCAAGTTCTTCCAGCACAATCTGAGCGATGGCGTCTTGTTCCCGCTCGGGAAGTTCACGAACTCTGGCAATGGCTTCTTGCAGCAGCTTCGTCATAACGTGATTATATCATGCGATTTTGCCGTCTCGGCACCGAAGCTCCCGGGATTTGCCTTGTGAGGGGGGCGCCGGCGTGCGACAATGCCCCTCGAGCGCATCGCATGTCGATCGGAGAAATCGACATTTCGTGGGATTCGCTCCGTCGAATCGTGCAGGATTGGGCAGGCACTTCGGCGGAGCTGGCCGAGTTCGAGCCGTTGGTGGGCGGCTGCATCAACACAACCCTGCTGCTCAAACTCAAGGACGGTGCTAAAGCGGTACTCAAGCTGAATCCCTACCGCGTAGACATTTCCTACCAGCGCGAGGCAACGCAGCTCGCCCTCCTGAAGTCGCTAAGCATTCCGGTTCCTGAAGTTTACAAGTGGAAGATCGGCACGCTCGACGATCCCATCAGCTACCTGCTGATTGAATTCATGGAAGGCGTCGACTTCGCCCACGCCAAAACCTGCTGCAACGCGGATGAGTTTGACCACCTCCAGCGCCATCTCGCCGAGATTATCCTGGCGATGCACGAGCAGACCAACAGCCAGTACATGCGCATCATGGAAGGCGGCCAGGGCTTCGACAACTGGTGCGGCTTCTATCGCCACGTCTACGACCCGATCCTCAACGAAGTCGAAAAGCACCCGCTCTTGCCCAAGGGCTGCCGCAAGACGCTGCACAAGATTCACGAGAAGTTCGATCGCCTCATCGCTCACGGCGACAAGCCCCGCCTCGTCCACTGGGACATCTGGGCCACCAATCTGCTGGCGCGTCAGGATGCGAGTGGGAAGTGGCGGCTGTCAGCCCTGCTCGACCCCAACTGCAAGTACGCCCACGCGGAGGCGGAAATCGCGTATATGCAGCTCTTCAACACCGTCACGCCCGCGTTCATGCAGGCGTATCAGCAGGTTCACAAGCTGACCAGCGACTACCACAACTACCGCAAGCCGATCTATCAACTCTACCCGCTGCTGAACCACCTGCGCCTGTTCGGACATGAATACGTCAAGCCGGTCGCGGCTGCGGTTGAGCGATGCGCCGCTCTGGTCTGACCCCGCTCCCGCGCGGCCCGAACGCGAACCACATGATGATGCCGATGACCGCCAGGCCCAGGCCGATCACCATGCTGAGGCTCATCGGACCAACGACGGGTGGTTCCGCTCTTACCATCTCAAGAAGGAAGCGCGTGGGCCCTTCCAGCATCAGCATCAGCGCCATCACGCGACCATGACTTGGACGCATTGTGAAGAACGCGATCAGGATGGCCGTGATCAGAAACGAATTCAGCGCGCTATACACTTGCGCCGGATGCAGTGGAAGTGACCGTTCCGCCCGTGCCTCCGCACGCACCTTTTCATCCAGCGGCATCGTCTCGCGAACGACCTTCCCATCCGCAAGCTCCACCCGCCGCTCCGTCTTCCCCGCCTTGATCTCCGACTGCGTCACCAGCCGCTCCCCATCCAAATCCGCCACCAGCAGTTCCTTCGGTGGCGCGATCTCATGCCGATACACCTGATCCGAATAGGGAATCGATTGATACGGAAACCGCACCGCCCAGGGAAGGTTGCACTCCGCCCCATAGCAGCAGCCGTTGAGCAGGCACCCGATCCGCCCGAACGCCAGCCCCAGCGTGACACACGGCGCCACGATATCCATCCCCAGCCGCAGGTTCACCTTCTTGATCCACCCGTAATACAGCACGATCGGAAACGCCAGGATCAACCCGCCGTAAAAGGTGAGTCCTCCGGAGCGGACGTTGATCATCGCGAAAAAATTCGCCGCAAACGAGCGATCCGTCCGCGTGTACTCCGGCAGGTTCTCCAGCACGTGGCTGATCCGCGCCCCCGCAACCCCAGCGATCAGCGCGATCAAGGCTGCATTGACGAAAATCTCCGGGTCGATCCGCGAGCGCTTCGCCAGAAACTTCGCGACTTGGACGGCCGTCAAAAATCCGATCACCATCATCACGCCGTAGCCGTAGATCGGGATGTTACCGATGCGGAAGACTTCCTGGAGCATGCTCAAATGGTAGGGGAACGGTTTCCCCCCGTGAAGCGCGGGGCGGTTTCGTGCTATCCTCTGATCATGGAGACCACGATCATCGTCCCCCACATGGGCGGCGTCACCACCGCGCTCGTCCTGTTCATCTTCGCAGCCTTGCTCTATCCTAGCGCCATCAAGAACCGCACGCAGTTCTATGCAGGGTTCACCGGGGTCGTGCTGATTCTGCTCCTCTACAGCCTGGACGTGATGATCCGCACAACCGGGTTCCAGGTCTTCTCCGGGGCCATCACCGGATTGCTCCAGGTCTTTGCGCTGCTGATGTTCTTCATGTCGGCAGGGGGCGTAAGCGCGGGCGAGCTGGCCGATGAGATGAAGCGGGCTTACGAGGTCATACGTCGCGGCGAAGACGAAAAAACCGTCATTGTCCCGCTCACCGGCGAGATGCCCAAGCCGCGGAATGTCGATGTTCCCGCCACGCGCTCCGATACCCTCGACCGCCCCAGCATCCCCCTTGACGATGATGATGACGACCGGCCGGTGCGCTGAAAGATCCTGCAAGCACCGGGCGAATCAGCTTTTGCGCCTGGGGCGGGCGCGAGCGGGGTTTGGCAGATCGGGGATCTTCTCCCTACAATATGTTGAGTCGCGCTGCGGGGTGGGGCGCTAGAGGAGAGTCATGGTGTCGAGCGAGTTCATGCTGGCTGTCGCAGCCGGACCGTATATCAGTTGGTGGAAAGCGCTGCTGCTGGTGCTCGTTGTGCTGGCGTGGGGCCGGATGCTCACCTGGATCGACAAGGACGCCCAGTCCGTCCTGCTGCCGCGCGTACCCATCAACCTGGGCATGATGCTCGGCGGGGTGTTGGGCATCTTCCTGTTCTTCATGCTGCCTGGCTTCCCCGTAGCGTTCCTGGTCCTCATCGGGATCATCATCGCGGAACTCGGCGTTTACCTTTCCATCCGCGCGCAAAAAGCTGGTCTGAAAGACATCGGCGATCAGTTCAGCGACTGGATCGGCAACTTTGGTCGCGGCGAGAAGAAGGTCAAAGCCGTCGCCGGCGAAGTCATGTTCCTCACCAAGCAGGGGGGGCTGATGCCCTCCCCCGATGCCGAAGCGCCCGAGCGCCCCGCATACGAAGCCTCCCAGGTCCTGCTCACCGAGCCGCTTCGCAGGGGTGCCGAGCAGATTGACCTCGTCCCCGCCGACGGACAGGCCGTCGTCAAATACAACGTCGACGGCGTCAGCTACACCGGCTCCCCGCTGGAAAAAGGTCGCGCTGCCGCCGCCGTCACGTACCTCAAAGAAATCGCCGGTCTCGATCTGAACGAAAAGCGCAAGCCACAGAAAGGCAACATGCGCGTTCAGATCGATGGCAAGAAGCACGAGCTCCAGATGACCACCGCCGGCAGCACCGCCGGGGAACAATTGCGAGCACAGGTCGATGTCAAGAAGCGCCACGAGCATCGCCTGGAAACTCTCGGGTTGCCTGAAGATCAGGTCGAGCTGATCACAGAGATGATCCGCGAGAACACCGGCGTCGTCCTCCTCAGCGCTCCCAAAGGCCATGGCTTGACGAGCCTCGAATACTCCATCCTCCGCGCCCACGATGCCTTCCTCTCGCACATCCAGACCATTGAGCAGGAACCGGCTCAGGACCTCGAGGGCATCACCCAAAACAAAGTCGCGAAGCAGACTGGCGAGCCCCAGAAGACCGCTGAGTGGATCACCAGCCAGGAACCCGATGTCGTCCTCATCGATCGCCTGGAAGATCCCAAGACCGCGGCGCTGCTGAACAAGTATTCCGGCAACACCGAGAAACGCGTCTACGTCGGCCTTCGCGCCAACAGCACCTTCGATGCCTTGGCGCTCTGGCGACAACTGATAGGTGACGACTCCGCCGCAGTGCGAAATCTCAGGATGGTGATCAACAGCCGCGTCATGCGCAAGCTCTGCCCGAGCTGCAAGGCCGGCTACACACCCGACCCTGCAACACTGAAAAAGCTCAACCTCGACCCCGACAAGATCAGCAAGCTTTACCAGGCGCGCACGCAACCCCTTCGCGACCCCAAGGGCAATCCGATCAGTTGCGAGTTCTGCAAGGAGCTTCTCTTCAAGGGCCGCATGGGCGTCTACGAGATCTTCAAGATCGACGACGACGTTCGCGCCGTGGTCGAAGCAGGGGGGTCGAGCAACCAGCTCAAGAGCGTCTTCCGAAAACAGCGCGGCCTCTACTTGCAGGAGATGGCGCTGCTCCAGGTCGCGGGCGGCGATACCAGCATCCAGGAAGTCCTGCGCGTGATGCGCACAGAAGAGAGCAGCGGTGGCGGGTCATCCGGCGGCGGCGGTGTGCCACGCTCAAAGCCCAAGCCTTCGGGTCAGCCGTCCTCGCGTCCCCGTGCTTGAAGTTGAATTGATTCTGTCGTTGGAAAGGTCCCCATGATTCTCGGAATCATCATCCTCCTGATCGTTGCCGCGACCACCTACTGGCACTACGCCCAGGGTTTCTTCAGCGCCACGTTCTCCGCCGTCAGCGCCGTGATCGCCGCCGTCCTCGCCATCAGCTACCAGGAGTGGGTCGTCCGCTCGCTGCTCCAGGGGAAGATGGCCGACTACGCCAACGCCATGGCCATGGTCGCGCTGTTCGCGTTCATCTACATCATCCTCCGCACGCTCTTCGACAACCTCGTGCCGGGAAACATCCGCCTGCCGCTCTACGTTGATCGCGTCGGCGGTGCATTGATGGGCGTCGTCGCATCTTTGTGTGCGGCCGGCGTCTTCGCCCTCGCCGCCCAGGCAATGCCTTTCGGGCCGGCGGTGGGGGGCTACGCGCGCTACGCCATCGATGACTCCCGCGAAGTCTCCATCTCCCCCGGCGGGGGCGCTCGCAACATCGACGTCAGCGTCGAGGACCAGCTCAAAGAAGATTACCTCGATCCGGCTTCCAAAAAGTCGCTGATCATTCCCGCCGACGATGTGGTTCTCGGACTCGTCACCCGGCTCAGCGACGGCGGTTCGCTTGCCGGCACGACCTCCTTCGCTTCCGTCCACCCCGACTACGCCGACGAACTCTTCGCGCAGCGCCTCGGTGTACAAATTGGCGCCAAGCGCACCGCGTCCAACGTCGGCGGCAAGTCCCAGGTCTCTGTCCCGAGCCCCGGCGTCTTCCGCTTTGATAAAGATCCCGGTAAGTCGCAGCTCGACGGTGAGATCGCGCAGATCCACCAGCGCGCCATCACCTTCAAACCCAAGGCTCCCGATGATTTCCCCCTCGTCGTCCGCGTCATGTTCAATCACGACGCCGGCGATGAAGACGGCATGGTCCGCTTCGGCACCGGCAATATCCGCCTCGTCGCCAACGGCACCAATTACTGGCCCGTGGGAACCGTCGAGAACGGCAGCAAGATCTACCTCAACAAGCTCGACGACCACCTCATCGTCGACGTGAAGACCAAGGACCGCGGCGTCGACTTCATCTTCTTCGTCGATCAGAAGAAGGTCCTCACCGGCAACGACAAGGACAAAGAGCGCAAGATCGAAGACCGCGTCTTCCTCGAAGTGAAGCGCCTTGCAGTCATCGATCTCAGCGGCCAGGCGCTTCAGCCGCGCGTGAAGCCTTCTAAAGACGTCGAGGTGATGCGCAAGAAGGAAGTCCAGGAGAAGGACACCACCGCCAGGAAGGGCGGCAGCGATGCAGCCGGCGGTGGTGATGCAGCCGACGCCTCCGCCGGACCCATCGCGATCCAGAAC
Organism: Tepidisphaeraceae bacterium; assembly: GCA_036387255.1. Classification (GTDB taxonomy): domain Bacteria; phylum Planctomycetota; class Phycisphaerae; order Tepidisphaerales; family Tepidisphaeraceae; genus DASVUC01. Next base: position 6,888 of record DASVUC010000307.1, on the reverse strand, counting down.
GTGCAGGTGGCGGATAAGCTCTTCACGCCTATCAACGTCGGAACCCCTGACGCCAACGTCCCCAACCAGCAGCTCAAGAGCGGCACCTGCTCGCTCAAGGAAAAGAAGTTCGCCAAGCTCGCGATCGAGCCCATCGAATCCATCCGCCTGATGAGCGAGGGAAGCTTCGGCATCGACACCTTCTTCGTCCCGACAGGCCAGAAGATGGTTCAGGTCATCGCCGATGCGCCCGCGGAGGGTGACGCCTGGGCGTGGGCCAACAATCTCCAGCAGTTCGCCCTCACGGATGCCGCCGGCAAGACCTACAAGCCCGCCGGCGCCTGGGCGCGCGTCAAGCAGCAGGGCGCCGATCGTCTCGCCGCCAGCTACGACTCCACCGGCGCCACCCCCAGCATCAACCAGACCGAAGGGCGCCCCACCGCCGTCTGGATCGCCTTCCTCGTCCCCTCAGGCACCCAGCTCAAATCCCTCAACTACCAGGCCAAGGCAATCCGCGAAGTAACTGAAACCGTGCAATAGCGCCAGAAGCGCACAGGTGTCCGAGACGCGCCACGCGCATCCTGCCCGTGCGCTATGGTCGGTATCCAAAAGCACCAAGGCCCGGCAAACTCACCTAGTGCGTCGGCTGAACAGCATCAAGCTGCTTTTGCAGCGACGACTTCCCATCACCCTCATTCGTCCCTCCCGCGCCTGCACCCGCGTTCGCCGCCGGCAGCGTGATCCTCTTCTCATCCCGAATCACCACGATATCCCTGTTCGTCTGATACGCCTCCACCAGGAAATCCTTCGCCGCCTCCGCGCTCTGAATATCCGTCATCGGCTGCGGGCCAATCTGCACGATCGTGTCTTCCTTCTTCAACCCGAAGTGCCGCTCCATCGCGCCGTTCGGCGTCAATTGCGTCACCAGCGCGCCGGTCATCTTCCCACCCCTCGTCTCCGCCGCCAGCTTGATCGTCGTCCCCGCGGGAAGTCCGTTCACATCTTGACCGGCGACCTGTTTGACAAAATCCTCCTTCTGTTGAACGTTCTTGGCCGCCTTCTGCGTCGCCGGCATCAGCGCGATCAACACCCAGATGATCACGCCAACGGTCACGAGGATGCCCAACAATCCAAAAGCCGCTCGCATGGTTTTTCCCTGCTGGAGTCGCAGGGATTATACGCCCCGTCCCGCCCCACGTGCACAAGCTTGTTCACGATCCCCCGCAGCGACACCGGGCGCGTCCTCACCTCAACATGCAAAACTCCTTCTGCGTCTCCGCAGCAGCCCGATGGATCCCGCAAGAAGCATTCCCACCGCGCTCCCCGCCTCCGGCACCGGATCGAAGTTGAGCACCAGATCATTGCCCGACTGTGTCAGCACAAAAGCCCCGGGCCCCGACGGATTCGCCGTCGGATTCTGGAAACTTCTCCAAACCACCTCAAACTTGGCACTTCCGTAATCCACCACGCCGCCACCCGCGTGCGCGATCACCCAGTGATAAGCCTGGCTCGCGTCAAAGTTGTTCGCCAGCCCCTGCGTTCCTGACGACGCCACATCAATTACAAAAGGCGCTCCCGCATCGGCCGTCACCAGCATCTCGTTGATGATATTGATCGTGTCCCACCCCTGCCCGGCAACGCCCGTCGCATCCGAGATCTCCACCTTGTACACGCCGCCCGGCCCAAGCGTCAGGTTGCCTCCCACCGTCGCCGTTCCCGGACTGTTCCCCGGCGCAAATGCACCACCTCCCAGGATCGCCATCGAGCTGTTGAACGTCCCGCCGCCGCGGAGCGTGCCGCCGCTCTGCGCGGTGATGTCCCCCGTGATCGTCCCGTTGTTGATCAATTGCCCTCCACTTACCTTCACCGACGCCGACGAAAGGGAGACACCGTTCGGCAGCTCCAGGATTCCTCCAAGCACCTTCGTCTGACCGCTGATCCCGTTCGATTGCGCCCCCAGCCGCAATCTCCCATCGCCCGTCTTCGACAGGTCGCCGCTCCCCGTGATGGCCCCCGACAGCGACACCGTATAAGCCGTCGGCGAAGCGTTCTGCTGAACGTCAATCGTCCCACCGTTCGGTCCGACCACCACATCGCGCGCGGGCGACAGCAGCGTCACTTGCCCACTCTGCTGCCCCAGGAACTGAAGCGTCCCCTCATTCAGTGTGAAGTGCCCCGGCACACCATTCGTAACTGCAAATGCAGTCCCCGACGTGTAGCGCAGCGTGGCGCCGCCGGTCACGATGTTCCTCCCGCTGTACGTATTGTTCGCCGTCGGGTTAAACACGCCCGGCCCGCTTAGAACCAGGTCCGCGTTGCCTGAGATCAACCCCGACGCTGTCGCAAGCACGCCGCCCCCCAGCTTGATCAGCGCATTGGATCCCGGCTCCATCACCATAGCGCTCGCATAGTTTCCCGACCCCGCCAGCAGCAGATTGCCCCCGCCAAATGTAATCGGCGTCGTCCCAATCTGGGCGGGAGACGAAAGCCCCACGCCTCCCTCCTGCAAGATGAGCGCGCCACCTAATGACGCTCCGCCATTACTCAGCAGCAGTGTTCCACCGCCCACCTTCGTCAGCTTCCCCTGTGATGTCAGCGGCCCCGCGATCGTCAGCACCACACCGCCGGGAATATCAAACGCATTGCCCACTGCCGCATTGACCTGCACCGGCCGCGAGGAATTCAGCGTCATCGTCGCCAGCGGAGCAAACGTCCCGCCATTCAAAACCAGCGCCCCATCCGCCGCGCCCAGCGCTCCATCGGATAAAGCTGCAAGCACCCCCGCATTCACCACCGTCGGCCCGGCATACCAGTTCCCGCCATTGGCCAGCACCAGCGCCCCAAGCCCCGACTTGGTTAATCCCGCCGCCCCTCCAATCTCGGACGCTATCGTCAGATCCCCGTTTACAAAAACCACCCCCTCCGCCGGCGAAGTCGCAACCTCCGGCAGCGCGGTATCCCAACCACCAAACCGCAACTGCCCCCCGCTGATCGTCTGATCCACGCCCATCGACAGCAGCGCCCCGCTGTTGATATCCAGCCCGCTCGCAACGCTGATCGCTGCGGATGTTCCCACAAACTTCAGCGCGTTCACGTTCGTCGCGCCCGCAAGAGTCACATCCCCATCCGCCACCGCATTGACTGCTCCCGTCTCACCACTGGCCAGCGCTCTGTACTCATTCGCCGCCAGCACGCGCACCCGCCCGGAACCAGTTCCATTACCAACGGTGACGAGTTCACTGCCCACCCCATCCGCCGCCAAATCCCCCACCGCGTAAGGCAAGATGGATATCGTCGCCGATCCCGCATCCCCGCCTCCACCGCGCAGTGTCTCGCCGGTCATCGACATCACCGTCCGCGCGCTCTCCAGCCCGCGCACCAATAGCGTCCCCTGGCTCTGCCGCGCCACCACGGCACTCACCTTGAGCTCCGCGGTCCCCGTTCCCGTCGCGGGGGGCGGCAACAGCGTCACCGTCGAATGCCCACTCGTCACCAGCGCCTGCACCTCCTGCACGCTGTCATCCGTCTCATGCCCCCGCAGCTTCAGTTCCCCATTCACCAGCGACACCGCCGACGCCCCCAGCCGGTGATTCGCCGCCACCGCTGAATCATCCAGGACCAGCGCCGCCCCCGGATTTACATTGATCCCCATCCCGCTCGACATCGCCCCATGTGCCCCGCGCACCACCAGCGCGCCCTCCTGCACCAGAAACGTTCCCGCCAGCGCATACTGCGGCAGCGGCATCTGCGACGTCGCGCCATCCGCCGTCGTATTCGACCCCGAGATGATCAGATCGCCTCCGCCTGTCTTCACCAGGAGTCGATTCGTGCCCGAAGTGCTCCGCCAAAGCTTCCCGCTCAACTCCAGCGAGCTTCCACCGCTGATGGCGAATGATGTCGTGAGCGAGTTCGATCCATCCGTCGACCCATTCGCCGCGCCGCAGCGAATGTCGCCGGCAAAGGTATTGTGTCCATTCAGATTCTGGATCGAACCGCCATCCGCCCCATTCTTCCCCGACGTGGTGATCTGCTCATAGGTTAAATAGCTAAAACCGCCCGAATTCGCCGGCGCACTGAATGCCAGGCTTGGCAGCAGGTTGTTCGCCAGTGATGACATGATCACGTCCTCCCCAACCCCGCCCGGCGTCGACGCTGTGCCCAGCTGCTGATCTCCCGTCACCACCAGCTTCCCATCAAACACCCGCACAAGGCTCAGCATGTTCGGGTTCGGCTGCGTCAGCACCACCGTTCCTGCGCCCGTCTTGGCCCAACCTTTCCCACTGGCTCCCGTCGCGCTCGTGCCCGAAACCATCGGCCCCGCGACCGTCAGCGTCGTCCCCGCGTTCGCGCCGACACCCGCGATGCCTCCCTCATTCACCGTCGACCCGTTCAAGATGATCGCCCCCGCCCACGTGTTGTTCCCCGCAATGTTGTTCAGCTGCCCGCCGTTCGTCCGGAACCCGCCGCTGCGCAACACCACATCCTTTCCCGCAATCGTCCCCACATTGGATAATCGCAACTGCGTCCCCTGCGACACCGCCTCCGGATCAAACACCACCGCCCCCGGCCCACCCAGCGCCTGCGCGTTGGTGATCGTCAACTGCACCCGATTTCCAATCTGTGTCGTCCCCGAATACGTGTTCGCTCCCCCCAACGTAATTCCCGCCACCGTCGCCAGCGCTCCCGTTACAACAAAACTCAATCCCGCCGAGCCCGAGATCACGCTGTCAATCCGCCCCTGCGGCCCCGACACCGCACGGTCCAGCTGAATCGTCCCCAGCCCGGAAAAGTCCAAGCCCCCGCCCGTCAATATCGTCTGCCCGGAGAAGAACTCAATCGCGCTCACGCTGTGCGTTCCCACCACTGTGATGGTCGAACTCCCCGTCACATTCCCTGCGCCGAGCGTGTTCCCCCCCGCCGAGAATACCGCCACATTTCCCGCGCCCACCTCTGCTGCGAAACTCCCACCCGAGCCGCCGCTCGCATCGCTGTTCCAGTTCAGCGCAGTCCCATTCCACACGCCCGAAGCACTCGCCGTGTTGGATCCTCCCGTCCCGCTTCCGTTGATGTCCCAGTAGTAGCTCGATGCGACCGCGCTTGATGCGCCGGCCATTGAAACGGCCATCGTCAGAGCCCGAAGCGCACGACGCCGCGCAACACCCAAATCCACAACCTTCATATGCCCTCGCCGCCGAAGAAAGAAATGAAGCGCTGGCAGAACCTTAGAGCTGCATGCCCTGCAACCCCAAGCACGACCATCGCCTTCGAGTCACAGCGTAACAGTCGCCCAAGCGGGGTCAACAAAATTCGCCAGCAAACGCCGTCGTGCCTCTCGTGACCAACTTTGTTTGTTTCTCGTCCCGAGCCCCATCTCGCTCTAAACCCGGCTGCCACGTCGCGCCCCCGTTGCACCTCTCCCCGATGCCCCTAAACTCCGCCCATGATCCAGCTTCACCCCAACGAGGCCCGCGCCCTCGGTGTCCTCATTGAAAAAGCCGCCACCACGCCCGAGCAATACCCCCTCTCCCTTAACGCCCTCACCGCCGGCTGCAACCAGAAGAACAACCGCGACCCCGTCCTGAACCTCTCAGAAGACGATGTCTTCACTGCCGTCGAAAGCCTGCGTGAAAAGCAGCTGACCGTCCGCGTTGATGCCGCCGGCAGCCGCGTCAGCAAGTACCGCCACGAAGCCGATCGTATCTTCAAATGCTCCCCCGCTGAACTTGCGGTCCTTGCCGAACTCCTCATCCGAGGCCCGCAAACCCTCGGCGAACTGCGCGGCCGCGCCTCGCGCATGCAACCCCTCAACACCCTCGACGACGTGAAAAATCTCCTCACCTCCCTCTCCCAGCGCGACGAGCCCCTCATCAAGCAAATCGCCCCCTCCCCCGGCAGCCGCGCCGAACGCTACGCCCAGCTCCTCACCCCCATCGCCGAAACAACCACCGCGCAACCCACACCCGCCACACCCATATCGCAAGCCCCCGCCTCGCCATCCACCGCCGAATCCACCTCCGACCTCCTCACCCGCCTCTCGACGCTTGAACAGGAAGTCCACCACCTCCGCACCGCTCTCCAAAAACTAGCCGCCAACATCGGCGAACCCGACCCTCTAGCCTGATCCCTGCGTCGCCGCGCACTCCACGGGCTGTTCAACGTGAGACGGGCATCCCGCCCGTGCACGCCGTATCCTCAACCACGCCTGTCCTCAGCCTCCCCCTCAACTCCCCAACCGAATGCACCCCCTCCATTTTGTAAATCTGGTCGATCAGCGTGTCCACCCGGCTCCGCGCCACCCTCAGCCGCGCCGAAATCTCCCTCCGCTTCAGCCCCGCCAGCAGCAACCCCCGCACCTCATCCCGTCGCTCCGACTTCCGCATCCCCTTCGCCACGAATCTCCGCTTCCGCCCCTTCTCCACCTCGCTCCTCCACCATGCCGGCTTCTCCACCTCATGCCCATACAACAACCCTCCCGACAACTGCAAGATCACATCGTTCCAAGCCCCCGCGCTCGTCATCGAGAAAAACCGCACCCCATGACACGATCGACACGCAAATTCCCTCGGACACTCCGGCAATCCAAACTCATGCCCGTCCGGATACTCCTCGTCCAGGAGCCTCACCCCCACAAACGCTGGCAGCGGGTAATAAATCTTCCTCACTTTCCCTCGGCACTTCGGACACACCCACACATACCCCCGAAACGCCGCCACCCCCCGCACCACACCCTTCCTCCCGCGAATCCCGATAGGCCGATACACCGGCAAACGCTTCACCCGCTGCTCCAAATCCGCCGGCACGTTCTCGCACAACCGCCGATACCCCGTCCACCAAACCCAATGCTGGCTCCTCCACGTCGACCCGCTCGATGGATCCAGCTCCTCATCGCACGAAACCACCGGCACCGGA
>DASVUC010000306.1:0-10156 GCA_036387255.1 Tepidisphaeraceae bacterium | reverse complement strand
ACGGGCAGTGGGGCGTTTGGCTCGGCGACGAGCTTCTCGGTGGGAACGCGACCGCAGGCCATTGCTGCCGCGGATTTTGACGGCGACGGCTTTGCTGATTTCGTCACCGCCAACAGCACCAGCAACAACATTTCTGTGCGTCTGGGCAACGGTAACGGCACGTTCGATCCCGCGCTTACCTTCGCCACTGCGGCTGGTCCCTCTAGCGTGGTCGTCGCGGACCTGGACGGCGACGGCTTCAGGGATGTCGCCACAGCCAACGCGCGCGGCAACAATGTTTCGATCTTGAAAGGCGTCGGTGACGGGACCTTTGGGGCAGCCTCCAATTTTGCCGTGGGCTTGGGGCCGCAGTCGATTGCGATCGCGGATCTCGATCATGACGGCAAAGCGGATCTCGTCACCGCCAATGCAACCGGGAACAGCGTGAGCGTGCTGCGCGCCATTCCGGGCGGCTTCGCGTCGGGGGTCACCTATAGCGTCGGCACCGATCCCGAGGCGGTGGCGCTGGCGGATTTTAACGGGGACGGGCATACCGACATCGTCACCGTCAGCGCGACCGTCAGCACCACCTCTGTCCTGCTCGGTAATGGCAACGCGACCTTTGGCGCCGCAACGTCTTTCGCCGCGGGCAACGGACCCAACGGCGTTGCGGTGGGTGATTTCAACGCCGACGGCAAGACCGACGCGGTGACGGCGAACTTCACGGGCAATAATGTCACGGTTCTGATGGGCAGCGGCACGGGCGCGCTGGTGACGCCGCTGACTTATGCCGCCGGCGATTTCCCCGCGTCGGCGGTGGTGAAGGATTTCAACGGCGACGGGAAGCTGGATGTTGCGGTGGGTAACTCCAACACCACGAGCGTCTCCGTCTTCACCGGCGCGGGGGACGGAACGCTGGGAGCGAAAACGAATTACAGTGTCGGCGCGGGGCCGCAATCCATCGCCGCCGGCGATGTCAATGGTGACGGCAAGCAGGATCTGGTCACCGCCAACTTCGTCGCGGACACCGTCTCGGTTTTGATTAACACGGGAAGTGGGTTTGCCAGCGCGGCGAGCTTCGCAGTTGCAAGCACGCCGTACGGTGTAGTCCTGGCGGACTTCAATGGTGACGGAAAGCTCGACATCGCGACTGCCAACTCCGGTGCGGGCAATGTGTCGGTGCTGATGGGGAATGGCGCGGGCTCGTTTTCGGCACCCGTTCATTTTGCGGTCGGTACCAGCCCGGCGGCGCTCGCGGCGGCGGACCTGAACGGCGACGGGAAGCCGGATCTCGTCGTTGCCAACAGCGGCTCGAACAATCTTTCGATTCTCCTTGGCACGGGGAGCGGTTCTTTCTCGGCCGCCACGAGCATCGGCGCCGGCAACACGCCGCTCGCGGTCGCGGTGGGGGACGTGAATCGCGACGGCAAGCTCGATCTCGTCACCGCCAACAGCGCCGCGAACAACGTGTCCGTGCTGCTCGGCAACGGGAACGCAACGTTCGCGGCCGCCGTGAAATATGGCGTGGATCTCAATCCGCAATCGGTAGCCGTCGCCGACGTTACCGGCGACGGCAATCCGGACATCATCGCCGCCAACCTCGACTCCGACGATGTCTCCGTGCTGATCGGCAGCGCCACCGGCGCCTATGGCAAGCTGCTGAACTTTCTCACCAAGCCGGACGGCGGGCCTTCGTATGTCGCCACGGGTGATCTCAATGGCGACGGCAGAATCGATCTTGTTTCCGCCAACGGGTATACGAACGATGTCTCTGTGCTGGTCAACCAGCTTTCGCCGCTCATTCTGCCGGGAACCCTGCGCATTGACCTGGCCTCCTCGGGGGGAGCGACCACGATCAGCCAATCGAGCGGCGCGATCTCCGTCTCATCGCCGGGGAATTCTTACACGGTTCCGGCGGCGGGCGTTAACGCGATTGTCATTGCAGGCACCGGCGCGAACGACGTGATTAACTTCGCCGGGGGAATCACGGTTCCCGTTGATTTGGAAGGCGCAGGTGGAAACGACACGCTGAACGTCAATTCAGGAACGCTCACCGCGACGAAAGACATGGGCGCCGCGTCGGTACGGGTCGCGGTGAACGTGGCATCCGGTGCATCGGCGCTGTTCAAGTCGACACAGCATCTGACGGCGCTGAACATCGCCGCGTCGGCTCGGGCGACGTTCCAGCAGCACGGGAACCGGCTGCTCCAGACCGACACGCTCTCCATCAGCGTGGGCGCAAAGCTTGACCTCAACGACAATTCGCTTGTTGTCGCCAATGCCAACTTCGCCTCAATTCAATCGCTCGTCTTCCAGGGGTATTCAACCGGAGCGGATTCCACCAAGACCGGAATTGTCTCTTCAACGGGACAAACTACGACGGGGACGCCGGTGCTGGGACTATTCGACAATTCGCTGCTGCACATCGATCAGTGGCCGATGGGTTCTGGTAACACCATCGCGGCCAATGCCATCGTGGGCGGGTACACCTTTGTGGGCGATTACGATTTTAACGGCATGGTCACCCCCGACGATTACATCGCCGTCGATTCCAACCTGGGCGCCACGAACATTCCCCTGGGAAAGAGTTGGTGGTACGGCGACACGAACTTCGACGGGCAGATTACGCCGGATGATTATCTTGCGATCGATTCAAACCTCGGGATGACACTCCCCACGCCGCCGCTGGCCGCTGCCGCCACGGCGCCGTTGGCCGCAGCGGGCGTAGCGATCGCAGCGCCGACGATGGCGGTCGTGCCGATTTCCGCGCTCGGGCCAGTAGCACGTGCGATTGAGCAGATCGACGAGAACGCGTAGGTCTCGGGCAAGCGCATCCGCGAAAAGCTTATTCAGGGGTTGTGTGCCACACGCAGCCTCACCCTGCCCCCGCGGCTCAACCACTGCCCGCGGTTGCGCTTGGCCGTCCCCTCAATTACCTGCACCTTTCCTCGCACCGGCAGCTCCACGCGCACCGGCGTCTTGGGCGGCGCGGTGATCGTGATCTCAAATGCGCCCGCCGCTCGCGTCCAGTAAACGTCGATCGGCCCGCGCGGCGTTGGTACGCGCCCCTGTGCGAAACTCAGATTTTCCAGCTTTGGCGCAACGAGGACCTTCGCGTACCCCGCGGCGGCGGGTTGAACGCCCAACACCTGCTGGGTCAGGAAGACAACCGGCGCCGCCGACCAGCCGTGACAGTGCGATCGCGTGAGCCGCTCAGCGCCGGGGTGGTACATTTCCCAGAACGTTGTCGCACCGGCGCGGATCTGCTGACCCCAGTAATCGCGAATGGTTTGCACAAGCTGGTCGAAGCGCTTCTCACGCACCAGCGCTTCAAGCAGGAAGAACATGAAGAAGGGCGATCCTGCCGTGACGAAACCCTTGGGGGGCTTGTCGATGATCGCCAGGCAGCGCTTGGCGCGCGCTCCGGTTGCAACGCCCGAGATGTAAGCGGCGGTCGCGGTCTGCTGCGAGAAGATCGTGCTGGGGGAGCCGTCCGGGCGGATGCAGTCCACATACGCGTTCTGCTTCTTGGACCACAGGTGGTTGTTCACCGCCGCAGCGATCTGGTCCGCGAGCCGGGTCCAGCGTTTGGCGAGATCCCTGCGGCCGAGGTCCGTCGCCAGCTCGGTGCATTGCCGAAGCCCCAGCACCGCAAGGCAGTTGATGTGGGTGACGATTCCTTTGCCGGGCGTGTCCATCGGCGCCCAGTCGAAGAGGTTCCACGCCTGCATCGCAAACAGCCCTGCCTCATTCAGATTGGCCGCGATCCCCTCGTTGTTCTTCTCGAGAAACGGGAGCATCTCTTGCGCAAACTCCCGATCACCCGTCAGAAGATAATGTTCCTGCATCCAGCGCATCCACAAGAACGTCCACGTCGGCAGCAGGTTCTGCCAGCCGCTGGGCACCTGCGATTCCGTGATCGGGGAGCGCTGCAAGCTTCGCCCCGTGAGTCTCAGGCACCTCGCGCTCAGCCGCGGGTCGCCATCCGCGATCAGGTGTACCAGCGCCTCGTTCCGCGCATCCCCCACCCACAGCGTCTGCTCGTAAGTCGGACAATCCGTATACGTGTCCTCCGCGCAGCAGCGCACCGAATGCACACCCACTTTCCAGATCTCGTTCAGCAGCGAATCCGAGCAGGAGAATGATCCGCTCGGGCCGATCGGGTAAGTCGACTGAAGCACGCGAACAAGCCGCACGCGCACCGGCCGTGCAAAGTTTCGCACGCTCATCCACGAGTAGCGAAACCCCCGCCGGATGAAGGTGCGATAGCGCTGTACCCCTTCCCGGCAGACGTAGCGGAAGGAGTTGTTCATTCCCTCGCAGAGGTTCTTCCGCCCATCGCGCTGGATGAACTCGAAGTTATGAAAGTCAATGATCGTTCCGGCCGGTGCATCCAGTTCAATTTCATGAAACCCGACCGTCTCATCCGCAAAATCCAGCAGCATCCGTACGCTCTGGCCATCGCCCGCTGCATGGATCACCGTCCAATCATCGTTGTCACTCCGCAGCGCCATGGGCTCCTCAACCCGCGCCGCCGCCTTCTCCACCACGCGCTCCGAAGCACACAGCGCATACACATCATTCGTCGCCACCATCTCCGGCAGCATGGTGCGCGTGTACGGGGCGCCGACGTCTTCTTCTGACAAAACTCCAGCCGCCCAGATCTGCTCATAGCGCTCAGCGGTCGCGGATGGATGAATCTCCACCGCCTCCAGGAGCATTTTGTCGAACCCGTGCAGCGGCGCTCCTTCGAAAGGTCCGATGCACAACCAGCCACTGGCGGAATCATCCCGCGGCGCATCGCAAAACCGCACGGGCTCCTCCGTCCAGAAGTTCAGCGTCGCCCACACAAAATGCTCCAGCTCCGGCAGCTTCCCCATCAGCACATTCCAACCCGCCTTCAACCTCGCATGCGCCACCCCCGTCCCCGTCGGCTGAAGCGACCGATCCGAAAAATCCAACAGCTTCCCGTTCAATCTCCAAGGCACGGTCGGCCGCTCGTGCGGCGGATGAACCTGAATCTTCTGCGGGCGCTTGCTGTAGATAAACGTCGCCAGGAGCACCCGCGCGCGAACGTGATTCGCGCTCTCGTCCACCGGGTTGATGAACTCCCGCGGGTTGAGGAAGAACTGATACGGCGCCGTCCTCACGACTTCCGTCGCCAGCACCGCCGCCGGCTCTACGACCTCTCGCGTGAGAAACGGAATATCCCGCAGTTCGAATGCTTCATGCGGCGGCGCACCGGCAGCGCGAAGCTCCCTCGCCCCCTCCCAATTCGAGTCATCCGCCTCCGGCTTCGTCCAGACCTCCGCCGCCCCCGGCGCCACCCGCGCATCAAACTGCTCCTCCCATCCCTGCTGCACCGAAATCCGCGGCACCGGCCACGCGTACCCCTCATGCGCTACGCACCGCCAAGCCCCGTCCGTCACCAGCGTGTGCTCCCCATTCGCGTCCGAATAATCCAGTTGCGCCACCACCCCCGGCTCATCGTTCAAATATTGAAACGTGTCGAGTCCGATCGTGTGCACGAGCACCGCTACAACATTATCGCCCGTGCGCAGCAGGTGCTGCACGTCGTACCCATCTACCGGCCAGGGCGTCGGCCAGGACCGCACCGGCCCGTGCCCGAGCCAGTGACCATTGATATAGACTTCGTAGCGCGCGTCTGCCGAGATGCGCAGCGTCGCCGCCTCGGCACCCGCTTTCCCGCTGACGCTGAACCTTCGCCTAAAGCACGCATAGCCGTTCTTCTCGTGGTGCGGCGTGTTCAGCCAGATCCAGCGCGCCCGCTGATCGAAAACGTATTCCATGCGGCGCGACGATACCCGAGCCCGCACATCCGTCACATCTTCACCGATCCGCCCGATCCGCAACGTCCGAGATAATCCGGCGAAAATCTGCTGGCGCGCCACTTTATTTTCTCACCCTTCCCTAAGCCCACCCGCCGTCGCGCCGATCAGCCAACTAAGGCTTACCCCCAAAGGAGTTTTCGCGATGCGAATGAACCTGTCCAAAAACGTGAGCTTTGAGTGGCTTGAAGGGCGAGAGTTGTTCAGCAGCTACTTCGTCTCCACCTCCGGCTCCGACTCCGGTGCAGGGACCGCCGCCGCTCCGTGGAAATCCCTTCAGCATGCCGCCGACACCGTCAAGGCGGGCGACACCGTCAACGTCGCCGCCGGTAACTACGCCGGATTCTCCGCCTTCACCCTGCGCGGAACCTCTGCCGCGCACATTGTCTTCAAGGCCGACGCCGGCGTGAACATCACCTCCAAGGCTGCCAACCAATCCGCCGTCGACTGCGGCATCGAACTCTCCGGCTACGACTCATCCTCCGGCTCTGCCTACGTCGATCTGTACGGCTTCAACGTCAACAACTCCTCCGGCACCATCAAGGGCGCCATCTCCTCCGGCATCCGCATCCGCTATTCCAACAACATCGGCATCTACAACTGCACCACCACCAACAACGGCTGGGTCGGGATCTATTGCGCCTACGTCAGCAACATCACCATCGACGGCTGCTCCAGCTTCAACAACAACCTCTTCGTCGATTCCAGCACCCAGCGCAACCACGGCATCTACGTCGCCAACAGCTCCACCAGCGTCACCATCCGCAACACAACCGTTCACGACCAGAATGGCAACGGGATCCACATGAACGGCGATGGAGGGGTCAACAAGAGCTTCCTCCTCGAAGGCAACGTCGTCTACAACAATGGAACCCTCGGCGGATCCGCCATCAATTGCGACGGCCTCCAGTCCAGCACCCTTCGCAACAACCTCCTCTACAACAACAAGAACAAGGGCATCGCCCTCTATAACTCCGACGCTTCCGGCGGATCGCTCAACAACACCATCGTGAACAACACGGTCGTGATGGGCACCGCCAGCGGCAACGCCGCCCTCCAGCTCAAGGGCTCCGCCACCGGCAACAAAGTCTTCAACAACATCTTCATCAACCTCGGCACCGGCACCGCCATCGACATGTACAGCACCGCCGACGCGGGCTCGCAGATTGACTACAACATCTACGGCGGCCCTGCCAAGATGATGTCCGGCGACGGCTCGCTCGAAAGCTTCTCCACCTGGCGCAGCAACAATCCCACCTACGACGTCCACTCCACCACCAGCGCCGCCGCCGCGCTCTTCGTCAACTACACCAGCGCCAACTACCACCTCCTTTCCACCGCGCCCGCCGTCGACAAGGGCACCAGCACCAGCGCGCCCGCAAGCGATCAGGACAAAGTCGCGCGCCCGCAGGGCGCAGCGATCGATATCGGCGCCTACGAATATTCCACCGGCTCCGGCGGAACCGTCACGATCCCCGCCGACCCCACAGCGCTCTCCGCTGCCGCCACCGCATGGAACCAGATCCACCTGGCGTGGACTGACAACTCCAGCAACGAGACCGGCTTCATCATCTACCGTAAAGTTGGCTCTGCCGGCACCTTCGCGCCGATCGCCACCACCGCCGCCGGCGTCACCACCTATGACGACACCGGTCTCTCCGGAAACACCAGCTACTATTACAAGGTCGTCGCCACCAACAGCGCCGGCACCTCCACCAACGCCACCAACACCGACTCCGCGCTCACGCCCGCGCAACCTACCGCGCCGACCGCGCCCTCAGGACTGATCGCTTCCGCGACCAGCGCCTCCGCCGTCTCGCTCACCTGGACCGACAACTCCACCGACGAAAGCGGCTTCAAGGTCGAGCGCCAATCTGGTACCGGCACCTGGACCCAGATCGGCACCACCAGCGCCGGCGTCGCCACCTACACCGACTCCAACCTCACCGCCTCCACCCAATACAACTACCGCGTCCGCGCCACGAACGCGGTAGGGGACTCAACCTACTCCGCAACCGCAACGGTGACCACAGACGCAAGCGCCACTGTCCCCGCCGCCCCCTCCGGATTGGTCGCTTCAGCGACCAGTGCCTCCGCTGTCGCGCTGACTTGGACCGACAACTCCACGAACGAAACCGGTTTCCGAATCGAGCGCTCCCTCGACGGCGCCACCAACTGGATTCAAGCTGGAACTGTCGCGAACAACATCACCACCTTCTCCGCCTCCGGTCTCGAAGCGCAGACGAAGTACTACTTCCGCGTCATCGCCACCAACGCCGTCGGCGACTCCAACCCCACCGCCCCCGCCAGCGCCACCACTCAAGCCCTTCCTACCATCCCTTCCGCCCCCACAGGTCTGGTCGCTTCAGTGACCAGTTCCTCCGCAATCTCATTGACTTGGATCGACACCTCCACCGACGAAACCAATTTCAAAATCGAGCGCTCCCTCAACGGCTCCACCTGGACCCAAATCGCCACCACCAGCGCAGGCGTCACCACCTACAGCGCCACCGGCCTCTCCGCCGGCACAACGTATTACTTCCGCGTCCGCGCCACCAACGTCGCCGGCGACTCCGACTACTCCAACACCGACGTCGCGGCCACCGAGTCCGTCGCCGTCGACACCACGGCGCCCACCGCCTCGGCCACTCTCGGCAACATCACCGCCGCCGGCGACGGTTCCTACACCTTCACCGTCACCTACAACGACGATGCGGGCATTGATGACACGCTGCTCGACAACGACGACATCCTCGTCACCGGCCCCAATGGCTACAGCCAGCGCGCCACCTTCATTTCCGCCACCAGCGCCAACAGCGGCAAGACCGCCATCGCCACCTACAAGATCACCTCGCCCGCTTCATCTTGGTCCTGGCAGGACGACGGCGCCTACACCGTCTCGCTTCGTGACCAGGAAGTCGCCGACGACATCGGTAACTTCGCCGCGCCCGCCACGCTCGGCACCTTCACCGTCGCCGTCCCCTCCGTCGACTACGCTGGCGACTCCCGAGCCACCGCCCGCTACCTCGGCGTGATCACCTCCGCAAAGTCCGTCACTCCTTCCGACACCGTCGAGACTCTGGACATCCAGGACTATTACCGCGTCCGCATCAGCTCCACCTCCACGCTCACCGCCAAGATGTACAACCTCACCGACGACGCGAACCTCCAGCTCCGCGCCGAGGATGGCACACTCATCTCCACCTCCGGCCGCGCGGGCACGAGCTACGAGTACATCTCTCGCACGCTCAAACCCGGAACCTATTACTACCGCGTCATCAACAACGGAAACCCCGGCACCAACTACGCCCTTCGCGTCGCCATCGCAGCCCCCGCCGTCGGCGGCGCTCCGGGTGGTCTCACCGGCCCCGACTACGCCGGTAACTCCCGCGCCCTCGCCCGCAAGGGCGGCTCCTTCACCCCCGGCCGAGTCTCCGTCTACACCGACCTCGTCGCCCCCAGCGACACCCAGGACTACTACCGATTCGACATGTCCGCCGCAGGTAGCTTCACCGCCAAGCTCACCAACCTCACCGGCGACGTCAACATGCAGCTCCTCGACTCTGCCGGAAAACTCATCCAGATCTCGGGTAACACTGGCACCATCGACGAATCCATCACCCGCACCCTCTCCGCCGGCACCTACTACCTTCGCCTCTACACCCTCGGCGGCGCCGGCACCAACTACCGCCTCCGCATGAGCGCCTAGCGTGCGACTTGATGGACTTCGTACTTCCTTCAACAACGCGTCCCGCTTCAGCGGGACGTGTCTTTCTTCCCCACACGATGAACCCTTCCTCAGCGCTCACGTATTTCTCTAGTCGCCTTTGTTCGCAGACTAAAATCCTGAACACAGCTTGACCCCAAACCTCCAGCAGGACTATCCTTCCCTCGCTGGTAATCTACTGGCGGTCGAATCGGTTGCGGTGCCTGAACCGCAGCACTCCAAACGGTTCCTCTCGCCCAATAGCAACCACAAACAGAAACGCGTAGCGGTCGCCCGCAAGGGCACGCCTCACGCTGTTTCAGGTCGATACGGTGCTGGAAAAATCTTTTCCCACACCCGTTGACACCGGCGGAAACGACTGTAACATTCCGCCTCCCGTCGCCGAGAGGTGATTGGAAAAACCAAGCCAAGTGAACACGTAAGTGTTTGCGACGTAAGGATTAGAGTGCTCTTTGACAAGTGAATAGTCGGAAAGCCGCGAGAATGTGAGCTGGTATACCGGGGTGTACTCCGGTGGTGCCAGCAAGAGATCCTGCGGGTTGTCGCTCACGCGGCAGCCCATTTGACTCAACCATTCTTGTGGTTACACGCAAAATGGTGA
>DASVUC010000305.1:0-3721 GCA_036387255.1 Tepidisphaeraceae bacterium | reverse complement strand
GTAATTGAAATGCAGCGCCGCATTGTCCGGCGACAACTGCACCGACCGCACGATCAGCTGCAACCCTTCCGGTCTTCGCCCCTGCTGAAACAGCAGCAATCCCAGCAGATGCATCGCCGATACGTGCCCCGGTTGCTGCGCCAGCACCGCGCGATAGCTCAGCTCCGCGTCACGAAAGTTTCCGGCGGCATGCAGCTTCTGGGCGCGCTCGACGGCAAGTTGAATGTCCTCATGAGCCATAAGAATCACAACAGCGCCGGCTTCACGCGCTCCCGCGCGTCAGGCTTCGCCGCTGCCACATCTTAAGCAATTCCCCCTCCAGTTCGAGCGTGAAGCGGGCCCCATCCAGCAGCGGAGATTGGCGCAACCGGTCTCGCATCGCCTGCCGCATCGCCGCCAGACGGTTCCGATCGCGCGCAAGGTTCTCCGCGATCTTTACATACTGCTCACCGCTCGTCGCGACCAGCTCCTCCAGCCCTGCCGTCCTCAGCAAGCTATGGCCCACGCGCGATGCGTGAATCGCGCCAGACTGCGTCACAACCGCCGCCCCCATCCACATCGCCTCGCAAGTGGTGGTCGTACCTCCGTAAGGATAGGTATCCAGCGCGATATCCACGTCACTGTACATCGCCAAGTGCGTGCGCACCGTCGGCGACGCCGGTAGCATCGTCACGCGCTGGCGAACCTCCTCTTCGAACCACCCGCAAATCTGTCGCTGAACCGCTGGCTCTTCCAGTGCCGCTGACTTCAGCATCAGCCGCGACCCCTGGACGCGCCGAAGAATTTCGGACCAAACCGACGCCATCTCCCGCGTCACCTTCCGAATCGTGTTGAAGCAACCGAACGTGATGTGACCGTTGCGCAGCGCCGGCAGTGGCGAGACCTCCGGCGTCCCCTCCCCCGGCGTGTAGCACCACGCGCTCGACAGATATGCCAACTTCTCCGTCGCCAGCGCCTGCGCCGTCTCCGGTGAATCCGCCACTCGATCCGTCAGCCGATAATCCATCCGCATCATTCCCGTCGTGTCCGGATAACCCAGGCAGGTCACCTGCACCGGCGCCGGCCGCAGCGCAAACACCCCCAGCCGATTACCTGAAGTGTGCCCCGACAAATCCACCAGCAAGTCAATCGCATCGTCGCGAATCAGCTTCGCCACCCCGGCATCCGACTCCCCCGCGATGGGCCGCCAATTTACCGCGTACCCCTGAACGCGAAGCGTCGTCTCATCCGCAGCAGCGCCGTTTGAATAGCAGAAGATCTCGAAGCGCGACCGATCATGATGCGCCAGCACCGGCTCTAGAAATCCCATTACCGAGTGCGCCCGAAAGTCTGCCGAGACGTAGCCGATTCGAAGTTTCCGTGATTCATCCGCTCGCTCCTCCCGCGCCTGTATCGGCTCCACGCGCTCCAGCAGCGCCCCCAGCCGCTGATGCTCCAAAAACATCTTCGGGGGTGAAACATCCGCCTGGTAATGCAGCGACAACAGCCGGTTTCCCAGCACCCAGCTCACATCCGGCAATTCCGGCTGCATCCGCAGCAGATCCAGGTAAGCCCCCGCCGCATCGTCCCCTCGCGCCGGTGTCCGCGCCAGCACGCCCGCGACGCTTACCAGTGTCGAAATATGACTTGGATTCATCCCCACCGCCTCGCGCGCAAAGGCGATGGCGCGTCCAACCTGCGCCTCAGTCGGCAACGCCGTACCCACCCTCAGCGCGGGCACCGGTGGGAGCCAAAGCGCCATCCGGTATTCCCCCATCGCTTCGTCCACCTTCCCCTCCCGCTCCAGCGCAAACCCCAGCGCCCAGCGCCCATCCGCAAGCTGCGGCGACCGCTCGATCACCTGATGCGCCTCGCCCTTCGCCGCCTCAAACTCGTCGTTCTCCGCCAGCGCCACCGCAAGGTTCACCCGCGCCAGCGGATCATCCGGCCGGTGCGCAAGCGCGTTTCGATACAGATCAATGGCCGGCGTCAGTAAACGCTTGAAATGCAGCTCAATAGCCAGCGCCTTGGTCGCCTGGGCGAGGTTGAACAGCGGATCGTTCCACCCCGGCCGATACCCCGCCGCTCGCTGCGCCAGATCGATCGCCTCCCGCAATCGCCCCAAGCGCGTGTAGGCCGTCGACAGATTGTTCAGCGCCTCCGGATAGTTGTGCCGAAGCGCGATGGCTCGCTCATACAGCGTGGCCGCCCGCCCTGTCTCCCCCAATTGATCCAGCACAACCGCCGCATTGAAGAAAAACTCCGGCGGCGTCTGCCTCCCCGCCACCGACTTCTCCAAAAGCCCTCGCGCCTCATCCCCCCTGCCCGTCTGAAACAGCACGAGCCCGAGCAGATGCATCGCCGTCCGATCATCCGCCGACGCGTGCAGAACCTCTCGATAGAGAGCTTCCGCGTCAGCGAGCTGCCCCGCCTGATGCAGCCGCTGCGCCGACCGAAGGATGTCTTCTGTCGAACTCATACCCCCCTCTTAACCGCCCGCTTGTTCCGCACCAAGCGCCTCAGTCCGCGGCGCTACAAGTTCGCGTTGTACTCCGGCAGGTAGATAAAGTACTTCAGGTTAAACAGCCACCGCAGCACCATCTTGATCGGCATCATTGCCATGAA
The DNA here is from genome assembly GCA_036387255.1 of Tepidisphaeraceae bacterium. Classification (GTDB taxonomy): domain Bacteria; phylum Planctomycetota; class Phycisphaerae; order Tepidisphaerales; family Tepidisphaeraceae; genus DASVUC01. The sequence goes on along the minus strand of DASVUC010000305.1, from coordinate 1,117 downwards.
CAGCAGCAGCGTCACCATGATCACGTAGCGGATCGCCCCCATGTGCTCGTACATCCGCCGGAACGTCGTAAACCGCAGCACGATCGGCGCCAGCACCAGGTACACGCCGACCAGGATGATCCCAAGCCACTCACGGTAGATCATGATCATCCACTTCGGATAATCGGGAAAATCCACCGGGTTCGGGCGAGCCACCCCCATCATCCGGTTCCAGAAAATATTGCTGATATCCTGGTTGTTCAGCGCCTCCTGCTTGTGCAAATCCCAGAACTGGTAAGGCCCGAAGAACGACCAGTTCGGCCCGCGCAAAAAGGTCCCGAAGAAAATCAGCACCACCCACAAAATCAAAAACCCGAACAACCAGGTACCGATCGCGAACGGCCGCTCCTTAATCGTGTAATAGCCATTCCCCTTCGGGTTCACGTCAATGTAAGGCATCGCCATGAGCCCCAGGATGATCAGCCCCGGATACACCACGCCCGCCATCCACGGATCGAAGTAGACGAGCATCTCCTGCAAACCCAGGAAGTACCATGGCGCCTTGGCGGGATTGGGCGCATACCCCGGATTCGCCGGCTGCTCGAGCGGCGCCTTCGACACGATTGCCCACAAAATCAACCCCGCCGTCGCCAGGATCAGGCAGATCAATTCCGTGTACACCAGGTCCGGCCAGACCAGCACCTTGTCATCCCGGTCCTCTTCCAAAAGCGGAAGCCCCGCCGCGATACGCGTATCGTTCAGCGCCGCGCGCCGAAACGCCATCCAGATGCAGATCATCACGCTGATGACCATGATCGTGATCGGCACGTTGTCCGGCTTGGCCACGATTGAGCGAAAGTTCCTGTCCGCAATCGACCCGAAGTAAAAAACCAGGAACAGCACAAACAGCGTCCCCGCCACCACCGGCTTCGTCCACCATCGATACAATACAAACATCAACACAAAGATCAGGATCGACAGCGAGATAAAGTATTCCGGCTTGGTGATCGCATTGATGGCGTTCTTCACCGCCTCAGGCGGAAACGTGATGGCGGCAACAAGAAGTGAGTTCATGGTCTTCGCTGTAGGGGCGACGCCTGCGTCGCCCATGCCTCAACCACTAAAGGGCGACGCAGGC
>DASVUC010000304.1:0-9389 GCA_036387255.1 Tepidisphaeraceae bacterium | reverse complement strand
GACCGGAAGGGGCGGGATTTTCTGCCGTTCGCAATGTCATTCACGACGGGCGGGGGAAAGGCGGCGGAGAATTATCCGATCGCGTTTGAGAAGGTCGAGATGCCGGGCGATGGGAAAATCTGCACTTCGCTGGCAATCGGGCCGGACCATCGGCTGTATGTCGGGACGATGCAGGGGGCGATCCTGCGGTACGACATCAATGCAGACGGGACGCTGGGGACGAAACAGGTCATTGACACGGTGATCCAGCACAACCACGGACCTCGGCTGATCACCGGGATCTGCTTTGATCCGGTGGCTTCGAAGGAGAAACCAATCCTGTGGATCAGCCACGGGCAGCTTGTGCTGAACCCCAATGGCAGGCCTTCGTTCGAAGGGGCGACGGATTGGACGGGGAAGATTTCGCGGGTGTCGGGGAATGACTTGCACGAGTATCGCGATGTGATTGTGAACCTGCCGCGATCGTGGCGCGATCATTTGAATAACCAGATCGTCTTCGGGCCGGACCGGGCGCTGTACTGGTCGCAAAGCTCGCACACGGCGATGGGCGCGCCGGATACCAAGTGGGGTCATCGGACGGAGCGGCTGCTGTCGGCGGCGATTCTGCGGGCGGATGTGCGCGCCATTGATGAGACGGTGGACGTGAAGACGGAGGAAGGCGGCAAGTACGATCCTTTTGCCACCGGCGCGCCGGTGCGACTTTTCGCGACGGGGGTGCGGGTTTCGTTTGATCTGCTGTGGCACTCGAACGGCTATCTGTACGCGGGGACGAACGGATCGGCGGCGGGCGCGAATGTGCCGGGATCGCCGGAGGGGAAGTTTCCGCGGCGAATCGATCAGGATCGGCTGGGGCCTTATGACGGTACGCGTGCGCCGGCGCTGATGCAGGTGCCGACCACGATGGATGATTACCTGATCAAGGTGGAAGATGGAGGGTATTACGGGCATCCCAATCCGACGCGCGGGGAATACGTGCTATACGGGGGAAATCCGACGGCGGGAGCAGATCCGCTGGAGGTGAGCGCGTATGCACAGGGCGTAAAGCCGGACCGGAATTTTCGGCTGCCGGTGTATGACTTCGGGCAGCACATCTCTCCAAACGGAATGATTGAATACCGCTCGGGCGCGTTTGGCGGGGCGCTGAAGGGAAAGATCCTGGTGACGCGCTTCAGCGGGGGGAAGGACATCCTGGTGCTGACGCCGGGGCCGGCAGGAGAGATCACCGAAACCATCAGCGGCATTGCGGGGCTCTCGCAGTTTCAGGATCCGCTGGATTTGGTTGAGGATCCATCAACAGGTGCGGTTTATGTTGCGGAATTCCAAGGGGCGAAGTTGGCGCTGCTGCGCCCGGTGACGGATGCGGCGGCGGCGGGGAAGCTGAGCACGAATGTGTTTATTCAGAAGGTGCAGCCGCTGGGGAAATAAGTCGCACTTTTGGGGAGCGGATGCTGAAACAAACGGGCGCGGGGCGGACACTGTTGGTGTATGTCTTTCCCACTAGCCACTGGTCGTTTTGTGCGGCACAATCACGCGTCTATGAAGGATGTACACTCCCCCGCCGTTGTGATGGATCCGCTCGAGTCGCGTATGCTGTTTGCGCTGCCGACGGTGTCGATTGATGCGACGTCTTTGAAGCCGGCGCGCGAGCCGGGGACGATCCGGCAGTTCATGCTGCATCGGTCGGGCTCGACCTCGCGCACGCTGTTTGTGAACCTGACCATCGGCGGGACGGCGCGCAACGGCTTGGATTATGGATCAATCGGGAAGACGGCAATTATCCCGGCGGGGGCGCGGAACGTGCTGATCAAGGTGCGGCCGGTGAACGACGAGATCGTCGAGGCGACGGAATCGGTGACGCTGACGATCGATAACTCGAGCAAGTTCCGCACATCCAGCACGAACGCTAATGCGACCATTCGCATCAAGGACAACGACGGCGGGACCAACAGCAACCTGCCGATGGTGACGGTGACGGCAAACTCCAACGCGGCGGAGGCAGGGGCTTCGGGATCGTTCACTCTTTCACGCACGGGATCGACGGCGGCAGCGCTGGCGGTCTCCCTGGTCACCACGGGCAGCGCAACGAGCGGCACGGATTACAACGCCGTTCCTTCAACCGTAACCATTCCGGCGGGCGCATCGCAGACGACGGTGAACGTGAAAACGATCGACGACACGGCCGCCGAGGGGAACGAAACGGTTACGCTGAACATTGCCCAGGACACCAACCGCTACTCGGTCGGATCGGGAGCGGCGACGATCTCGATCATCGATAACGACAAGTCTCCGCTGGCGACGAACATCACGTGGACAAGCCGCACGGCGGCGCCGGTGGGACGGGGCGAAGCGGCGACGGCGACGTTTGGGAACCGGTTGTATCTCTTTGGGGGATATACGGATTTCTCGGCCACCAATTCAACGCGCACGGATTATTTCGACGCGTCCACGAACACTTGGGGAACGGGCGCGGCGGCGCCGGTGGGCGTGTCGCATGCGGGAACAGTGACGGTGGGCCGAAATGTTTACCTGGCTGGCGGATATACCGGCGGGCCGGGCGGCTCTCAGACGTTCGCGACGTCGCAGGTGCAGGTTTACAACGTTGACGCCAATACTTGGACGACAATCGCTTCGCTGCCGGCGGCGCGAGGAGGCGGGGCGATGGCGGCGGTCGGGAACGTGCTGCACTTCTTCGGAGGATCAGACCTTTCGCGGACCGATCGAAGCGAGCACTGGGCGTTTGATTTGAGCAACCCGGGCGCGGGATGGGTGTCGCGCGCGGCGCTGCCGACGGCGCGGACGCACATGGGGGCGGTCACGCTCAACGGGAAGATCTACGCCATAGGCGGCCAGAAGAACCAGGATCAGGCGGAATCGCCGCAGAGCGCCGTCGAGGTGTATGACCCGGTGGCGGACAAGTGGACGACGGCGGCGGCGCTGCCGTTCGGTCGGTCGCACATCAACAGCGCGACAATCGTGGTGAGCGGCCGGATCTTCACACTGGGCGGGGAGACGACGTATCAAAACGCGATTAACAATGTGACGGCGTATGACCCGGACAACAACACCTGGACGAACGTGACGCCGCTGCCGGTGTCCCACGCATCGGGCGTGGCGTCGTTTATCAACAACAAGTTCTATTACACGACCGGGGATGTGACGACCGGGACTTATGAAGGTGCGCCTTCTTGATCAGGAATGGGTAGCGAATTTCGATTGACGACCGCCGCGGGAGATCATTAACGTTGCGGGGCATGTTCTCGCGCCCGGGGCGAATCTCACTGCTGCTGTTTCAGCTTGTATGGCTGAACGTGATTCTGCCGGGGCATACGCGCGGCGCGGTCACGCTGCCGCAGGCGGGAACGGGCGGGGCGTGTTGCGGGCATCGGGAGAACGCGGGAGAGAAATCGATTCCCCCGAAACCCGCGAAGGATCCGGCACATTGCGCAGTCTGCTTTTTTGCAGCGCGGCTGACGTTGCCGGAGAACATTGACCTGACCCCCCCGCCGCTGAATCTGCTGGCGATCCTTACGCCGCAGCAGGCCGATTGTGTCACGTCTATAGCGCTGGCCACCTGCTTTGATGGCCGGGCCCCACCTCTTGCCTAGACCTGTCCTGATGTTGATGGGTGTGCGTAGTTGTTGATCCGCAGGTCTTCTCCTGGCGAGGGAACATGTCTTTTCGTTGTCGCGCGCGTGGCGCGTTTACGTTGGTGGAGCTGCTGGTTGTTATTGAAATTATCGCGGTACTGATCGGCATTTTGCTGCCGGTGATTTCACGGGCGCAGTCGCAGGCGCGGGCGGTGCGATGCATGTCCAACCTGCGCGCGATCGGGCAAGGGTTGATCAATTACAATACGGATACCCGCGGATACATCGTGCCAGCGTACAATCTCCCCATTCCGACGGATGCGACATCGAATTACACCGGCGGCCCAAAGCAGCCGCTGGATGGGTGGGCATGCATCCTCGATCGCGATGGCTATGCGCGCAGCGCGGCGCGGAGCACGAACACGATCTTCTACTGTCCCGACACCACTGATGAGATCAACAGCCTGGAGAATGGGGCGACGGGGACGAATGTTGGCAGCACGCGGGGGTGGGTGGAGTGGCCGCTGATTTTCACCAGCGTTGGTGGAGATACATCACCGAAGCAGGCGGTGACGATCCCCGAGATGAACTTCAATAAAATCATCCGCGTGGGCTACTGGCTCAACGCCTATCACCCGACGGGGCAAACCCTGACGACGGCTCAGATCGCGCAGCGGGACCTGTATTACTCGACCGTCGCGGGATATGGGCCGGATGGTCAGCATCTGATTCGGCCGCACAAGTTGACCACTGTGCGGCGGTCGGCGCTGACCATTGCGGTGGCGGACGGGGTGTTCCTGGGCAGGCAGTCGGTGAATCAATTGGGCATGACCAACTCCGTAATTGGGTTTCGTCATACAGCAGCCAACGGGCGGCGGAACTTCGCGGCGAACGCCTGTTTCGCAGATGGTCACGTGGAGACGTTGATGAGCAGCAACTTCCCGTGTGCTTACGCAACAACGAGCGCGTATGTGGGCAACAGCGGAAAGACCACGTTTGCGCAGCAGAAGAGCCAGAACCTTTCCGGTGCGACGGTTTATCCGAACCCGCAGGCGGCGCTGGAAATTTTTTTGGCTAGTAATCCTGGCGCGAATTAAGGCGCGGGTGTGGGCGTTTGTTGGTGCGGGACGTGTGGCTGAGCCGTGCTGCTTAATCCGAAAGCCTGGAGGTCGCAGGCGAAGAGGCGGTACATCAGGTCGGGCGGCATGTGCTCGGGAACGTCGTGGTAATGCAGCGTGACGTTCAGGCAACCGATGCGGTCGGAGATGGCGGCGACGGCGCGTAAATCGTGGCTGACCAGCACCACCGTCAGATCCATCTGCGATTTTAGTTTTGTCAATGAATCGATGAACCGCTGCTGCGCGAGGTGGTCGATGCCTGTCGTGGGTTCGTCGAGCAGCAGGATCCGGGGGCGAGGGGCGAGGGCCCGTGCGATGAGCGCGAGTTGAAGCTGACCTCCTGACAGATTGACAATGGGGACGTCGGCGAGTTCTGAGATCCCCACCATCTGCATCAGCGATTCGACGAATCCACAATCGTCGGGACGGTAACCTTTGAGCAGCCCGGTTTTTCCGGCAAGGCCCAGGCGCACGAGTTGGCGCACGTTTAGGGGAAGGCTTTCCGGTAGGCGCGGTGTCTGGGGGAGGTACCCGATGATGTCCCCCCGCGCAACTGCTTGCGGGGGCTCCAATCCGGCGATGCGGATGGAGCCTCGGGTGGGTTTGAGGAGCCCGAGGAGCAGCCGCATCAAGGTCGTTTTGCCGCCGCCGTTGGGGCCGATCACGCCCAGTGTCGTACCCGATGAAACGCAAAGCGTGACGCGCTTCAGCACCAGGCTGTCACGATAAGCGAAGTCGACGTTTTCGATGCGGATCAGGTCATCCATCGCAAAGCCCGGTGGATTCTAACCTTCTCATAGAGATGCCGCCCCTGGCGCGGGTGTAATAAAAATGGTGCCAATCGCTGCTGGCCCCGATATTGCTCCAGCCTCAGCGGTTCACGGCACATTTCCAGTTGCCGGGCTGCGGACTGAGGCTAAAATCGAAGTGGAGAAGCAAACGACGTGCCGAGTTCGGCCGATGTTTGTAAACAGGCTATGGCTATGCAGTTAACACAATCGGTTCACCTGAGAATGGAGCAGCGTCAGCTCCTGACGCCGAGGATGATCCAGAGCATGGAGATCCTCCAGCTGCCGCTGATGGCGCTGGAAGAAAGGATCGAACAGGAGCTGCAAAATAATCCTGTATTGGAGCTGCGCGAGGGGGATATTGATGGAGACGCCGCTCCGGTGGATTCAACCGAAACGACTGATGCGCAGGCGCGAGAGCAATTTGCTGAAGAAGAGCAGCCGATGGTCGTCCGGGAGAATTCGGACCAGGCTGACGATTTTGAGCGGCTGGCGAAGATCAGCGAATACTTCGAGAACGAAGAGTTTAACACCAATGCCGGGAGTAACTTCCGGGTCTCCAGCTTCGACGGCGAGCGCGACAAGAAGCTGGATGCGATGAACAACACCGCCGCCCGCGGCGAGAACCTCCAGGAGCACCTGCTGAACCAGTGGGGGCTCATGGAGTGTCCGCCCCGGGAAGGTGAAAAGCATCCGGGGGATCGGCTGCGCGCGGCGGGTGAGGCGATCATCAACTTCTTGACGCCTGATGGTTACCTGCGGACGGATTTCGAAACGATCGCAAAAGAGTCCAAGACACCGGTGAGGCTGGAAGATCTGCCGGAGGCGCTGAAGCTGGTTCAGTCGCTGGAGCCGGCGGGGGTGGGCGCGCGGAACCTGGCGGAGTGCTGGCTGCTTCAACTTGACGCCATTGAGCAGGATGAAGAAGCCTCCGAGGGGCATGACTTCGATCTTGAGCGGGCGCTGATCAAAGATCACCTGAAAGATCTTTCGATGAACCGCTACCCACAGATCAGCAAGAAGCTCGGCCGGCCGATCGAGGAGATCAAGGCGGCGGTTGAGCGACTCAAGCATCTGACGGCGTATCCCGGCACGCTGGTCGGCAACAATGATGCGCCACCGATCACGCCGGACGCGGTGATCTACTACGATGAGGATACGGATCGGTACGAGATCAACATGCTGCATGATCCGGCACCGAGCCTGTACATCTCCGGGCACTGGCGGAAGTTCCTCAAAGCCAAGCAGGGTGACAAGTCGACCCGCGAATTCTTGATGAACAACGTGCGGAACGCCCGCTGGCTGATCGAGTCGATCCAGCAGCGCAAGAGCACGATCCTCCGCGTGATTCGCGCGGTGGTCGACGCGCAGCGGGAGTTTTTCGACAAGGGGGCGGAATTTCTCAAGCCGCTTCCGATGATTCAGGTGGCGGATCAACTTGGGATTCACGTGGCGACGGTTTCTCGCGCGGTTAGCGAGAAGTGGATCCAGACGCCTCGCGGCGTGTTCCCACTGCGGCGGTTTTTCTCCGGCGGCACGCACTCCGCCGACGGGGAAGAGATGAGCTGGGACGCCGTCAAAGAGAAGCTCAAAGCGATCATCGAAAACGAAGACAAGAAGAACCCGCTGAATGACGACGAGATCGTGGAGAAGCTGAAGGAACAGGGCATCGAGCTGGCGCGGCGAACGGTGGCAAAGTATCGAAAAATCCTGGATATCCCGACAGCGCGGCAGCGGCGGGAATTTTGAAAGTTCGAGTCACATCTGTGTCGGTCGCCGATTGATCTATACTGGCTTTCATGAAGATGGACGCCAGCCATTGTCCTTGGCCACGGCCTGCTCGGGCGTGGTCGGTTTTCATGCGCTGGCGGGACTTGGCGTTTATCCACTGGCGCGCTTCGGTGGAGATGATGCGGAGGTGGGTGCCAGAGGGGTTGGAGATTGAGATATTCGACGGGACGGCTTGGGTGGGCGTGGTGCCGTTTCGGATGGAGGGGATTCGGCATCGATGGCTGCCGGCGGTGCCGGGATTGCGGGCGTTTCCGGAACTGAACGTACGGACTTACGTGCGGCATGAGGATAAGCCGGGCGTGTGGTTTTTCAGCCTGGATGCGGCCCACAAGACGGCGGTGAAGGTGGCGCGAAAGCAGTTTCATCTGCCGTATTTTCTGGCGCAGATGAGTGTGGACGACATCGCCGGCGGTGGTGTTCAGTACAGGAGCCACCGCGTTCAAGCCGATGCACCGGCGGCGGATTTTGTGGCAGAGTATCGGCCTGTTGGTGAAGCAGCACGATCGCCAGCCGGAAGCTTGGAGCATTTCCTGACGGAGCGGTACTGCCTCTACGCGGCAGAGGCGAACGGGAAGATCCTGCGGGGGGAGATTCTGCATGAGCCCTGGGCATTGCAGAAGGGAGAGGTGGCAATCGAGCGGTGCACGATGTTTAATCAGCTTCAAATGGCGATGCCGCGGGAGAAGCCTGTGGTGCATTTCTCGCGGAAGCTGGATGTGGTGGCTTGGAAGGTGGAGGCTTGCGGTTGAGGGGATGGGTTTGGAAGCCTTCCGCCGCTCGAACCCGCGGCGGAGCGGCTGGGCTCCCGCTCCTGGAGGGACACATCATCATTCTGAAGCGTTTTGCGCTTCTGTGGGAATTGTAAGCTGGTCACCCTCTTTGACGCCTGCGCCCGAGGCGGCATCCTTGTTCAATTCAATGGCGTATTTGGCGGGTTTGAGGCTGGGGACGGGCGTGATGTCGTAGGGCTTCATCTGCTTGATGGAGAGCACCTTGCCGTCGGCGTCGATGTAGAGGATGTCGAGCGGGATGCGGGTGTTCTTCATCCAGAAGCTCATCATCTGCGGCTTGGGGAAGACGAAGATCATGCCATGATCAGCCGGCATGGAGTCGCGCCGCATCAGGCCGCGCTCACGGTCGGCGTCGTTCCTGGCGATCTCCAAGGCGAAGGTTTTGCTGCCGATCTGCATCTGCGTTGTCGGCAGCGAGGGCGCGGTGGTGGGCTGCGTGTCGGCGCAGCCGATGGCGATGAGCAGAAGGGCAATGTGGAGACGACAAAATCGAAGCGAGAAATTCATGATCGGTTGCGGCGTTCGCGGATGGCCTGGCGAAGCTTGTAGGTCAGTCGAACATCAATCAGCGCCAGAATCAGAATTCCAGAGAGCAGCGCCAGCACGGCCAGCCAGACGATCGCCAGGACCGCCCGATTCTGCGCGGTGAGCTGCTCAGGATCGAAGGCATAGTACCCCACGGCGAGGAGCACTGCGAGGATCAGCATCAGCACTGCATTGAACCGGCGAAAGGAGACGCGGCGGGCGTTAAGCTTCTGATCTTCAATGAGGGAAAGATTGGAAGCGGCGCGCGAGTAGAACAGATAGAACCACCCGGCCGCGCCAATGAGGAACGCGAGGGCGCCGGGAAGGGTGCGGGCAATGAAACCTGCGTCGGCCAGAAGCACAACGGGAGGATAAGCCACTTCTATACGTATGGGCAATGCGAGAGTGCGGCCGGCGAGGCCGCTAGCCGTGCCGCGGAGGATGCACGCCAGCCTCTGCGAGGAGTTGCCTGGTGACGCTCATGGGCAGCCCCACGATGTTGCTGCGCGAGCCAGCTTGTTTGATCACGAACGGCGCTTTGTGCGGGAGGTCGCTGGGGAAATTATCAGCATCCTGGATCCCATAGCCTCCAGCTTTGCCCTGCCAGTCGCCACCGGCGATGTACCGGTCCATCTCCGCCGTGGAGAGCGAGCGCATGCGCACGGCCGAGATCACGCGCACCAGACGGTGGAAGTTGACCTCCACGTGCATCACCGCGACGCCGGTGATCACCAGGTGCGTGGTGCCGGAGAGGAGCATGAGCATGTTCTTGGCGTCGGCGGCGTCTTT
>DASVUC010000303.1:0-27003 GCA_036387255.1 Tepidisphaeraceae bacterium | reverse complement strand
ACTCTTTCACAACTCGAAGTCGTTCCCTACGCTTGTCCCACTCCTGCTGGAGGGGTTTGAGATTGACGTTTTTTCTCGAGATCAGTTTCTCACACGCAGCGTCGAGGTTGCGCTGCATCCAGTCGAGGTATTCGTCCTCCGTCAGGCCGTTGTTGAGGTACAGCTCGAACATGCGCAGGAAGGTTTCGTGGAACTGGTTGTCGAAGGTGAAGTCCCACTTGGTCATCGAATAGTGACGCTGGAGGAACTGATCGAAGGGGGCGAGCTCTTGCTTGAAGCTTGCGCCTTTAACGTTGGGGAGGAACTGGGTCATTTCGTTCACGACCGTGTCGGCATTCTTTGGCGTCGTCAGGAACTGAAGGAACTGAATGACCCGCTGCAGGCGCTTCGATTGCTGCATGCGCTGCTCGAAGGGAACAGCGGGATCGGTGTCTTTGATCGAGGAATTGGTGACTTCGTACTGCATGCCCGAGCCGCCGATGACGCACTGATCCCGCCCGCTCGCGAAGCGGCTGAAGTATTTGGGAATGGGCGGCAGGTAGAAGATTCCCCAGTCGAAGTCGATGTCCTTGTCGCGGCTGAAGCGGTTCACCGACATGCTGGTGGACCAGAACATCGCGCCGCGCTGGGTCAGGAAGGCGCGCATCATGTCCTCGGTGTCGCCGAGGGATTTCTGCATGTACTGACGCCACTGCTTCAGGATGCGGAAGGTCTCGCGCCAGCGCGCATCTTTTGGTGAGAAAAACCCTTTGCTGTGGAGGAAGACCAGCTCGTCCCAGTCGAGGTACCCCTTGAGATAGTCGCCGGAGGTGGGGTCGTAGCGGAGGTCGAGCAGGTCGGAGATCTCCGAGTAGACCTGGTAGAAGGCGAGGTCGACGCCCCAATCGGTGAACGCGCCTTTGTCAACCAGCGTGGGGGTGTAGCCGGCGGCTTTAATCTTCTTCTGGATCTCAAGAAAGTCCGGCCAATCTTTCGGCTCGTGCAAGCCCAGGTTTCGGAAGATGTTCTTGTTGTAGAAGATGCCGGTCTCGATCATGTCGAGCGTGATGCAGTAGAAGTTGCCATCGGGAGCGCAGGTGCCGCGGGTGGGGACGGGGTACTTGAAAATGTCCCACCACTTTTGGCTGCCGGCATTCGGTTTTGCGACGAAGGGATTAGGAGCGTCCAGGAAGCGGTTGAGGGGGATGTACCATTTTTTTTGCACGTCCTGCCAGACGTCTTCGACGTTGACGCAGACAATGTCGGGGGCTTGGCCGGAGGAGAGCTGCGTGACGAGCCACTCGCGCATCTTCGCGGGAACCCCGACAAATTCGAGGCGGGTATCCGGGTAGAGCTTCTCGAATGCAGCGGCGACCTTCGTCAGACCTTGAAGCGGTGAGCCGACGTTGTCCGGCATGAGGCCCGGCAGGTACGCCCCCGCATGCACGCGGAGGACCATCGTACCGGCCGCCAGGTTCTGAAGATGGCGCGGATCGGTGCCGAGGCGGACGGACTTGTGTCCTTCCGACTCCTTCGGAGGCAGCAGTGCCCAGACGCCCAGCGCCACGATCAGGACAAGGATGAGGTGTTTGAGCTTGATCAGACGAGCCACTCCAGAAGCGGAAATCTAACCCAGGGAGCTGCGGAGGCCCAAGCTAATTCCATTTGACGGTGAAGCCTTCCGGCACGTCCACCTTCAGCGGCTCGCGTCCTTTGATGGCATCGTGCACTGTGATGGTCTTCCCCTCGGCTTTGACGTCGATCACGTGATCGTGCAAGTGGATGCGGGTGATTTGAAGGCTCGGCCAATCGGTGGGAAGTTTCGGATCGACTCGGCAGCCCTCGGTGGTGGGACGAAAACCCATGAACCCGTAGAGCATCACTTGGGGGACGAGGACGCTTTCGAAGAATTCTTTGTCCAAACCGAGCCCGCCAGCAACGTTGGCGCCCTGCATGGTGCCGCGATTGGGATCAGCCCCGTAGTAGGCGCGGTACCCGCCGGCCGATTGGGTTTCTTCAAACCAGGTGATGATGTCTTTGACGCGCTTGGCGGCGTCGTCCGGGCCGGCGGTTTTCAGCCGCGCCATGAGGTCGTGGTACGACCAGCCAAGCACCGCGCCCCCGTCCTGGACTTGGTAGCCCCAGGGAATTCCTTCGGGGTTGGACCATCCCCAGAAGTAATAATCGAGGTTTCGCTTGGTGGTGGAGCGAGGACCGAAGCGCCAGTGATAGATGTCTTCGGATTGTGCGGTGTCCCCCTCGACTTTGCGCAGGCCGCTCATCCAGGCGTGAATCGACTTCGCCTGGTCGCCCGTTGCGAAGTCGTAGTAGACGGCTTCGTTGTTGAGGAAGGTGAAGCCGTAGTCGTGCATTTTCCCGTCAAGATCGACCGTGCCGAAACGGCCGGTCTTCTCGTTCCAGAAGCGCTTGGTGCCGTATTCTTTCACCTCTTGCGCGTGCTGGCGAAGGTCGCGCGGATCGAAAGCGTCCGCGCCGGTGGCAACGTTCCAATCCGGGTGCTTTGCGATGAGCTCCTCGATTTCGGCGAGATCGCGGACCGCGTCGAAGTAGTAGATCGTCGCCAGTGCGTCTTCCCCACCGAAGGGGAGCAGGTCCCAGTAGTTGCTGCCGATGCCCTCGCCGGGGATGACCTGCTTCTGCCCGTTGACGTAGCGGACCCCGCTGCGCCCTTCGTGACCGGGCCAGGTGACGTAAACACACTTGCGTTTGCGGGTGTCGAACTCGCGCATCATGAAACGCATGGCGGTGCGGATCCGGCCGACCTGGTCGCGGAGGAAAGTGTAGTCGCGCGACCAGAGGAAATAGTCGTGGCAGCCGCGAATGAAGTTAGAGTTGTTGATGTCGTGCCGGGTATCGGGGGCGGTGTGGAAGGATTTGATGACGAGGTGCGCGGGGCCGGGGTTATCGAAGCCGATGCGGAACTGAGTGATGGTCCCTTTCCAGCCGGGAACGCGGTAAACGGGGATCATGGTGCGGGTTTCGCCGCGGGTGGTGTCGAGCTTTCCTCCGCCCCCGCCCATGGGCATGAAACGATGTTCTTCATCGGCGACAGCGGGTGGGAAGTACGCGCGGCGATCAGCCGCGAACTCTGGCTGATCCGTCGTCGTCCACTCGACATACGGATTCGCACCTTCGAGTCCGCTCGCCCACCAGTTGAGGCGCAGCCAGGGCGAGTTCTTTGCGGCGATGGTGAAGCCGGGCCGCAGGACGGTCGCGCGGGGCTGGGTGAGATCGGCGACCCAGCCCTTGTCGTTGATCTCACCGCCTTTTCCGCCGGTGAGCGTCCAGTGTTCGCTGGTGACGGTGGGGAGGTCGTAGCCGGGAACGCCGGTGCCGCGGAAGTGCCAGCCGACGCCACCGGCGGCGTTCCAGCCGGGGAAGGGCCAGCCTTGCGCGTGTGCGGGGCCGTCGTGCTGGTGGGTGAAGATGTACCCGTCGCCGCTCAAGCCGCGACTGGAGAGGGCGGCGGCCCAGCGGATCCGCATCGCCTCAAGCTCGCGCCCGGTGCCGCGTGCAGGCCAGAGGGTGGACATCGGCATCCATTCGTCCCACAGGGGAATGAGCGGCCCTGCCGGTTGATAGTGGAGCCAGAACAAGCGGCGCATCGCGTTCATCTGCTCCTCTTTTCCACGAACGATGAAGCGGGGGAAGTCGTCGGGGATGTCAATCTTCGCGGGCTCGGCGGCGAGGAGCCATCCCGCCAGGGAACAAGAGATTGTGACGGCGACGAAGATGCGTGGGAGCATTAACAACAAGTACAGGCGGGGCGGCATGACCGTTGAGTTCAAGCGCCGTCTTGTAGTGGCACCGGGTTACGCTACGTGGGTGCGCTGGTGGAGGCGTGGGGTGCTGACGCTTGATCGCGCGTTCGCGGAAGAAGGTTGCAGCGGCTTGAGCGCGTTTTGGATCATCGGGAGCTTGAGGAGTTCAGCAATAGCGCTAATGGTGTGATCGGCGAGGTCGCAGTCGGGGCCATTGGCGACCTTGCGACGGTAAACGGTGCGCATCCCCGCCTTGAGGGCGCCGGCGATGTCGGTCTTGATCATGTCGCCGACGTAAACGGTTTCGTCGGCGGCGACGTTCAACTCGTGCAGGGCGGCTTTGAAGATGCGGGCGTCGGGCTTGCGGTGGCCGACGTCGCTGGAGTAGATGCGGATGGGGAAGAAGTCGAACAGACCTTCGAGCTTAAGGTGCTGATCGATCACGTCGCCTTGGAGCGGCGTGTTGCAGATGATGCCGAGTTTCAGGCCGCCATCGCGCAGCGCTTTCAGGGTGGGGACCACATCAGCGGCGACGGAAGCACACTCCACGATCGGCTCATACCAGAGCCAGCCGAGGCGCGCCAGAGAGACTTCGTCGCGCTGGAGCTTGAGCTTCAGGCACAGTTTGCGCAGTACATGGCGGACGGATTGTTCGCGGCCGCTGACGCGCGCGAGCCATTTCATTCGCCAGGCGAGCATCCGGTGCGTGCGGAAGAAGGTCTTGAAGCTGGGGACGGGAAGCTCGCGGCCCTTGAGGTAATCGTAGGTCCGGCGGGCGCCGAGGCTGAAGGCGCGCGGGGCGCCTTCCGGATCGAAATCCAGCAGCGTGTCGTCGATGTCGAAAAGAACTGCCCTGATCATTCGGAACTGCCCGAGATAGCCCAGTTTCGCTTATTTGAACGGGTGCGCTGCCGACTTGCAAATCGGTGCGTCGTAATGAGAATCGACTGCACGGCGCGATTGTCTCAAGTCGATTTGCCTGCACATCCGAAGGCCACTAGTAATGCCTGATCCGGTTTACAACATCCTGATCCTGGTCAATCGTTATCTGCACATCGTGTGCACGACGCTGCTGGTCGGCGGGACGCTGTTTTACGAGATGGTGGTGCCGGCAGCGATTGGAGAGCTGAAGCCGGAGCAGCAACTTTCCGTCTTTGCCCGGGCGCGATGGTTCTTCAAAGGAATTGTCTGGGTGAGCGCGGTGCTGCTGATTATCAGCGGCATCGTGTCGGCTTATCGGAACTTCAACTATTACACCGGCCCGGATCAATTGATTCCGCGCGTCCCATTCGCGCCAGCTTCGGAGGGGGTCGAGCACAGCGCGTGGCTCAAGGCGGGCTGGTGGTGGGCGGCGCATGCGAGCTGCGGATTGTTGAGCGTGATCATCTCGTTGTTCTTGGTTTACTCGGCGAAGCCGCCGGCGCATCCGATTCCGTGGATGCGGCTGAACCTGGTGATACTGCTGATCGTGATCTTTCTCGGGAGCGCGACGCGGCATGTGCGGCGACTGCACGAGCAGACGGGGCAGAACATCTACCTGAACTTGATGGCCCCTGATTAGAAAGCTACTGCGCCCGGGGTGCGATAGAATTCTGCTGTGAGTCAAGATTCGGACAGTCTGGTGAATCTGCTGGAGGTCGGGCCGGGCGTCCATGCGCAGGCGGGGGCGGTACGTTTCGCGTATGCCCGGAGCAGCGGGCCGGGTGGGCAGAACGTCAACAAGGTGAACACCAAGGTGGAGCTTTGGGTTCGGCCGGAGATGCTGACCGGTTTAAGTTACCGGGCGGTTGAGCGATTGAAATCACTTGCGGGGAAGCGGCTGACGGGGGCGGGGGAGATTCATATTTCCGCGGATACGGAGCGGGGGCAAGAGGGGAATCGGGCGGAGGCGCTCAGCCGGCTGCGCGAGCTGATCGTGCAGGCGAAGGTGGAGCCGAAGGTGAGGAAGAAGACCAGGCCCAGCCGTGCGGCGAAAGCCAAGCGGCTGGAGCAGAAGAAGCGGCGGGGAGAGGTCAAGGCGATGAGAAGGAGTCGGAGGGATGAGTGAGATCTGAAATTTCAGATCTCAGATTTCAAAGCTGATAAGTCAGAGTCTATCTCAAAAAGAAGAGGCGTCTGCTCTTGGGCAGACGCCTTGCTGTTTGGTGAGCTTGTTGATGACGAGGGTTATTCGTCGTCGTCCTCGAAATCATCGTCATCGTCGTCCAGGTCATCGTCGTCGTCGGCGCTGTCGTAGTCGTCTTCTTCTTCGTCCTCGTCATCGTCCTCTTCATCTTCATCGTCGTCGAGGTCGTCATCTTCGTCCTCGTCGTCGAAGTCTTCATCGTCTTCTTCGGTTTCATCATCTTCGGTGTCTTCGTCATCATCCTCTTCGTCTTCGTCCTCGGTCTCTGCCTCCTCCTCTTCCTCTGCTTCGTCATCCTTCTTCCCGCCGCGCTTGGCGGCTTGGGGATCTGCGAAGGGGACGGGCGATTGAAGTTCTTCGAGGAGCGCAGCGAGCGGAGAGAGCAACTCGGGGGCGTCTTCCAAGAGCACGGCGGCTGTTTCGTTGTTGGTCATGCTGGTTCTTCCCGAAAGGTGAGGCTATGAAAACCGGAACACGATGCGTGGGTCAACGCCCATTTGCTTCCATGCCCCCAAAGGGGGGGCGGCAAAGTGGCGGTATTGAAGCGATGGGGGGGTATCGCGTCAAGGGGGAAATCATGCGGCGGCTGAAGCCACGGGCCTGGCGATGGGCGCCAGCGGAATGTTTGCGTTCGCTGGATCAACGGAATCAGTCAATTCTCGCTCTGCGGAGGCGCAGGGCGTTGCCAATGACGGTGATGTCGCTCAGGGCCATCAGTGCGGCGGCGAGGAGTGGGTTGAGCAGGCCGAGCGCCGCGACCGGAATCGCCAGGACATTGTAGATGAACGCGAAGAAAAGGTTCTGGCGGATGGTTTTCATCGTGGCGCGGGACAGGCGGATGGCGGAGGCGACGCCGTGCAGGCTGGGGCCGACCAGGACGATGCCGCCGGCCTCCTTGGCGACGTCAGTTGCAGAGCCCACGGCGATCCCGAGATCGGCGGCGGCGAGGGCGGGGGCGTCGTTGATGCCGTCGCCGACCATGGCGACTCGGGCGTCTTTCTGAAGATCGCGAACCGCCTGCACTTTTCCTTCGGGGCGAACATCAGCACGCACATCCTGGATTCCGACGCGACTCGCTATGTCCTGAGCGGTTGAAGCGTTGTCACCTGTGAGGAGGACGGTGCGGAGGTTGAGGCGGTGCAGCGCTCTAACGGCTTCGGTGGAATCGGTCTTAAGCTGATCGGTGAGGGTGATGAAGCCGAGAACCTTCGCGTCACTGTCCTGCTGCTCGGCAACCTGCACCACGGTTTCGCCGGCTTCTGGTTGCAGGGGCGACGCCTGCGTCGCCCGGTGTTCGGACGCCAAGGCCGTGTTGCCAATTAGAAGATCGCGCCCCGCGACACGTGCGCGCACGCCCAGTCCAGGTTCATTGGAAAAAGACTCCGGTTCAAGGAATGAAAGCTTGCGCTCCTTCGCGTGCTTCACGATCGCCTTTCCCAGGGGATGTTCGGAAAACTGCTCAGCGGCGGCAGCGAGCGAAAGGAGTGCATCTTCGGCGATTCCGTCCAGCGCGACGACCCGACGCACAGCGGGCTTGCCTTGCGTGACCGTGCCGGTTTTGTCGAGGACGACGGTGTCGATTCTTTCGGCACCTTGCAGCGCGTCGATATCGCGGATGAGGATTCCGAGCTTGGCGCCGCGGCCGGTGCCGACCATCAGGGCCGCCGGGACGGCGAGGCCCAAGGCGCACGGGCAGGCAACGATCAGGACGGAACAAACAGCGTTGGCGATCTGCGCCCAGGTGCGGGCGGTGGTCCAGTTGGCGTGGGAAGCGTAGAGGTACCAGCCGACAGCGGTGATGAGGGCGATGGCGAGGACGGCGGGGACGAAGACGGCGGCGATCTTGTCGGCGAGCTTTTGAACAGGGGGTTTGGAGGATTGCGCTGAATCGACGAGCTTGATGATCTGAGCGAGCGCGGTTTGGCTGCCGGTTCGCGTGACGCGGACGATCAGGCGGCCGTCGGCGTTGACGGTGCCGCCGATGACGGGGTCGCCCACCTGCCGGAGGACCGGCAGGCTCTCGCCAGTGATCAAAGATTCATCGACGGAGGAGCGGCCGGTGATGACGACGCCGTCGGTGGGGATGCGGTCGCCAGGGCGCACCAGGATCTTGTCGCTGGGCTCCAGCGCTGCAACCGGGACTTCTTCGGTGGAAAGGGTATTGGCATCATTCAAGGTCGTTAAGGAGACAAATGCCAGAGAGGTTTTTCGCTCCGCGGGTAGGCCCTCACCCCTACCCTCTCCCGGAGTACCGGTAGAGGGGGAAGAGGGGGAAATGACCCGCAGCGCGGTTGTAGGAGCGAGGTTCATTAACTCACGGATCGCGCTGCCGGCCGCGTCACGCGCTCGGGCTTCCAGCCAGTGGCCGGTGCTGATCAGGGCAAGCAGTCCCGCGGATTCCATGAAGTAGAGGTTGGGCAGCGTCGTCCACGCGCCGGCGAGATAACCAAGGAAGGCGACCAGGCTATAGACGTACGCGACGGTGGCGCCCATGGCGATGAGCGTGTCCATGTTGCTGGTGCCGCGGAGGAGGGCTTTGAAGGCGCTCTTGTAGAATGCCCAGCCGACGTAGGTGATGGCGAGGGTGCTGGTGATCAGCGCGAGGCAATTCATCCAGCCGTGGGTGTGGTGGGCTTGACCGGTGAGGGTGAAGGTCCAGTGGAGGGTTTCGACGGGGAGCCAGAGCATGACGCCGACGAGGGCGCGGCGGAACCAACTCTTCGCGTGGGCTGCTTGTCTGGCGACGCGCTCTTGCTCGGCGTTGGGATGATTCGCCTGGTCCTGGACGGCGGCGGGATAGCCGGAGTCGGTGATGGCGGTGGCGACTTGCTCCGGCTGGACCGTTTGCGGGTCGTAGCTGACGTGGGCTCGGCCCAGGGCGAGGTTTACTTTCACATCGCGGACACCGGGGACGGCGCGAGCGGCTTTCTCCACGTGAGCGACACAGGAAGCGCAGTTCATTCCGCTGACAGAGAAGTCGAGTTCGCAGGCGGGGGATGATGATGTCTGAACCATGATGAGACTCCAATCTTTCTAAGCTGCATGGGCGAGACGCCCATGCGACGGGAAAAACAAATCGGACTCACCGTAGGAAGCGCGAGAGGGTCAGGCGCATTTCTTCCACCAGCTCTTCCTGCGAGCGCTTCCTGGCATGGGGGTGCGCTTCGGTCGTGCTGGCGACGCAGTGCTGCATGTGGTCAGTGAGGAGTTCGACGCCGAGGGCGTCCAGTGCCGAGCGGACGGCGGCGAGCTGCGTGAGGATATCGACGCAGTAGCGGTCCTCCTCGACCATCTTTTGTAGACCCGCTACCTGGCCGGCGATCCGCTTGAGACGGTGCTTGAGTTTTTCCCGATCTTCTTGCATTTGCTTCATCATATACCCCCAGGGGGTATCGGTCAAGTGCGAAAGAAACCCCGGGGAGCACCCGGGGTTTTAAGCGTTGGGTTACTTGAGGTCTTTGACGTACTTCTCCGGATCTTTCTCAAAGTCCTTGACGCAGTCGTCGCAGCAGAAGCCGATGGTCTTGCCCTTGTAGGTGACCGTCTTGCCCTTGGGGTCGATGTCTTCGCCGCCGATGGGGCACTTCTTGTTGACGATGGCTGGCTTGGTGCTCGCAGGTTGGGTGGCGGGGGCTTTGGCGTCGGCTTTGGTGTCCTCGGCGGTGACCTTCATCACCATCAGGCCCATGACCAGCGACGCGGAAACAAACAGCGCAAGCAACTTCATAAGGTGTCTCCTCAGAGGGTGCTAATGATACGCCGCCGGGGCGGCAGAGACAAACAAACGCAAATGCCGGTGGTAACGAGAGGTACGGAGGCACGGCATGATGAAACTTGCGTGGGTGGTGTGTGCGGCAGTGAGTTTGATAGCGGGGAACGCGCTTGCGGGTTTGAAGCTGGCGGAGAACGGGCAGGTGAAGTGCGTGATCGTCCTGCCGGCCGACGCCATTGCGGCGGAGCAGACGGCGGCGAAGGAGCTTCAGAAGTATCTCAAGGCGATTACCGGGGCGGAGCCGGCGATCGTGGCGGATGGAGCGGGGTCAAAGCTGCTGCGCATTCACGTGGGGCAGTCGAATGCGGTGCAGAAGCTTGTGCCCGAGGTGAACTTCAAAGAGCTTTTAACTGACTCAATCGTGATCAAGTCGGTGGGGGACCAGGTCGTGCTGGCGGGGTCGCGGCCGCGGGGGTCGCTGTATGCGGTATTCGATTTCCTGGAGAACCAGTGCGGCGTGCGGTTCTGGACGAGCGATGAGACGGACGTGCCCAGGAACTCCAACCTGGAGGTGGGGGAGCTGAACCGGGTGTACACGCCGAAGATTCGCTATCGCGAGGTGTTCAACGCGGACGCGATGTACAAGCATGGGCCGTTCGCGGTGGCGCTGAAGCTGAACGGGCATCACAACTACATCCCGGAGGAGTGGGGCGGGCACTACACGCTGATCGGGTGGTGTCACACCGCGTTCACTTACATCCCGCCGAGCAAGTGGTTCAAGACCCATCCGGAGTGGTTTGCCATGCTCAAGGGGAAGCGCTCAACGGATGGGCAGTTGTGCCTGAGCAACGAGGAGATGCGGAAGGAGATGACGCGGGTGGTGCTCAATCGCGTTCGGAAGAATCCGGATGCAGGAATGATTTCGGTGAGTCAGAACGATGGCTATGGCCCGTGCGAGTGCGAGAAGTGCCAGGCGATCGTGAAGGAGGAGGGATCCGAGGCGGGACCGGTGATTCGGTTTGTGAATGCCGTGGCGGGGGAGGTGAAGAAGGAGTATCCGGATTTCCTGGTGGAAACGCTGGCGTACGTGTACAGCCGGAAGCCGCCGAAGCTGGTGAAGCCGGCGGATAACGTGCTGGTGCGATTGTGCTCGATCGAGTGCGACTTCGCGCATCCTCTGAGTGGTTCCACGAATGCGGCGTTCGCTAAAGATCTGGCGGGGTGGAGCGCGATCTCGAAGAACATGTTCATCTGGAACTACGTGACGAACTTTTCGAACTATCTGATCCCGCAGCCGAACATCCGGCCGATCGCAGATGACCTGCGGCTGTTTGAGAAGAGCCATGTCGTGGGCGTGTTTCAGCAGGGCGATGCCTTCAATGGAAAGGCGGGCGACATGCTTCCGCTGCGGACGTGGCTGCATGCGCACCTGCTGTGGGATCCGTCGCAGGATCAGCGGAAGCTGACGGAGACCTTCTTGCGGGGATACTACGGGGCGGCGGGGGACGCCCTGGTGGAGTATGTGGACGTGGTGAATTCCCTGGCGGACAAGCCGGACTTCAAACACGGGTGTTATGGGGAAAGTGCGGCGTACATTTCCGATGAGATGCTGGCCAGGTGTGATGCGCTCTTTGCGAAGGCGGCGAAGTCAACCGAGGGGGATGCGAAGCTGTCGGCGCGCGTGGCGCGCGAGCGGCTGGCGATGGATTACCTGCATGTGATTCGCTATCCGTTCAAGGAGAACCTGAAGGAGAAGGGGGCGGAGGCGATGAAAGCGGACTATCAGAAGCAGGTGCAGACGTACGCCCAGGCGGCGAAGAACGCGGGGGTGCGGACCAACAACGAGGGCGGGAGCTTTGATCAGTACGTGAAGGCGCTGATGGGGCGGGCGGAGAAGTTTGTGGAGAAGAAGGCGGCGAAGGGGAAAACCTGAGCGGCGACGTGGGGCAAATGAAGACGTGAGGCAAATGAAAAGGCCGCGACGGCGAGATCGCGGCCTGTTCGTTATTTGGTTTTTAATCCCGGGTTACTTCTTGTAGTACGCCGCGTTCTTTTCGATGAACTCGGCCCACTCTGCGGGAAGATCTTCCTGCGGGAAGATCGCCTTCACGGGACATTCGTCGACGCACAGTCCGCAATCGATGCAGGTATCAGGGTCGATATACAACATGTCGGCGGCCGCGAAGGTGTCTTCGTCCTTCGTCGGATGGATGCAGTCCACCGGGCACACCGCCACGCAGGCGGTGTCTTTGGTCCCGATGCAGGGCTGCGCAATGATGTGAGCCATACAAATCTCCTTACGGGCGCGATTATAGGGCAAGGGTGCCCTGTGGCAAGGTGAGGAATGGGCGCGGCGTTTTTACCCGGAGATCAGGGAAATCCCGTTCATTTCGACAGATTTCGCCAAGCCCATGAGCTCCAAGGCGGTGGGCGCGACATCCGCCAAGCGGCCGCCTTCGCGCAGGCGTTTCCCTTTCATGCGGTCGTCGACGACGATGAGTTCCACTGGATAAGTCGTGTGTGCGGTGTGGGGGCCGCCGGTGGCGGGGTCGATCATCTGTTCGCAGTTGCCATGGTCGGCGGTGACGATCGCCGTGCCGCCCTGGCGCTGGACAGCGTCGAGAATTCGCCCGACGCAGACATCGACGTGCTGCACAGCCTGCACCGCCGCGTCGAGGACGCCGGTGTGACCCACCATATCGCCGTTGGCGAAGTTGACGACCATGAAGTCATAGCCGCCGGAGTTGATCCGGCGGAGGGTTTCGTCGCAAACACCATACGCGCTCATCTCCGGCATCTGGTTGTACGTCGAGAGCGGGGCCCCATTCGGGAGTTGGCGCGGCGAGGGGATGATCTGACGATCTTCACCGTCGAAAGGGGCGTCTCGGTAGTCGTTAAAGAAGAATGTGACGTGCGGGTACTTCTCCGTCTCGGCGCAGCGGAACTGCTTGAGGCCGAGGTTGGCGACGTACTCACCAAGGATGTTGGTCATCTTCGGCGGCTTGGGATACGCCACCTTCACGGGCAATCCCGTCTCGTACGCGGTCATCGTCGTGTAGTGCAGTTGGAGCATCGGGCCGCGATCGAAGCCGGTGAAGTCGGGAGTGACGAACGCTTTGGTCAGCTCGCGCGGACGATCCCCACGGTAGTTGTAAAAGATGACAGAGTCGCCACTCTTCACGATCGCGCGCGGCGTGGTGCCGACGTCGCTGATGACGGAGGGCGTGACGAACTCATCGCCGTTCATGTTCGCTTCGGTGGGATGATCGTAGTAGTAGGCGATCGCTTCTTCCGCGCTGCGGAAGGCCGGTCCTTCCCCGAACGCGATGGTGCGATATGCCTTCTCGACGCGCGGCCAGCGGTTGTCGCGATCCATCGCCCAGTAGCGCCCGGAGACGCTCGCCGCCTGGCCGACGCCGATCTCTTTCATCTTCGCTTCGATCTGGCGGATGTAATTGAGGCCGGAGTTCGGCGAAGTGTCGCGTCCGTCGGTGAAGGCGTGGAGGAACACGCGGGACAGGCCGCGCTTTTTACAGAGAAGCAGGCAGCCGTACAGGTGCTCGAGGAGCCCGTGCACGCCCGCATCGGAGACGATGCCGAAAAGGTGCAGATTGCTCTGTTTTTCCAGCGAATTCGTGACGGCGGCGTTGAGCTCAACGTTGTCGAAAAACTCGCCGTTGCGGATGGCTTTGGTGATGCGGACCGATTCCTGGTCGACGATTCGCCCGGCGCCGATGTTCTGGTGACCGACTTCGCTGTTGCCCATCGTGCCCTCGGGCAAGCCGACGTCGAAACCGCTGGTGTGAACGAGCACGTGCGGGTAGTCGCTCATCAACTTGTCGTCGGTGGGATGCTTGGCGAGATGCACCGCGTTGGCGCGGTTCCACTCGGGATACGGATTTGCGCCCCAACCATCTCGAATGATGATGACACACGGCCGCTTCGCAATCGTCGTCGCCAAAGTCTGTTTCCTTTCGTGAACGCGCACCATCTTATGCGCATCAGGCGCGACGGAAAAATTCGCGGCCACACAGAACACAGAGCTGAGAGAGAGAGGAATTCTCGTTGCGAGAAGCGATCGTGTCGATTCTTTCTCTGTGTGCTCTGTGATCTCTGTGGCGGAAATCCTCCTTCATCGCGCGCATCAGTGAGTCGCGCGATCACGATCGACGCGCGCACGCAATGCAAAAAATTTTCACGCGACGCAAAAAACCGTTGACTGAGAATTGCACCAGCTTTACAGTTTGCTCTTGAAAGGAGGTGACAGCGCCATGGCAAAGAAGGCAGCTAAGAAGTCGACGACCAAGAAGTCGACTGCCAAGAAGTCGACGACCAAGAAGTCGAAGAAGTAAATTCTTCCTCACGCGAGCCACGTGGCTTTAACGGCTCGCTCTTCTGGTCTCACTCAAGTCACCACAAAACGTTTTTGGCCTGGCTCCAACTAAGGCCACGAAACAAAAAGAAACCTTCCTTCGCCACGGGGGAAGGTTTCTTTTATTCATCTGGTGATTGGATCATCTGGCGATTGAGACTTCGCCCAATGATCAAATGGTCAGATGATCAGATGATCAAATCGCCAGATTCCGATTCAGCTCCTCCCAAAGCTTGCTCATTGCTTCGGGGACGACGCGGACTTCGCCGACCACGGACATGAAGTTGGTGTCGCCGTTCCAGCGGGGGACAACGTGCTGGTGGAGGTGACCGGGGACGCCGGCGCCGGCGCAGCGCCCTAAATTGATGCCGACATTGAAGCCCTGGGGGCTCATGCATTTCTTGAGCAGCTCGAGCGCCTTGATGGTTTGCTCCATGATGTCGGCGCTCACTTCCGCGGGCAGGGCTTCCAGATCCGCGATGTGTTGGCGCGGCGCGATGAGCAGGTGGCCGTTGGTGTAGGGGTAGCGGTTGATCAGGACAACCGTGTGCCCTGTCGTCCACAGGACAAGGCGCTGGCGGCGCTGCTCGTCAGTGGTCGCTTCACCGGCTTCGCAGAAAAAGCATTTATCGGACACCGGCTTGTCCAGCCCGCGGATGTAGTCCATCCGCCAGGGCGCGTAAAGCGATTCAGAAGCCATGCGCGGATCGTAAATGCATGACCCCTCTGTCGCAACGAGCTATGGCGGACAAGACCCAACCTCAATGTTGGAGAAGTGTCTAACGTCTGGCCGAAGGAAGAACTAGCCCTGACGGCGAGATGTTATGAAGACCGAACAAGGCCAATCAGACATTTCTTATGAGGACGTTCGCCCGTACCCGCAGTCGTGGGATTTGATCAACGGCGCGGTGGTGTCGTTGATCATGCTCGCGGCGACGGCGGCGGTGCTGGCTTGGATGGTGGGGGTTACGTTTTCGACGTATCGATAGCTTCGTGGAGGTGAGTCTCACGCTGACGCGCAGGAGGTTCGGAAGCATGGATGAGCTGCCAGCCTCGGTGAATCATCGTCATGCCTACGGCAGCGGTACCAAGCCCCGCACAATCTGCACACCAATCCAAAAAGTCGCACGAGCGATTGAACCACGGGAGGGCCTGCGTCCACTCATCCAGTGCGCCATAGCACATCCCAATGACGAGGATCTTGAACGCGAGTTCTCGCGAGTGCGGCTTTTCGCTCCAGAGCGCGAGGTAGAGCAACCCCCCGAGCATCCCGTACGCCAGGTAATGCGCAACCTTGTCGCCGCCGCGAAGGGTGATCACGAGCCCCGGCCGGTGCGTGAGATAAAACAGCAGCCCCCAGTAGCTGATCAGGATGATCCAAACAGGAATGGAACGGCGGCTCATCGCTAAGCCACCCGCTCATCACGAGAGACATTGGCTGCCGCCAGTTTAGATGGATCAATGGTCGCCACGTTCACCTTCACCATCGGCTTAGCGGGCGGCGGAGTTGAAGCCGCGGGAGCGGGAGACGGCGCTCTCACTCCCTCGCCCGGTACTCCGGGAGAGGGCAGGGGAGAGGGCCGGGCGGCGCTTGCTGCCGGCGGTTGTGTTGCGGCAACGCTTTCCACCATCCCCACAACTTCCCGCGCCAGCGACCGATAATCCGCCGCGCCGTTGCTCGTCGGCTCGTACTTGATGATGTGCTGCCCGAAGCTCGGGCTCTCAGCGAGCTTGATGTTGCGCCGGATGCGCGTGGTGAATATCCTCGCTCCCGACCAGGGAAGGTTCTGTGTCTTGCCCTCTTCGATGAAGCGATTGAGCTCCGCGACCACTTCGTTCGACAGCTTCGTCTGCGAATCGAACATCGTCAGCAGAATGCCGGAGACGGTGAGCCTGGGATTCATCCGGCGGCTGACAAGCTGCACGGTCTCGAGCAGCTTGGCGACGCCTTGCAGCGCCAGAAAATGCGGCTGCATCGGGATGATCACTTCCGTCGCAACCGCCAGCGCGTTGAGCGTCAGCAGGCCCAGAGAAGGGGGGCAGTCGAAGAGGATATAGTCAAAATCGTGCGTCGCCTGCTCGAGCTTTTCCTTCAGGATCGTCTCGCGACCAAGCACCGAGACGAGCTCAATCTCCGCGGCGGCGAGATCGATCGAGCTGGGGACGAGGGCGATGTTCTCATCCACCTTGTGAACGGCTTCCAGAAAGGAGCGATCTTCAATCAGGACGTCGTACAGCGAGACGGTTTGATCGGTTGGCTCAAGGCCGTAGTTGATGGTGAGGTGGGCCTGGGGGTCGAGATCGATCAGGCAAACGCGTTTGCCGAGTTCGGCGAGGGCCGCGCCGAGGTTCACGGTGGTCGTGGTCTTCCCCACGCCCCCTTTTTGGTTCATCAACGCGATCAATCGCACGAGCCACCTCCGTGAGCCGACTAAATCCTGGACGAGGGCAATTATTGCGGGCAGATGCGCGATTACAAGGCAGCTTCGATGGGGAGACCATTAAGATCATTGGCGCCTGGGGATGATCGGCTTGCGCTGCGGAGGCGAGTTGGGCGATGGTTTCGGCGGCGGCTGGTTGGCGCGATCTTCGGCCTGCTGGCGCGCTTTCTCGAGTGCCTCGAGAATTTTTTCAACGTCCGGATCCTGATCGTTGTTGCGCTGCGGAAGCGACTGTGCGGTCGGCGAAAATTTCTTCACGTACGTGCGCCGGCGAAGCGTGTATTGCAGGGCCCACGTCCAGCGATCGTAAACCGGAAACGCCTCTGTTGCCGCGAGCTGCCATGTTGTCGAGTTCTCAAGGGAGCCGTCTTTATTCGGCGTCGGCGATTCGATGCAATCCCAGAGGATCAGTTGCTGAACGGCGGGTTTGCCCGCCGCGCTGAGCCCTACGGCACGCTCGCTGGGTGCCCGATGGGCTTCGAAGGGGTCGCCGGTTCGTGTTCCAGGCGCTGCCGCCTTCA
The DNA here is from genome assembly GCA_036387255.1 of Tepidisphaeraceae bacterium. GTDB lineage: Bacteria > Planctomycetota > Phycisphaerae > Tepidisphaerales > Tepidisphaeraceae > DASVUC01. Next base: position 10,071 of record DASVUC010000303.1, on the reverse strand, counting down.
GGAGGATCTTGTGCCGGGACTCCATCGAGACATAGTACGGTCCGAGGACATTGATGGGCTCGTTGTAATCTGGCGTCGGCGGGTTCTTCGCTTTGTTGAAGTAGGCGCCGATGGAGGAGTTGGTGAGATCGGAAATCGCGAGGTCACGGGCCACCAGGTCAAGCCTCGGCTGAACGCCTTTGAATGTCGCGAACCACGCGATTGTGAGGTTGACGCCGATGAGCGTGAAAATGGCGAGCCGGCGCAACCGGTTCCAGCGGATTCGGAAGAGCATCGTGCCGAGCAGCACTGCCAGTGGCGGCCACACCACCAGCGGTGAGCGGGGGTGGAGCCAGCGCGGCACATCGATCTCGGGCGTTGCGCGCACGATCAATAACGCTGCGCCAAGAATGGCCGCAATGATCACCAGCAACTGGATGAGCGGCAGGAGGTCGCGCTTCACCGTGGCGCGGGTGACCGGGTGGTTCCGATAGGTCCAGTAGAAGACGTAGAGCGCCACGAGGCCGAGCGCGGTGAGCGAGTACATCCAGTTGCCGCGGAGCAGTTGCTGCGCCCAATGCAGCCAATGGTGCGGATCCGCTGATGATTCCGGACTGCCAGCAGCGTAAAGCCAGATCGCCGGCGGCAAGATCCACGCGATGAGCCAGAGGAAGATGCGCCAGAGCGGCTGGGCAAGCCTCGCCTGGTAGGGGACCTCGGTCTGGTAGGTGTAGTGGACGCCCGGCGCTTCGGCGACCTCCCACGGCCGACGCTGGCGCAGGGGTTTGACGGTTTCGCGCGGCCATGGCAACAGCGTCAGCACCACGATGACCGCCAGCACCTGCACGCCCCACGACAGATAATAAAACGCGCGGGAAGGGACCGCATAGCGCGCTTCACCTTCAGGATACTCCCAGCCCATGAGCGACACGGTGGAAGCTTGCCGGAGCAGCGCCGCCCCGGACAAGTGCTGCTCGACTTTCTGCTGCCAGCGCGGTGTGGGCTGGCTGGTGGGGCGGGTGGAAGCTCGCGTGGTCGAGTATGACTTCGGAGGCGCCATGCGTTTGTGAATGACGATCGGCGCAATGATGATGCCCATACCGACCAGCACGATGATCGCCACCGCGAGATAGCTCAAGATGCGCAGGGTCCAAGATCGCACGAAATCCCGCTGCGGGAAGTACGTGACCAGCATCAGCAGCTCGAGCGGCAGAATCAGCACCGCCGAGAAGTGCAGGCCCACCATCACCATCCCAGTGAGAATCCAAGCGATGAATGAAAGGATCGACCGCCGCCGAAGGTAGATCAGCAGCATGATCACGTTCAGCGTGATCATCAGGACCAGCGGCGAATCCAGCAGCGCTTGTCGCGCGTAGAGGAGGTTCAGCGCCGAGCAAGCGGTGAGCGCGGCCGCAAGGACGGCGCCGCGGACGTTGACCATCTGCTTGGCCAAGGCATAAACCGCCGGGACGAGAAGTGTTCCTGCGAGCGCGGGTACGCCTCTAAGCACATAAGGATGCGGCGGCAGCGGATGCAGCAGGCCCCAGTACATCAGGTCGTGCAGGGGCGATGCCGATTCCCGCAGCGCCTCAAGAATCACATCCAGCGGTACCTGCACCCGCGCCACCAGTGCGGCTTCATCTAATCCGATCGAGGGGCGGTTGAGGAACGCGAGGCGCAATGCGCCCGCTATAATCGTCAGGATCGCGACGAGAAACCGCTCGATGCTGCGATCGAGTCGATCGAGCTCCGTGACCTTCTCTTCAGCCGGGAGGATCAGCACGGGTGCTGTGGACATTTCTTCATGACCCCTTTGCGGTCATTGTGCCGGTTGCGGAAAGGGTTGTCGATTGTTTGGGCGCTTGCATCGCTCCGTTCAGCGCCTACATTAACGCCACCTTATGCAACTGATGACGACTCTTGGTCAGGCGATGACGCAGGTTCCCGGCGGCGAGCCGCCCAGCACGTGGCTGCCCGTGGTGCTGCTGATCCTGATCGGCCTTGGGTTTGCGGTGGGGAACGTCATCATCTCCATCCTCGTCGGGCCGCGGCGCGAAGGGGCCGTCAAGGGCAGCACGTATGAGTCAGGCATGGTGCCCATCGGCAGCGCGCAGAAGCGGTTCAACGTGCGCTTCTATATCGTCGCCATGATCTTCCTGGTCATCGACGTGGAAATTGTCTTCTTCTACCCTTGGGCAACCATCTTCGGCCGCTACGCGAGCGATCCCACCCTCCAGAACCGCAGCACCTGGCTGCTGGGCGAGATGATCGTGTTCGTGCTGATCCTGCTGGTGGCGTATGTCTATGCCTGGGGCAAGGGCGTCTTCAAGTGGGATTGAGCGGGATCCGTAGCGATGGCTGCCAGCTTGCTCAGCGTCGTCGGGACAATCTCAAAATCGCCTGATTGCAGCAACCGCTGAACTTCATCCAGATTAGCCAAAAAGGTGGCGATTCCGCTCGGTGTGAGAATCTCGTCAGGATGGAAGTACGTCACGAGAATGGGTGAGGGGGAAGTTTGATTCTCCGCCATCCACTGGCGAACTGCGATGGAGAAGCTGCTGGCCATGCGGGAGATGTACTGGCCTTGCCAGCGCGCGCTGTCCCAGGTGGGGCGACGGCCTTTCCCGCGCGTGCGGCGGATGCGCTGGATGTGACGGGCCAAACGCAATGGCAGCGACAAATCCCGCACCAGCGTCGGACAGGCCAGGATGTTCGAGACATTCTCGCTGGCAGTGGCGGGGCGGCGGTAGTCGCTGGCGCTGGGGCAATACGGTTTTCGCGGCGTGCCCGACCAGTCGTGGTGCCAGCCGCGGCTGAACTCCACGCTTCCGGGAATGGGGGATGCGTCGACTGCGATATGCATCCCAGCGTAAAAGCTCATCAGCGCTGTGGAGTGGTAGTTCCAGCCGTTGCGGACAGATTGGATCGGCGCGTGTTGCCGAAGCGCGGTTAGCGATTCTTCGAGCATTGCGAGCTGATCTTCATCATGATCGAGATCCGGCTCCCAGCGGGAGGCGCTGTTGTTCCAGCGGTAGAGGTGAGGGTGCCACCCAATCTCGCTGCCGAGCGTTCGCTCATGGGTCCAGAGCTTTTCGAAGGCGCGATAGGAGAACCCGGCGTCGCCGTAAACTTCAGCGATCTGTCGGTCGGCGCGAAGAAGCCAGGTGATCGGGAGCGGGCCGTATTGTCGCTGGAAACCGGTGCGGGATAGTGCTTCGCGAAGCGCCGGCACGCGTTGCGTCAGGCCGGTCCAAAGATGAAGCGGATCCGTGCCGCTTGGCAGCGTGCGGTAGGGGGGCAGGGCATCCGGATCAGTATCACAGGCAACGGCAAAGTAGCACGTGCGGCTCGCCATGTTCAGGTGATGCGGAAATCGTAGATTCTGCCGCGCACGGGGAAGGATTTGCCGCAAGAGGTGCACGCAAGCTGCATTTGTTCATCCCGCAGATTACTCTTGCACGCGGGGCACGCGAGGATGTCGGCGAGCATTGTCCCGGCGCCGGCGGGCTGCCCGCCGGTCTTTTCGACATCCGCGAAGATCGACGGCGCCAGGTTCATCGCCCCCAGCGTCCGATCCAGCACCGGCTCAAGCACCCGGCCCGGCTTTTTCAGCAGCGGCGCGTGACGGACGAGCTGGTCATACGTGCCGATCCCCCGCGACCGCCGCACCACCAGGTGGGCGCGCTGCGCGAGCTCTGCAAAGTACGACGGGTGCGTGCCGAAGAGCATATCTCCGTCGTAAGAGATGTGGTCCTGCTTGAAGCTGGCGGCGCCGTAGCGCAGCACGCGAAGCAGGTTGCGCTTATTGGAATACTCAATGACGGCGTGTCCGCCCGGCGCGAGGACGCGCGCCACTTCGTCCATGGCCTTGTCCGGTTTTTCCATGTGGTGGAACACGCGCACCGAGAGCAGCCCGTTGAAAATGTCAGCCTTGAACGGCAGGCGGTAAGCGTCCGCCGCGATAAAAAAGTGATTAGGCGCCGCAAATTTTTCGGCCGCCATGTCGATGTGGACCATCGAGTAATCAAGCATGACGATCTGGCGATCCGTGCGGTCGTAGAGGGGGAGCAGGCGCCCATGAGCGCAGCCAAGGTCGAGGAACCACCCGCTGGCGGTGGGCAGCAGCTCGCGCAGCACCTTGGTCTCATGCTGATGCTCGAGCTGCTTGTCGGCGCCTTGCCAGTACTGGCGGTAATCGCGGTTCTCGTAATCAACAATTCGCGGTTCAGATGATGACGGGGGCGGCTGGGACATTCGCCCGCGAACGTAGACGGGGCGCCGGAATTGGTCAAGGCGGGTGCCCGACGTGCGAGCCTTGCAGATTTTACTTGAGGCGCATCCCCGTCCGCGGACAATGAGCGGCTGGATGCTGATGAGAAGAATCCTATGGCTCTGCTTGTCGTGGACCTTGGTTGGCGTGACCTCGGCGCAGTCGACCGTGCCCGCGACGCAGGAGGGTTTACGCAAGCCGCCGGATCTTGAATCGGCGTACAGCGTTCGGGTTGCCATGCGCATCCTGAACCTGGTGAAACCGATCAGCAATCGGTTTCAGATCGCACGTGTGCTGCGTCAGACGGATCAGTGGACGGAGATCGAGTTCACGTTGTTCCCGCTGGAGCCGGTCGATCCTGTGGTGGGGAATCCAAAATGGAAAGAGGAGACTTGGGGGAAGCGCTACGGTCTGGGCTCCATGATGAGGTGACCAGGACCTGGAATGCCTTTAGCGCGATTGAACCGTCAGACCATTTTGGCTGCCACGGTGACAAAGGCGTTTTGGAAGGGTGACAACCTGATGCTGCGGGTCGATCCGGCGCCCTTCGATGGCCATTGGCAGCAACTCAGGAGCTTTCTTCGCCAGGCGCCGCGCGCATCACGCTGGTCGCACCCGACAAAGCTCCCATTCCCGCTGAAACAACCACCGGCTCCTCGACCGATCCCTCCCACGGCATTTTTGACGTGTATGTGAAAGTGGAGAAAGCTGAACGCGACAAGATGGAGAAGGGGGTGGAGTACGAAGTGGTTTTGTCGGAAGACCGCCACTACGGGCTGGGTTGGAAAACAAAAGCGCGAGTCACCGTCAACAGGGGGTGATGCAGTCTGCGGCACCCTCCCTTATAATCAGCCAGAAGGGATAAGAAGGTTAAGGTAAGGAGCAACCAACCCATGGCTGAAGAAGCGCGCGTGAGCGGGATCAATTGGCGCGAGACGTTTCCGTTCACCAATCTGTTTCGATCGTTCCGCATCGCGGTGCATCCGTCGAAGCTGGCGCTGGGATTGGTTGCTCTGATCTGCCTGTACGTGTCTGGACGGGTTCTGGATCAGGTCTGGCCGGTGCAACACCGCGCCGTTCCGGGCGAGCCGATCATCTATGCCCAGGAGGGAGGCAAGGAGAACGGCAATATCTTCCGCGCCGCGCGGTTGTCGCAGCGACGGGAGATTGAAGAGGAGTACGCCCGATCGCTGATCAGCCTCGGCGTCACCGGCGACGAAGCAAAAGCGCGTGACGCGGCGCGGCGCGCGGATCTGATCGACGCGGCCGAGGGAAAAGTCCTTCAGGAGCGGACCGGCCGCGTCAGCCGCGCGGATCAGGATTTCTCAAATGCCGTCGCCAATGCCGGGAAGACGCAGGACGCGGGCCTGCGGAAGCAACAGGTGCGTGAAGCTCATATCACGCGCGATGCGGCGGTGAGAACCGCATACGCTGACGCGAACCTGGCGCTCCAACCGGCATATCGCGCCCGCGGATCCGGGTTATTCAAAGAGTTGTTCGATTACGAGACAGCGCAGGTTGTCGGCGTCGTCAACGGCGTGCGGGATGCGAATTGGCTCGGCGGAATGCGCCACGACACCCCGCAAGGCGTCATCAAGAGCGTGATCAACTTCTTCACGGTCGGACCGATGTGGCTCTTCTGGCACCACTCGGTCTTTTTCCTCATCTACGGCATTATCTTCCTCACCGTCTGGGCGATCTTCGGAGGCGCGATCGCTCGCATCGCCGCCGTGCAAGTGGCGCGGGACGAGAAGCTGTCCGTTCGTGCGGCGCTCGCATTCTCCGGCAGCAAGTTCCTCTCGTTCGTGTCGGCGCCGCTGATTCCGATCCTGATCATTTTGCTCGTCGGGTTGCTGCCATACGTTGCCGGGTTGCTCTCGAGCATTCCCTACGTCGGCCCGGTGTTCTACCTGGCCATGAGCGCGCTGTTCGTGCTGCTGCTGGCCGCCGGCTTTGTCATGACGCTGGTGCTGATCGGCTTGATCGCCGGTTTGAATCTGATGTATCCCACGATCGCTGTCGAAGGCTCCGACAGCTTCGACGCCATCAGCCGATCGTTCAGTTACGTCTACGCACGCCCCTGGCGAATGCTCTGGTACACCGCGGTGGCAGTCGTCTACGGTGCACTGACGTACCTCTTCGTTCGCCTGTTCATCTACCTGATGCTGGCGCTGACGCACCGCTTCGTCAATGCGGGCATGTACGCGCACGCGCCCAGCACCAACCTGCTCTGGCCCACGATGTGGCGCGGCCCCAGCGGCGCGGCGCAGCTCAGCTATGAGCCGAACTGGCTCGCGCTGCGATGGGATCAGGATCTCGCCGCCTTCTTCATCGCGTTCTGGGTTTATCTGCTGATCTCCGTGCTTGGCGCCTTCGCGATCAGCTTCTACTTCACCAGCAACACCATCATCTATTACCTCATGCGGCGAGAGGTGGACGCCACCGAGATGGATGACGTTTACCTCGAGCAGTCGGACGAAGATTTCGGCGAATCCGCCCCCGTCACGGCTTCCGTCGCGTCGAGCGCGCCCGCGGATGCCGTAATCGCGCCGGCGCAGATCCAGGTGACCGAGGTGACCGCGGCGACGCTCCCCTCTGGCGCGGCGCCGGATGCGCCGCCCGCCGGGGATGTCCCGCCCGCGCCGCCGGCAGCTTGATTTTCGGCAAATAGCCCACGCCTTTCGCCGTTGTTGTCATGATGCGACAAGCCCTCATCCTCGCGCTCGCGCTGCTGTTCGGATTCACCACCGGCGCCAGTGCGCAGCAGCAGCGCGCCTACGAAGCCACTCGCCGCTCTTTCGCACCCTACCTTGGCGAGCGCGATCCATTCGCCTGGCCCGTGCGCGCGTACTACATGTCGCAGTCGCCGCTTCAGTTCTTCGTTGGGGCGCAGGACAGCTTCTTTTTGTGGTGCCGATCGAACACCACCGACTGGACGCGCGACGAAGCCGCCGTCGTGCCCTGTCACGGCAACGCCACGCCGGCCGCGCTCAGCACGTACGCGTGCACCGGGGCATTTGGAAAAGTCGCTTTCGGCATCACCGCCTTCGACGATTCCTCCCGGATCCCGTTTCAGGTCGAATTGCTCCAGAGCTTCATCATGCTGCGCCTGATCGCAGACCAGAACCGTATCGAGATGACCAATGCGTCATCCAGCGATCTGCTTGACATCTTCTGCGACGCGTACCGCCAAGGTCTCTCGTCGCAGCGCGATGCAACGGCGCTGTTCGCGACTGATCCATGGGTGGGCAAACTGCTTTCCGGCGACGCGAGCTACGACGATCTGCTCAGTCGGTATACCTCGGTAGGTCAGTTCAAGCGCGTCATCACCAGCGCCGACGGAAAGCCGATCGAGGTTCTGCGTCCAGCGATTGAAGCCGCGGATCAAATTGCGGCCGTCATTGCGGATGCGACGCGGACTTCGCCCGACTTCGCGAAGCTCATGCGTTACTCCAGCCGGGAAGATTTCCGCGCGGCCATTCGCGATGTCGCGGCCCGAACCGTCATTGTAAATCCAACCACTCCCGGTGTGCGTCAGTATCTCGTCCTGCTCACTCGGCCGCTGGTGGATTTGGATCACGATCTGATCCTGTCGCTTCGCAAGCAGTTCCCCAGCAGTGCCGAGCGAGCGGCCGCCGCGCCGCGCGATCCGCGTGCTCCCGCCGAACGCGCCACCCAGGACGCCAAGGCCGCCATGGATCCCGGCTTCTTCCTCAGCGCCTACGGCCGCAGCGGCGGTGACGACTCATACTGCATCCGCCTGCTCGATCCCTGGTCCAGCACCCTCGCAGAACAACCTATTCAGAACACCAATGATCTAACGCACCTGGCGCAAATCTGGGGCGCCGTCACCGGCCTGACGCATCGACAAATCGCCGAAGACAATCAACTGGGCAAGCTGTTAACGCCCGACCTGCGCAAGCTGCTGCTCTCCCGCGCCGACGCTTACCTGAAGCAACTGCGCGCCGACTTCGACAGGATGATGAGCGACCCGATTGCGAATGCTGACGTCGCCGCCGCCAAGGAAGCGATTGCCAATGCCACCCAGCGTTAGCAACAGATTCCCCCCTTGTCCCCGCCGCTCCCCCGGCTATACTAATAACAGTTCGGGCGTTTAGCTCAGTTGGCTAGAGTGCCAGCATGACACGCTGGAGGTCACAGGTTCGAGCCCTGTAACGCCCATTTCTGCTCCTCGGGGGAACTGCACGCTTGAGTCAAAAATGCCGCCGGTCTTGTAAGTGCGAAAGCGGCACCGGCCACTACAATGTCGCCCTCTGAACGCAGAAGGAGCGACATGTCTAACGTCTACCATTCCATGCCTGTCACCACCACCTTCACCATCGAAGGTTACCGGATTACTCACTACCTCGGCGTCGTCCGCGGGTTGATCGTGCGCGCACCAACTATCTCCCAGGGAATTCTTGGCGGCCTCAAATCGATTATCGGAGGTCAGATCGGCGCCTACACCGAGATGTGCGAGCAAGCCCGCCAGCAGGCGTATGACCTGCTCATCGATCACGCGCGGGCGCTGGGCGCCAATGCCATCGTCGGGCTGAATTACGATGCATCTGAGATCGGCGGAAAGACCACTGGCGCAACGGAAGTGTTGTGCTACGGCACCGCCGTCATCATCGCTCCGATTAATCAGCAGTAACCGATTCAGGTTCCATCGCGCGATGGTGGTGACGCGACCGCGCCCGCGGCGAAGGGTGCGTGAGCAGGGGGGTGGCAATGCACCGCCTGGGCGCGCTGGATGTACCAATGCGGGTCGCGGCGGTATTCGTCAATCAGCTCCAAGTGGTACGCGCGCCCGCATTCGGGGCATTTGTGATGGTCCGGCAGCCCGTCCAGCGAGTACCCGCAATGGATGCAGAACGGGTCCTTGCGCCGTTGCACGATCGTCCGCATCATGTTCGTCAGCGCGCCCAGGGGAACCGCGATGGCGATCACCATCATCTTGAACCCAATGACGATCAGGAAGTTCCAGAAGCGGTAATCCAGCAGCCCCAGGCCCCCCAGCATCAGTGCCGCCACCGCGGGGAAGGCGAGAACCCAGCGCCAGCCGAGCAGCTTCGCCGCCTCCCACCAATTGGGAAGCCACCACGGGCCGTCGCAGTCGTCGCTCGGTCTGGGCGACGCCGTCGGCGTTTTGGGGAAATTTTCGAGGTTCTGCGACGTTTTCATCTGTGGCGTGTCATTCTAACGGAGCCGGCCTCTGTGTGTATGATGTCACGTCACGCGGCCTGAACTCATCAGCAAAATCAGGTTTTACCAGGAGTTTGATCCATGTCGGAAATCAACCGCAGACAGTTCGTCCAAGCCACCGTCGCCCTCGCCTGCGCCTGCTGCACGTGTGATGCCTTTGCCGAGGCGGCGAAAGAGTCCGGCAGCAAGACTGTGGACTGCGGCTCGATCAGCGACTTCTCCAAGGATGCCGTCACCGACAAGTGGGCCACCAGCGAGAAGTTCTTCATCGTTCGCCACGAGGGGAAGATCTACGCCCCGTCCGCCATCTGCTCGCACAAGCGCAAGCAGCTCAAGATCAAGGACGGGAAGATTTTCTGCCCCGGTCACGGGAGCAAGTTTGACGACATGGGCGTCCCGACCAAGGGGCCGGCAAGCACGCCGCTGTATCGCTACAAAGTGACGAAGGACGAGAAGGGCCACCTCGTCGTCGATAAGACCAAGCAGTTCGAAGAGAAGGAGTGGGACAAGGAAGGCGCGTTTGTGGAAATCGGTTGAGTGTTAGGGATATGACAATTGCCGGGGCGACGCTTGCGTCGCCCCTCTTTTTTTGCCGCACATTTCAGTCCACGGTTGCA
>DASVUC010000302.1:0-3751 GCA_036387255.1 Tepidisphaeraceae bacterium | reverse complement strand
CTGCGCCGCGTCCGTTGCCTTTGCAGCCAGACCGCGCGCCGGAATCACCGCGGTGATGAAGACGCCGATGATCGCTGTCAGAGTCAGACGCGTGCTCGCCATGATTCAGTCCTCGCAGTTGAGGGAAGAATTCTGCGCGAGAGGCCCGCTTCGCGAAAGAGAAAAGGGATTCGCAAAACCTAAGAAGCTCGCGAAGCGGTCGGTTTGTCGCTTCGTGAGCTTCCAATTTGGGTCAAGAGGATGGGGTTCTAATCGTTGTCGTTCGTGGTGGTGCAGTCGTTGCCGCAGAGGAACTCCAGGCCCGCATAAGCGCCCAGGAGGAACAACGCATCGAAGCAAACCCACGCAACAATCTCGCTTACCGGGACGGGCCGGGCAACAAACGCCGCGCGGCGAATTTCCAGCGTGACGCACAGTGCGAACATCACGCCACAGAAGACTTGCCAGACTTGGCAAGCCACGATCGCCAGCCGGTTCGGCTTGATCTGCTCGACCATCACTTCATCACGATACGGCATGTCGATCGGCCTTCTGTTCATGCAACACCTCATGAGCTTCTGCCTGAGCAGCAGCAAGGGGTGTGCCATGGGTGCTAAAAATCTTAGGAGGAGACGAAAATGGGGCTTCAGCGGTTAAGCAGACGATTCGCGCGCACCTGCGGCAGAGCTGAGGGCTTTGCACGAGACCGGCGCCGAACCGACAATCCCTCCCGTTCATGTCGCTTGCGGTTGAAGAACGATCAGCAGGGAGCGGCGCAGTTCGCGAAGACGAGGAGCTGCGCGCCTTTCGCGAGCTGATGCCGGCGCCGGATCATTGGGAGGACGGATTCAATCTCAAGGCCATGATCGGCGCGATCTTCGTCGGCCTGATCATGACGCCGGCGAGCATGTACATGTCCCTCGTCGTCGGGGCAGACATCGGCTCGGCGGCGCAGTGGGTGACCATCATCCTGTTCATCGAGGTAGCGCGGCGGTCGTTTACGACCCTCTCTCGGCCGGAAATTTACGTTCTGTATTACATGGCCGGTGCCAGCCTGGTGTCGGGGTCGGGGCTGCTGTGGAACCAGTTCTTCGTGCAGTCGAACGCGGCTCGCGAGCTGGGGCTGGTGCAGTACATTCCCAACTGGGTCGCGCCGCACGATCCAAATATCCTCGGCCAGCGGACCTTCTTTCACAGCGCGTGGATCACGCCCATCGCGCTGGCGGCGCTGGGCATGTTCCTTCAGCGGCTGGATCACTTCGGGCTCGGCTACATCATGTTCCGGCTGACAAGCGATGTGGAACGCCTGCCGTTTCCGATGGCGCCCGTTGGCGCGCAGGGGATCACGGCGCTGGCAGATGCGTCGAGCGGGAAAGAGTCGTGGCGGTGGCGCGTCTTCAGCTTTGGGGGAATGCTGGGGATGCTGTTCGCGGCGGTGTACCTGGCGCTGCCCGCGATCACGGGAGCGTTTCTGCCGGAGCCGATCAGTGTCTTTCCCCTGCCGTTCAAGGACCTCACGACGAACACGGAGAGCTTCCTGCCCGCCGTGCCGGTGATGATCAGCATCGACGTCGGGCTGGTCATCGCCGGAATGGTCCTCCCGTTCTGGGCGATGGTGGGAAGCTTCATCGGGCTCCTCGTGTGCATCGCGGCCAATCCGCTGCTGTATCACGTAGGGATCCTCCGCACGTGGCGGCCCGGCGTCGGCGCGCCGACGACGCTAAATGCGAACTATCTCGATTTCTACCTGTCGTTCGGCTTGGGGCTCACCGGCGCGATCGCAGTTATCGGCTTTTGGCACGTCGCGCGCAGCACGCTGGCGCGCAAGCGTCGCATGGATGAAACATCCGTAGCAACGGTGGATTGGAAGCGCCTGTTCCATCCCCCCAAGGGCCGCGGCGACATCCCCCTCACCGTCGCCATGCTGATCTACGTCTTCTCAACCAGCACCGCGATCGGCACCGCATGGTGGTTGCTCAACAAAGCCCACGCCTCGGGCGTCGGTTCCCCCGTCACGGCAACACTGATCCTCGTGCTCATCTTCTACGGCTTCGTTTACACCCCCATCGTCAGCTACGTCAGCGCGCGCATGGAGGGCATCGTCGGCCAATCCGTCACCGTCCCCTTCGTGCGCGAAGCGACGTTCATCCTCACCGGCTACCAAGGCGCGGCCATCTGGTTCGCCCCCTTCCCCGCGTTTAACTACGGCGCGCAAGCGCTTTACTTCCGCCAGACCGAGCTGACGGGAACAAAGATCACCAGCATGATCAAGGCCGAGGCCTTTATCTTCCCGGTGACGCTGATCGCGACGCTGCTCTTTTCGCAGTTCGTCTGGCGAATCGCGCCGGTGCCGAGCAGCGCATTCCCCTTCGCGGAGAAGTGGTGGGAGGTGCTCGCCTTCAGGCAAGGAGTGATCTACAGCTCGACGCTGCCGGGAGGACAATACGGGCCGTTCTTCCAGGCGTTTCACCTCAGCTACATCCTGGTCGGGCTGGTCCTGGCGCTGATGCTTTACGCGAGCCTGAGCTACCTCGCGCTGCCGGTGTTTCTCGTTTATGGGCTGATCCGGGGCTTGGATCAGTCAACGCCGAACGTCATCATCCCGCAGTTCATCGGCGCGCTGCTGGGGCGGTACTACTTCGCAAAACGCTTCGGCAAAGACTGGCGGCAGTACATTGTCGTCTTCTTCGCGGGCTACTCGTGCGGCGTGGGCCTGGTGATGATGCTGTCGCTCGGGATCGTGTTCATGAGCAAGGCGGTGTATCAGTCGACTTTCTGAAGCGCGATCGCGACACCGCATTCAGGGCAGCGATCCGGCGAAGCGCGCAGGTCGTAGCCGCAAATCTCGCACAAGCCAACCTTCGACCGCGTGCGCCGTCGCATCACCGCTGTGCCCCAGGCCATCGGACCTGTTCCGAAAACCATGGCCAGCGCCCAATGGGGAGCCGAGTAGAACCAGTCGCCCCCGATGCTCTCCCTTTGCATGCACATCGGCGACATCTCTTCGACGAACAGGTAGCCGAACCCCCAACGTTGCTGGCCCCAGTCGACGATCAGCTCGAAATCACCGCCGGTCGGGTTCCGGCGACTGCCGTAGGAGAAACTCCCGCCCATTTCTGAACTCAAGCTGAATAGCGCGTAGTGATAGGTGACTCGCCCCAGCTCTGACGAAACGCTTCGTGTGGCGTGGATCGAGGGGCCGCGCTGCCACACGTACGACGCACCGTCAGCACGCCAGTAGCTGCGGATCCAAAAGGTGGTCGTCACCACGCAGAGTGCCGCGGAGCTGATGATAAAGATGCTCAGCAGGCACCTGATCATCCTTGATCTCCGGATTCTTTTGCCAAAAGTTGTGCAGTCACTTTGAAATTGCTGCCAATTCTCGGTTTTGCGCGCTTTCTAAGCAAATCTCTTATTGAGATGGATCATTGCCCACAGTAGAGTACGCCGCCCATCGGTTGAAGACCGTTCTTCCGGTGGGAGCCCCCACCAACATAACAGTTCTTTGTTCTCAGGGAGAGAAAGATGCTTCGCGGATGTGCTTTGATCGTTTGTTCTACTTTTGCGCTCTTCCTTGCCGCCACACCGGCCCGGGCGCAGTTCTCTGGTTACTCCTATCGCTCTGACGCGGGCGGTTCGATCACGTACACGGATGAGAACTTTGAGTTCCACCTCGACTACGACGATACCCCCAACGGCGGCATCGGCCTGACCGGCAGCAGCGCCAGCATCAGCACCAACAAGGGAAGCGCCTCGGCCAGTTCCAGCCTCG
>DASVUC010000301.1:0-4676 GCA_036387255.1 Tepidisphaeraceae bacterium | reverse complement strand
ACTCTTCGAGAGCCTTTCCCATCCGCGGGTCGTAATTTGAAGCTACCTTCGCATCCAGCGAATTTTTGTACTGCTGCATGTCCAGCCCCGCCTCGTACGCGAAGCTCTTGATGCCGTACCTGTGCGCCAGATCGTGAAACGCCTTCACGTGCGCGCTCTTCGTGCTCCCCGTGCACGTCAGCAACCGCTCGCATATTGAGTCCACCGTCAGATCATCGCGCTGCGTGTACCACTTCTGGTTCGTCTTATCCGCCGGATCCATCCCCGGCGAAAAGTACGGCGCGCAAGCCACCGCATACAGAAACTGCTTCGGATCCCCAAAGTATTTTTCCACATACTCCAGTTGCAGCTTGATCAGCGTGCCCGGCGGATCATAACCCACCTGCGACGCCAGCACCGGCTTAATCCGGGGATCATCCCCCATCAGCTTCTTGATCTCGACCAAACGCTTCGCGACGCGTCGCCAGTGCCAGTGGTAGACGTTCGCGTCGCGCCCGCCGTCGTTGAGCGTCTTCTCGCCCGCCGCGACTTCCGCCTTCGCCGCCTCCAGGTTCTGGTTCGCCTGCTGAAACTGACCGTTCCAAACCTCGTTGGAATATTCAATAAAGCAGTTCAAATTCGGCTTCAGCTTCGCTCGAACCATCTCCCCCAGCTTCCGCACGTGATCATCATCCGCCAGCGCCGGCACATTCAGCCAGATGTCCTTGTTGGCGATGTTCCCCAGCGCAATCGCGTACTCGTACGCCCCGCCCTTGTCGGTCGAAAATGTCGCATCCGAAGGCTTCGCCCGATCGTCCCAAGTCTTGATCGGCGAGTTGTTCGTCGACAGGTAATCCATGAACCGAATCGCCCCGAACGGCTGAAGCGCCCGCACGAACTGCCGCGTGAAGATCTCCGCGTCCGAGTCATACCCCGGCCGCAGCAGCTTGATGTTCTTCAGCCCACCTCCCGTTCCGCGGAACACCATGTTGAGCGTCGTGAGCTGGTCCTTGGGCGCATTGACGACGATGTCTGCCGTCGTTCGATTCGTCCGTTCGTTGTAGTTCAGGTTCCTCACCTGGCCCGGCACCACCTGGATCTCGCACCGCCCCGTCGCGAAGAACTTGTACGTGCCGTTGATGTTCTTCACATCCGTCATCACCAGCGTCCCCGCGTCCTCGATCGGCCAGCCATTCGCATCCACCCGCGCCTTCTCATCGAACGAACGATCCGGCGTCCCAAACCGCCGGCACGTCTTCATCGCGTCGATGAACATGAAGTTGCGGTCATAATCCCGCAGCCCCTCCAGGTTGATCCCCAGGCACACCGGCGGATTCGCCACGTGCGGATCGATTCCCTGCGCGGCTGCACCCTGCGGCAGCAATTGCTGCTGCGATCCATCGGCAAAATTCACCGTCACCGACTGCACCTGCCGCCCCGGCTCTTCCTGGGCGCGCAGCAGCACCGCCGGTAACGCCATCACGCCCACCGCCAGCAACACGAGCAAGTACTTCATCTTCTTATTCTCGACACGCAACCACGCATTTCGCATAACCGCCTCCTCACTTCTCCCGCAGCGCCGCCTTAAAAAATGCTCCACTCGCGCACGAATCTGATCTAATGCGCCAAAAATCGCAGCATTTCCTCTTTCATAGCGCTGCGCGCCGCAGCTCATTTCCGCGCAATCATTCACTTATAGGACGCGCCGGCTCAACCTTCCGCAACCAGCCGTGCGCCTGATATCTCGGCAGCAACTTCATGCCCTCCGGACCCATCACCGTCAGGGCGGTGGATAGAGCATCGGTATCGATTCCCCTGGGCGCAACCACCGTCGCGGCATAGTGATTCGTCAGGGCCTGCCCCGTTCGCGGGTCCACCACGTGCGAGTAACGGTTGCCGCCGATTTCAACAAATTGCACCGTGTCGCCGCTGGTCGAGATCGCGCAGTTGTGCAAAACAAGCTTTTCCGGAGCGCCGTTCGCGTTTTCGATCGCAATCGTCCACCCCCGCGCCTGCGGCGGCGGGTCGCTCACCACGATATCGCCCCCGGCCTCGAACAGGGCGCTTTTGATCCCGTGCCCGGCCAAAACCCTGATGGCCTCATCACCTGCGTAACCTTTGGCAATGCCGCCGAGGTCCAGCCGCATCCCGGGCTTCTCCAGGCGCACGGTCCGATCTGCGCCCGACAATCTCATCATCCGCCACCCCGTCAGCGCCCGAGCCCCCTCAAGCTCCTCCCGCCCCGGCAGCTGCCCATTTTTCCTCGCCCGCCGCCAAAGTTGAATTTCGGGGCCTACGGTTACGTCGAAGGCTCCATCTGTCTGCCGGGAAAGGGTTTGGGCCTTTTGCAGCACGAAAAACAGCTCCGGCGAGACCTGGACCGCCGGCCCGCCGGCCCGGGCGCCAAGACGCAACAACTCGCTGTCTTTGCGGTAATCACTCATGAGGTTTTCCAGCGCTTCAACGCGCTGGAATGCCGCCCGGCAGGCTGTCTCGGCGGTGGGCTGGTCGGGGGCGTAGACGGCGAGCCCAACTTGAACGCCCATCTTGATTTGGGCATAGTGGAAACGTTGCAGTCGCGGCTCGTGCGAACAACCGCCCGAAGCGACCGTTCCGATCAGCAGGATGACCAATCTGGAGGCGAGTGTGAGATCGCGCAGTGTCTTGTTTGTTCTCGTGTGCATCAGCATGTTCTTCGTCGGCGCCGACGCGGAAAAGAGTTACCAGGAGAAGGTCCCGTCGGGGCTGTCGTCGTTTGAGATGGTGCTGATTCCGGGTGGGGAAATCAAACTCGCCGGCGCGAGCGAAGCCACGAAGATCAAGCCGTTCTACATGCTCAAGACGGAAGTGACGTGGGACATGTTTGATCCGTTCCTGCTGCGAACGGATCTGACGGAGAAGCAGCGCGTGGAGGGTGTTGATGCGGCGAGCCGGCCGAGCAAGCCTTATGGCACGGTGAAGGATTTCGGCGACAGCGGTTTTCCGGTGGTGTATCCGCATATCCTGAGCGCGAAGGAGTTCTGCAACTGGCTGAGCAAGAAGACGGGGAAGAAGTATCGGCTGCCGACGGAGGCGGAGTGGACGTACGCGTGCCGGGCGGGCGGCAAGGGCGGGCCGATGGGGAAAGATGATCTGGGCTCGGCGGCGTGGTTTGAAGGGAACTCGGAAGAGAAGACGCATCCGGTGGGGAAGAAAGACGCCAACGCGTTTGGCTTGTATGACATGCTGGGGAATGTTTCGGAGTGGGTGGTTCGTGCCGACAACACCACCGTCGTCGCCGGCGGATCCTGGGTGGATAGCGCGGACGATGTGTCGAGCGATGCTCGGAAAGAGTATTCGGAAGACTGGCAGAGCTCTGATCCGCAGAGCCCCAAGAGCAAGTGGTGGCTGAGCGATGGGAGCTTTATTGGATTCCGAGTTGTGTGTGACAAAGACTAATCAGAAGGTGGCATGGGTTTGTAACCCATATTGCTGCTGCAAAGGATGAACTGCACGGGTTAAAAACCCGTGCCACGAGAGAGGCATCGAACATGAGCGAGCAGAGTGTTTCCCGGCGGACGATGTTGAAGACGACTGGGGCGGTTGCAGCGGCGGCGGCGTTTGCGTCGCTGGGGACGAACTTTGCCTGGGCGGCGGGTTCGGACAAGCTGAAGGTCGGCCTGGTGGGCTGCGGCGGACGCGGGACGGGGGCAGCGTTTGACATCTGTCACGCATCTCCGCGCGTGCAGATCACGGCGCTGGGCGATCTTTTCAAGGATTCACCGGGGCCGAACAAGGAAGCCGGTCTGGATCACGCGCGAAAGCAGCTCAAGGAAGGCGGGAACAACGGCAAGGGTGTGGGCGAGCAGTACGGCGTGACGGATGCCAACTGCTTCGTCGGTTTTGATTCGTACAAGGGCGTGACCGATTCGGGCGTGGACCTGGTGATGCTCTGCACGCCGCCGGGTTTTCGGCCGCAGCACTTCGCGTATGCGATCGAGAAGAACAAGCACGTGTTCTTCGAGAAGCCGGTGGCGGTGGATCCGACGCAGGTTCGTCAGATCATCGAGACCAGCGACAAGGCGAAGGAGAAGAACCTGGGCGTGCTGACGGGCACGCTGTTCCGGCACCACAAGACGCACCAGGAAATCATTCGGCGAATTCACTCGGGCGAGATCGGCGACATCGTCGCGGGCAACAGCTACTACAACGCGACGGAGCTGTGGTTCTGCGCGAAGAAGCCGGAGTGGACGGACACGGAATTTCAGATCCGCAACTGGCTGTACTACACGTGGCTGAGCGGCGACTTGATCGTCGAGCAGAACGTACACCGGATCGACATCATGAACTGGGTGATGCAGGGTCCGCCGGTGGCGGCGTATGGAACGGGCGGGCGGCAAGTGCGGACGAACCCACACTATGGCAACGTGTACGACCACTTCGCGATCGAGTACGAGTACAAGAACGGCGTGAAGATCACCAACTTCTGCCGGCAGCAGGATGGGACGGACACGCGGGTGACCGAATACTTCACGGGCACCAAGGGCGTGGCGGCGCCGGGTGAAGGGTGGATCGGCGATCGGCAGTTCGCCGGCGCCAATGGCAAGAGCGGGCAGGGGTACAAGACCAAGCCGGTGCCCTGGGGCGAGGCGTATGTGCAGGAGCACAAGGACCTGATCAAGTCGATCGAGGATGGGAAGCCGCTGAATGAAGGGCGG
>DASVUC010000300.1:0-43460 GCA_036387255.1 Tepidisphaeraceae bacterium | reverse complement strand
CCAGGTACCGCCGCCACAGACGCCGCGGCTCGCACCAGAGTCGAAACAGCCATTCTAACCCGCGCTTCTGCATCCAGCTCGGCGCCGTCGGCTTCACACCCGCATGAAAATCAAACGCCGCCCCCACGCAGATCGTCACCGCATGGATCTTCTCATGGTTCTCGTAGCAGAAAATCTCCTGCCGCGGACAACCCAGGCCCAGGAGCAGCACGCCCGCGCCGCTGTCATTAACCCGTTTAATCAGCGCATCGCGCTGCTCCGGCGTCAGCGGGAAATTCTCCGGCGTCTCCGCCCCAAGAATCCGCAGCCCCGGACAAGCCAGCGACAGGTTCCGCACCAGCGGTTCCATGATGTGCGGCTTGGACCCATAAAGATAAATCCCCACCCCATCCTTCGCCGCGCGCTTGCACGTGCGAAGCATCATCTCGGGGCCATAAACGCGATCGTTCAGGCCCGCATCATAAAACTTGTTCAGCGCCCACCGCACCGGCTGCCCGTCAGGGCTGATAATCTCAAACGTATTCACCATCTCGCGGTAGCCCTTTTCCCGAGCCGCCGTGACCAGACCATGAACCGCAAACGCAGTCACAGCCGCACTTTGGTTCTTCTTCGCCGCCGCGATGATGCACTCGACCGCTTCATCGTAAGAAGTTGCACTGACTTTCACGCCGAACAAGTCCTGCTTGTTCGGCCATGTTCCTGCCGCACTCATGGCTACAACGCTTCCTTCCTGCGAGGCCTCAATCTGGCTACACCTTGAACGTCATCGGCTTAACGGGCACCCTTCCGAAGGAGCACGGCCGGAATCGTCTCAAACATAATCTTCATGTCATGCAGCAAGCTGCGGCTGCGGGCGTACGCAAGGTCCATCCGCATCCATTCCACGAACGTCACGCGCGAACGTCCCTTAACCTGCCAGATGCAGGTCAGGCCCGGCGTCAGATCCAGCCGGCGACGCTGCCACTGCTTGCATGCGGCCGATTCGTCCAAGGGCAGCGGACGCGGACCAACCAGCGACATATCCCCCTTCACCACGTTCCAAAGCTGCGGCAATTCATCCAGGCTTGTCGTCCGGAGAATCCGGCCGATCCGCGTGATCCGCGGGTCATGCTTCATCTTGAACGCCGGCCCATCCTGCTCGCTGTGCTTGCGAAGCTTCGCCTTGAGGGCCTCCGCGTCGGTGCACATCGTGCGGAACTTGAAGATCCAGAACGGACGCCCACCCAGTCCCGCGCGCCACTGACCAAAGAACACCGGCCCCGGGCTGCTCAACTTGATCCCGATTGCGATCAACAGAAGCACCGGCGACAACGCCAGCAGCGTCATCGAAGCAACGGCAATATCGATCGCGCGCTTCCACAGCGGCAGCGGGCGAGCCAGCATCGACTCGATCGCCTCCAGCCCCACCGCTTCCGCTTCAAGTCCTTCCATCAGACCCGAAAGCACGAACGGCATCAGATCCTGCTGGCTCAGCGGCTGCGCCGTCAGCGCCCGACCATGGCCGTTGCCATTGGTGCTCGGGCGATGCGCCGTCAAGCTCAAACCGTTCCCGTTGTGACCATTCCCGTTGTGAGCGGCATGACCATTACCGTTATGACCATTACCATTATGGCCGTTTCCGTTGTGTCCGTTGCCGTTATGTCCGTTCCCATTGGAATGCCCGCGATGCAGCCGCGGACCTGCATAAGGCTTGGCATCGCTGTCCAGGAACCACTGTGAAGGATACGTGTACACCTTCAAGATGACCGGGACTTCCTGCGCTTCCGCAAGCCGGCGCACGCTCGCTTCGAAGCAACGCGCCCCCGGGGACGACGTGCTCGGCAGCAGCACGCACAGGCATCCGTGGCCGTACCACCCCAATTCATCTGTGCTCCGCGCGCGGCGAAGCAACGCTCGAGCAAAGCGGCAGCACGTCCGCCAGTCTGCGTTGCGCATCTTGATCAGCACCAACGAGAATTCCGTCTCGTCGCGATCGGCGCGATTGCGCTCGTGATGCAGCACCGCATCAAACTGCGCCCGTTGATAAACATCTCGCAACGAGCGCAGACGGGACGCCATCGGCGCCCGCTGCGGGCGGTAAAGCACTTTCTCCATGACCACTTCCCTGCCTCCTAAACGGCGATACATCTGCAATCCTTCCAGGCCAATCTCTAGAGCTTCCGTGCAGGCCGTGCCCAACGCGCAGAGGACGATTGATCGCCCTGCAGAGCAGCGCTGGGGATGTGCCGGCTCGTCTCGCGAAATGCGTAGACGCGCCGTCTCACGGCTAAAATGGGATCAAGGCCAGGCATTTTCTTCCCATCCATCCACGGACGACACCGGCACCCACGCCGGCCTCGTCCGCTTCAGTTCCTGTGACCCCTCGGTCACAGGTGCATTTTCACTTCACCCACAAACACAGATATGTGTGAAGCTTTACTCCTCGTCTTCCAACGGCCCGCCATTCAAACGGCGGACCGGATGCACAACCGGCTTATGTTCGGCCGAACGTTCCGGGGTCCCCGGACGCCGCGCCAGCACCGACCGGAGCTGCACCTCAAAGTCTCCATTGACCGCAGTCGCCGCATCGGTCTTACCGCTGCGACGGCGAACCCCGCCGTCCTCATAGACACCGTCGTACTGTGCGTAGTTGTGCGGCTGAACGTCGTTCACAACGATGCCAACGATGTTTGCGCCCACCGCAGCAAGGCCTTCCCGGGCCGTTTCGCCCAATCGGCGATTCGCCCGGCCCGCTCGCAGCACCAGCAGCGTCACGTCGCACGACGCCGCCACGATCCGCGCATCGTCCACCGCAACCGTCGGCGGCGCATCCAACACCACGTGGTCGTACACGTCGATCAGATGATCCAGAACCGCATTAAAACGTTCGCTGTTTAAAAGATCATGAGGATTCCCCACCACGTTACCGGCGGGCAAAATGTCCAGCCCTTCGACACCACTGTCGTGGATGGCGCCCTCGGCCAGCTCCTGCGCCGAAAGAATATTTCCAATGCCCGCGCGGCCCCGCAGGTCGAACACCCGCGCCACCGAAGGCGACCGGAAGTCGCAATCCACCAGCAGCACGCGCTTCCCCTGCTGCGCCATCGCCACCGCAAGGTTCACCGCCACCGTGCTCTTGCCGTCGCCGCGCGAGGGCGACGTCAGCATGATCGTCTTGCAGTGCGAAGACGGAACGTTGTCAAAAATTGTGAGGTACAGAGCGCGGCAAGCCTCCGCCACGTCGCTGCTTGGATCGATCTCCAGCATCCGGCCGGCCACGGTCATCCGCGGCACAAGCCCGATCACGCGTGTCCCCAGCGCTTCGCGAATCTGCCGAGCGCTCGACAGCGGATGATCGTTTCGATCGCGAACCACAGCCAGTCCGAAGCCGCTCAGCAGCCCCACCACCATCGCCAGCGCCAGCGTCTTGCTCTTGCTCGGGAAGCTCGGCTGCTCGTCGGCACGCGCCGTCTCCAGCACCTGGATCGTCGGGATCCCGCCGTCCTCCGCCACGTTCACCTGCTTCACCTGCGTGTCCAGCACGTCGATGGACTTTTGCAGGCGCTGCACGTCCGATTGAAGCTTCGTGTATTCCGCCGCCTTGTTCGCATCTTCCAGCGCCAGCTTCTGCTGCTCGTCCATCAGCTTCTGGATGTCCGCTTCACGCGCCTTGGCCAGCTCGTATTTCCGCTCGACCGAAGCCGCATACGAAACCTGGAGCTGATCCACGCGACCCTGGAGGAGCAGCACCGTCGGATGGCGCGAACCATATTGCCGCTTCGCGTCCGAAAGCTGCGTCTCGTATCGGAACAGATCCGCGCGAACCAGCTGCTCGTCATTGCCCGTCGCAACCACAGCGCCGCCGGCGCCAACCTGCTCCTGGACCTTCTGCGCTTTTTCCGGGTCTTTCAAGATCGTCTGCGCGATCTCATTGTGCTGCGCCTTGGCATTGAGCGTCTCAACCCGCGCCTTGTTCAGCTCATCGCTCAGGCTCTTCAGCCGCTCGAGCATCACGTTGGTGCGGTCCGAGTCGGCGCTCAAAAGGCCCTGATTTTTTCGGTAGTTTTGCAGCGCTTTCAGGCGCTCATCCAGCTCCGCCTCGCGCTTGGTCATCTGCTGCGTCAGGACCTGCAGCGCTTCCCCCGCTGTCGTGCGCTTCTGCTTTGTCTGGAACTCAACGTATCCCTTCACAACCGCGCTGACGATCTTCTCGGCATCCACCGGGTACTTGGAGTCATAAGAGACGGAAATCAGCTCGTCCTTCTTCCCAATGTCCACACCCAGCCCGTTGCGCAGGGATGCGAAGCGGTTGCGCTGCCCGGAGAACGTCTTCAGGTCCCCCACTTCCGCCATGGCGATCGCCAGCACCGGCGTCGAGCGAAGGATCTCACGTTGAGTAAAGAGGAACGCGCCATTGTCATCCCCACCGATAGGCGCAGTATTTCCAATAATACCCGGCGCGTGGCGCTGCACGTACAACTTTGCCGTTGCCGTGTACTGCGGCGTCACCACCAGCAGGAACGCAATTGCGAGCAACAAGCAGATGCCTGTCGTAATCGCAATCGTCCGCCGGTGCCTCCACGCGATCTCGATGAGCGAGTCGCCCCGGCGATCTGCCGCCGGTGAAGGACGTGCCGATATCTGATGCTCTCCCAATTGATTACGTCGCGCAAGCATTGACACCCACTGGCCAAAATCAGGCTGAACTTTAATTTGAGCTTAATACAATTACGACTTGCAAGCACAGTTCGCAAGCCGGAATTCGGCCGACGTGACTCCGTAACGTGGACCGGACGTTGCATAACCCGCGCCGCCCGTTTCCCAGTTTGATATTTTCTATCTTAACCTCTGCTGAGGGTCACGATAACTTATTTGCCTTGGCCGAGTTGCAGCACGGGGCGTATATTAACGATCCTATAGGCGTTGATTTGCCCGCTTCACCAACTGCGGCAGATTGACATCGGCTCTTGTCTCTCGCCAGAGACCTCTATTAATGGACACGCGATGGGAATGGTAGCAGTACAAGTTTGGGACGTCACCGGTACAAAAAGGCAAGAAGTGCAGATGCCGGATGATGCGCCAGTGAAGAGGCTGCTCGTCGTCCTACTCGAGAAGATGAGTTTTCCGCAATACGCGCCCGACGGACAGCCGCTTTCCTATAAACTTCACCACCGCGCGTCAGGCAAACAATTATTGGACGAGCAGACTCTCGCCGAAGTGGGCGTCAAGGAGGGCGACGTCCTTCGTCTTCAGCCAGAGATCACCGCCGGGTAAGCGTCCGATCGTCTTTAAAGTGCGTTCATGTTCAAAGAGCAGTCCATCCTCGCGCCTGCGCCTCAGTCGCCTCAATCCAATGAGCCGCTGCGCATCGTCCCCCAGGACGAAGATCGCTTCCACCGCTTTAGCCTGATCTCCTGGTGGGACCAGAAGCGACTCTCCGCCGCACGCGTGCTCGTCATCGGCGCCGGCGCACTCGGCAACGAGATCGTCAAGAACCTCGCGCTGCTCGGTGTCGGCAACATCTTCATCGCCGACATGGACCGCATCGAGAATTCCAACCTCTCACGCTCCATCCTCTACCGCGCCAGCGACAACGGCCAACCAAAGAGCCAAACCGCCGCCCGCGCCGCCGCTGAGATCTACCCGGAAATCAAAGCCCACCACTTCGACGGCAATGTCGTCTACGACCTCGGCCTCGGTGTCTTCCGTTGGGCGGACCTTGTCATCGGCGGCTTGGACAACCGCGAAGCGCGCCTCGCCATCAACCGCGCCTGCTGGAAAGTCAACCGCCCCTGGATCGACGGCGCGATCGAACAGCTTCAGGGCGTTGCCCGCGTCTTCATCCCGCAGACGGACGGCCCCTGTTACGAGTGCACGATGTCCGAGATGGACTTCAAGCTGCTCGCGATGCGGCGCTCGTGCAACCTGCTCACCCGCAGCCAGATGCAGGGAGGCGCAACGCCCACCACCCCTACCGTCAGTTCCATCATCGCCGGCATCCAGTGCCAGGAAGCGGTCAAGATCCTCCACGGCATGGAATCCATCGCCGGCCGCGGCTTTGTGTTCAATGGACTGACCACAGAAGCTTACAACGTCGAGTACCAGCGGAAAGCAGACTGCTACAGCCACGACACGCTCTCCGAGATCATCGCCCTCGATGAAGGCGTCGACGCCATCACCGCACGCGAGTTGCTGAAGCGCGCCCGCACCCTCCTCGGCGACAAGGCCGAACTTGAGCTCGCTCGCGACGTCCTCGAAAAACTCACCTGCACCGCCTGCGGCAAGAGCCAGACGCTCTTCGCCTCGCTTGGCAAAGTATCCACCGCCCAAGGCGTTTGCCCCGATTGCGGCGCTGCCCGCGATGTCAGTACCTTCTTCAAAATTCGTGGCGACGAATCCTTCCTCGACCTTCCCCTTGCCGCGATCGGTGTGCCAGCTTTCGACATCATCACCGCCAGGGCCGCCGACCGATCCATCGGCTTCGAAATCGCCGGAGACGCTAGTAAAGTCCTCGGACCGCTGATCAATGATCAGCAACTGGAGTGGGCATGAGTGCGCAACTGACATCCCCTGTGGACTATGACATCGGCGCAATTGGCAACGCCGAAGATTGGCCCCAGCGCGAGCTCCCCGCGCGCCGCCGCGGCAACGGCTCCAACCTCGTCGTGAAGCGCTCCGTGCTCAACGAAATTCACGCGCACGGACGTGAAACCAGCGAAGTCGAAGTCTGCGGCGTCTTAATCGGAAACGTCTACCGCGATCTCGACAACAAGCCCTTCGTCCACATCGAGGGCTGCATCCGCGGCAACTATGCGGCCGGCAAGTCCGCCCAGGTCACCTTCACCGCCGAAACCTGGACCCACATCCAGGACGTGCTCGATGCCGATCATCCCGACAAGCGAATCCTCGGCTGGTATCACACGCACCCGGGCTACGGCATCTTCCTCTCCGACATGGATGTCTTCATCCATAAAAACTTCTTCAACCTCCCCTGGCATACCGCTTTTGTCTATGACCCGAAGCAGAACCAGGAAGGCCTCTTCGTCTGGCGCGCCGGAGACTTGATCCCCGAAGACTTTATGGTTCAGGAGGACGTGCTCGCCGAAGACGTTCCCACCGCGATGTCCACCCAGATGACCGCGGGGGCGGCGCCCCCGGGAACCATGATGGAGCTCACCGCTCGCATCCAAACCCTCGAGCAGCGCCAGAAATGGCTCCTTGCCGGGCTCGCGCTGTGCGCCATGCTCTCGATTGGCTGGCCCATCCTCATGAATGCCGTCATGCCCGTCCTTCGCGGCGATCTCTTCTCGTTCCCCAGGAGCAATCAGCAACAGCACACCGACCAGACGGATTCCAAGGATGCCGCGCCGGTGCAGCCCGAAACGCCCAAGGGACCGGCAAAGTTCGTTGCTCCCGAATACGGCGCTCTTTTCCCGAAGGTGCGGTAGCGATGCCCGACAAGATCACCATCGACTGGGATGACCTCAGCACCCGCCAGGTGGAGCAGAAGCTCCGCCAGCAGGATGCAATAGAGCGCAACCGCCAGTACGCGCAGATCACCGATGTCCCGCCGGAAGACGAGGTCCCGGCCAAACCCAGCATCTGGTACAACACCACCTTCTACATGTCCGTCTTCGGTCTGATCGGCGGACTGCTCGCCTGGGGATGCGGCGAGCTGCTTCACCTCCGCCCCAGCCCCTACGTCGAAGCGCGCGAGCTCACCTCGCAGATCCGCGAGATCAACGACGCCGCCAACGTCGGAAAACTCACTCCTCTGGAAACGAACCTGGCGCTCAAGGAAATCATGCGCTCAGGCCAGGACAACCCCTACTTCGTCATTTCCAGCGACGCCACCCTGACCGAGCAGGAGAAAACCCAGCGCCTTGAAGCCATCCGCGGACGCGACGTCTGGAAAGAATTCATCATCAATGTCCTCTCTTACGGCGTCGCCGGCTTAATCATCGGCACCTTCCTCAGCATGGCCGAAGCCGTCGTCGATCGGAACGTGCCTGCCATGATCATCCACGGCTCACTCGGCGCCACGCTGGGTCTGGTCGGCGGTGTGATCGTTTCGCTCTTCGCTGATCGCCTCTATCACGCCCTCGCCGGAACCGACGATCACATCCGCAGCGCACGCATCGTCTTCGCCAGCATCGTCACCTGGGGCGTTCTCGGCGCAACCCTCACCCTCGCCCCCGGCGTCGTCCTGCGCAACTTCAAGAAGCTCGGGATCGGTACCGCCGGTGGACTTGTGGGCGGCATCATCGGTGGCGCGATCGTCGGCCTGCTCCCCCACAACGAACACCTCAGCCGATTGATCGGCCTCGTCGCCATCGGCGTCGTCGCCGGCGCCGCTTCCGGTCTCATCGAAAACGTCGCCAAGGCCGGCTGGCTCCGCGTCGTCCAGGGCGTCATCGCCGGGAAGCAGTTCGTCCTCTACCGCAACCCGACCTACATCGGGTCATCCCCCAACAACCAGATCTACCTCTTCAAGGATGCCCAGGTCGGTCGACGTCACGCCGCGATTCACCTCGTCGGCGGAGGGTTCGAAGTCGAAGATCTTCCCCTGGGTGGCGCAACCTTCGTCAACGGAAAACCCGTCATGCGCATCCGCCTCCGTCACGGCGACCGAATCCAGATCGGCGCCACCGCTTTCCTCTTCCAGGAGAAACAGCCCGCCACTTGAGCGGTCCCTAAACCTCTCGAAGTGCCAGAGCCCAGCGGCTCCGCCGCGGGACCAAATCGCAACATCACCAAACCCCCAACATGCCCACCCTAATCATCCAAGACGGCTCCGAACACCGAGGCGGCACCTTCGAATGGCCGCTGCTCATCGGCTCATGCCCCGCCAATGCCGTCATGGTCGCCGACAACTCCGTTGCCCATGTTCACGCCTGGATCGGCGTCGGCAATAACGGGTACTTTGTCGCCAACGTCACCAAAGCGGGGCGCACGCACGTCAACGGCATCCCTGTGCAAGGGCGCAGATTGCTCTCTGACGGGGACGTGATTCAGGTCGGGGGCAGCGTCAAAATGCGCTTCCAGGCCGAAGACGCGCTGCCCAAAGGTGTTAGGCCCGTCGCCTTCCCCTGGCGCGCGCCCAACGCCACCCTCCCGGGCGAACGAGAATCGATCGAGTGCGGCTGCGGCGCCAGCATCCTGATGGAGCCGCCCGCCCCGGCCAGACCCGCACAAACCAACGGCAACGGCGCAGCCGCTCGTCCGGTTCAACGCCCGGCGCCCGCCATGCCTGCAAAGCCCGCCCCGGCCAGGACTTCGCCACCGGACATCAACGGCAACACCGCTGTAGCCACAGCACCTCCGCGCATAGCGACAATCACGGCGCGCTCCGCCGCGCCCGCGCCCATTACTCGCCCCGCATCCCCCGCGCCCCCGACGGCACCCGCCGCCGCGCCGCCGGCGCGTCCCGCCGCGCCCCCGGTCCGCCCCGCCGCTCCGGCGCCCGCGCCCGTACGCAAACCCCCTCCCACGCCACAACCCCGCCCCGACTCGCCAGTGGCTGTTTCCAATCCTGCTCCGGCACCTGCGCCGGCTGCGGTGGAATCGACGGTGATGGAAGCGGCGCCTGCGCCGGCTGCACCGTTAGCAGACGAGAAGCCGGCGGTTTTTGTGGAGTCGCTGGAATCGCAGGAATCGCTGGTTGAATCGCGTCTGGAGGCGGCGCTTGCCGCGGCGGCGGCGGACGAAGCGCACATTCATTCCGCGGCGGTTGTCGCCGCGCCGGAGCCAGTTGCGGCGCCGATTCCAGTTGTTGAAGCGGCGGTTGCGACAGTTGAGGTTGCGGCGGCGCCGGTTGTTGTTGAAGAAATTGTTGAGGAGATTGTTCAACCGGAGCCGGCGCCTGTTGAAGCAAAAGCGGAATCGGTTGCGGCGGTTGCTGTCTCGGCAGCAGCGGTTGCTCCGGAGAAACCGTCATTGTCGCTGCGTTCTGAGCCGAAGCTGGTGATGTGCGCCATCTGCCAGAGCCGAATCGATACTGGCGAGCAGATGACGACGTGCTCGGAATGCCACCTTACGTTCCATGAAGAATGCTGGGCGGAGAACAAAGGTTGCGCTGCATATGGGTGTGGCAACGTGAACGTGCTGGCGTCACCGGAGAGTGTGCCGGTGAAGCAGGTGGATGAGCGTGAGCTGGTGGATCCGTTCCCGTGGGAATTTCTGCTGCTGGGGGCGAGCGTGGTTTCGCTGGTGGCAGGCGCGCTGGCGTTTGGGGTGCCTTCAGCAGTGCTGGGGCTGGCGACGCTCATAGTCGCGGTGCACAAGCGGCTGCGGCGCTGGCCGCTGCTGGCGACGTGCTGCGCGATGTGCTTCATCGGGCTGATCGTGGGCATTGAATTTTCCAAGTTCTGGTGGCTGGGCATTCGCCCCTTTGCGTGGGTGGGCCGATGATCGACTTTTCCTGCACAGGCTGCGGCGAACGTTTCAGCGTTCCCGACAACGCCGCCAACCGCAACGTGCGCTGCAAGAAGTGCGGCAAGCAGCTCATCATTCCCGCGCCTAAGGCGGCCGCGCCGGTTGCGCCTGGGATGACGCCGATGCGTCTGCGGCGGCTGAAAAGCGATCACGAGCAGATGCGCCGTGCATTCAGCAAATGGCCGCACATCCGGGTTGAATCGACGGTGGGCGATCCGCCGGAGACGTACGTGCTGGAGTACACGGTTCGCGGGCTGGAGAAGGTCCCGAAGGTGAAGGACCCGGTTCCGCGCGAGAAGCACCGGGTGGAAGTGCAACTGGTAAGCGAGTATCCGCGCGTGGGGCCGAAATGCCGGATGCTGACGCCGATCTATCATCCCAATATCGATCCCGCGACGATCTGCGTCGGCGACCACTGGACTGCCGGCGAGCGGCTGGTGGACCTGGTCGTGCGCATCGGGGAGATGATCGCGTACCAATCGTACAATATTCAAAGCCCGCTGAACGGCGAGGCGGCGATGTGGACGGATCTCAATACGAAGAGCCTGCCGATCGATCCGCGGACGATCCGGCCGCCGGAGATGGGGTAGGGGAAGGTAAGAGGCAAGAGGCAGCAGGGAACGTGGACTGTGGGCGGGGGTGGTGCAAACTTGGTTCTAGACGACGGGGGGAGCGGGCACCCGCGGTGTATTCACCGGGGGCTAAATGCAGAGACCCGCGGGGGATGATTTCCGGTACTTCAAATTGAATGGAGGTGTCCGCGGAGTTAGAGTGTCCGGCGGATCACGTCTTTCAGGGCCACCGACGATGTCTCAACCCGCGACGCGACGTATCGTTCCTCCCACTCCGGTGAGGCCCGGCGCGACCATGACGTCATCAGCGCGGCGGCTCGTTTACCAGGCCGCTTCATCCGCTCGCCGCAAGAGCTTCTTGAGGCGAGGCTATAACTGGATGCGCTATTACGTTGGCGGCAGCAGGGCGGCCAATGTTGCGGCGGTCGCCTTCACCGCCGCTATTTTCTTCCTCATCCTCCTGGGCCAAATGACGGGCTACATGCGGGTGCTCATCCGGCTCCTCATGATCCATTGATGAGCGGCGCAATCGGCACGCGAAGTCTTGCCGTGGCTCACTTGAGTATCGGGCGTTTGCGGCGGAGCATCATGGCTGCGCCGAAGGTGAGCAAGGTGACATGCTAGGTTCCCATGGCGCGACGACGGCGGCCGAGCAGTAGGGTGGCAAGCGCCAGCGCGCCGATTGCCGCTGGTTCGGGGAGGGCAACGGAGAAGGTGTAGGCTTGGCCGCGGGTGATGTCGCCGCTGCTGGTGACGTTGCTGGTGAGGGTGAAGAGGCCGGGTTGAAGGGTACCGGTTGCGCCCGGGTAGGTGGAGTAGAGGGTGAAGTTCTGGCCGTTGGAACCCGTGAGCGCGCTGTTGACGCCCCAGAAGGTATCTGTGGGCGTGTACGTGAATTTGACGGGCGAGGTCACCTGGAAGTTGACGGTGAAGTAGTCATGCCCGAAGCGGCGGTAAATGTAGATGTTTCCGAAGGGGCCATCGCCCGCGGTGTACTCTTTGGTGACCGTGATCGTGTCGAGGAAGGTGGAGTGGTTGAACGAGGTGACGTGCTGGTTGATTGCAATGCCGGTGGTGTAGCTCCAGGGGATGGTGCTGGGGCCGGTGTTGGTGCTCACGGTATCGTCGGGCTGAGTGTAGCCCTGAGAGATCGCGTAGGACGTGAGTTCGCGGCGAGTTGTGGTTTGGATCTCGTGTGTTGCGGTGCGCCAGATTACTTGCGCGAAGACGTTGGACGCACAGAGAATCGTGGAGATGAACAGCCCGCAAATGATCTTCTGCCGCATAAAAACCACCCTTCTGAGAGGAACCATCTGTTGATGGCAGGCTCTAGAGTAGCCTTTGAGGGCAGCAATTCCAAGCAAATTTCGGAGGCGAGATCATGTCTCAAGTTCAGGCGCGGTCTTCTGGACTTGTGCGACCATCTTGTCGTCGGCTTCGGTCCAGCGGATGTCTCTTCGACTGTAGACGGCTTTCATGGTTCGCTTGGCAACTTCAATGTTCATGGCTTCTTGTCCCTTGTCGGACCAGAAGGTGAAGCTGGGGAGGAAGCGCGGGGCGATGGCGGAGCCGGCGAGGGTGGTGCAGAAGCCTAAGTAGGTGCCGGGCATGATGCGGGTGTTGACGGCGGTTTTGGTGTGATCCCCGACTAGAGCGCCAAGAAATTGGCGATCGGTGGGGATTTCTTTTTGGCCGATTTTGAGGGTGACGGTGCCGTAGGTGCTCTTGAGGTTTGCGGTGGTTGTGCCCGCGCCCATGTTGACCCACTTGCCGATGTAGGAATGGCCGACGAAGCCGTCATGGGCTTTGTTGGAGTGTCCGAGCATGATGGTGTTATCGAGCTCACCACCGACTTTGCATAGTCGGCCGATGGTGCAGGCGTCTTTGATGTAGCTGAGGGCGCGGACCTGGGCATAGGGGCCGATGTAGCACGGGCCTTCGATGACACTGTTCGCGCCGATCTTGGCGCCCTGGCCGACGACGATGGGTCCGCGGGAGGCGTCGAGCAGGACGCCGGGCTGGATCTGGGCGTCGTCGCCGATCCAGATGTCTTCCTCGTAGATCATGTTGAAGGGGCCAGCCATCGGCGGCTTCTTGGCGCCCTTGAGGAGGTGGATGGAATCTTCAATCAGGGATTCTTCGTTCCAGGCGAGGAGATCGGCCAGCGAGAGCGCGAGGCGCGCTTCGGGTTCGACCTGCTCGAGGTTCATGAGCTCGAGCCAGCGATCGGTCCGGTTCATCACGTCTTCGTGAGAGAGGCCCGGGCGCTTGGCGTGGGCGAGGCGGATGAGATCTTCGTCCAGTGCAACGCATTCAATCTGTGGCGGCGTGAAGGGGCGGAAGAGGAGTGTGCGGCCGGAGACGAGCAGCGCGGGTTGGTCATCAAGCGGGACGTTGACGGCGGCGGGAATCTTGAGCTGCGGGATGACGCGGGTGCGGCAGAAGTCGACGAGCTCGGGGCGCACCCAGAGGGTGATTCGGCTGGCGTTGAGGTAGCGGATCTGCTTGTCGAAAAGCGTCGCCATGCCGGTGGAGAGCATGAACACCGGGCGGTTGAGGCAGAGGGGCGCGAAGGTGGGCCAGGCACGGCCTTCGTAAATGACGACGTGCATGGGCGGACATGATAAGGTGGAAGGGGCGAGACCGAAACCGGAAGCGGTAAGATTGAATTGCGTCCATGCCCTGCAATGGGATGGTTATCGCGTGACGATGGCGTTCGCGAAGACCAGCTCCGGGTTGTTGACGAGACGAGCGATGGTGTCGGCGACGTAGCGCTGATGGACTTGCGATTCGATGGCGCTGTCGTCGAAGGGACCGCGGTAGCGCAGGGTGCCGTTGGGGCCAATGACAGCGATTTCGGGCGTCTTCTTGATGGAGTAAGCGGCGGCGACTTGAGCCTTGTCGTCGACGAGGGTGGGGAAGGACCGGCCGACGATCTTGGCATCGACGCGAATGGTCAACGGGTCCGGCGTGGGATCGACATTGACGGCGAAGAACTTGACGCGCGTGTCGTTGCGGTAGCGATGAGCTAACGCATGCACCCGCGGATGGTAGGCGGCGGAATCGGGGCAGTGGGTGGAGGTGAAGTAGAGGACAGTGACCGTGCCGCGGAGATCATCGGTGGTGAGGGCGCGGCCGTCGATGTCGCGGAGCTTGAAAGCGGGGGCGGGGTTACCGGGCTCAGCGAAGGCGAGCGGGCGCCGGTTGAAGACGGAGCCCACGAGGATCGTCGCCATAGCGGCGATAATCAGGAGGATTGCAGCCGAAGCGCCAAGTTGTGCAAAGCGACGGGGGGACAGCACAGAAAGAGCCCTCCGAAAACAGCCTTCCAACGATCAGCCGGCAAAATGAACGGTGAGGTTGGAAAGAAAGCGTCTGAGAGTCCGGTACGACATGCCCTCCGGACAGAGGCGATTCATCCGCTTCTCATCTCAATATAGCCCGTGAAATGGGATGGGCAAATTGAGCACAAGAGGCTTACGCGGCGTAGTTTAGGATGTTCTTTTACTGGTAGCGTTATTAATTGATTCCAATAAATAGCTGAGCATCTGGAGGCGAGGGACGGGGATCTCGTGGAGGCGGGCGACGGCAAGGGGTTTGAGGAAGAGGCTTTCCAGTTCCAGAGGTCTGCGGTGACGGCGGTCGAGTTGGGTGCTGGTGAGGTAAGGGCCCATGGATTGGGTGAGGCGGATCTGGCGGGCGGCGATGTCGGGCGGCAGGTGGATGCCGGTGGCGGCGGCGGTTTGGATGATCTCCTGGATGATCTGCTCGATGAGGTGGATTGCTTCTGGGGTGGCGATGAGTTGATCGGTGGGGACGTCGAGAATGGTGGTGAGGCCGTTGAAGGGGATGTTCCAGGTGAGCTTGGACCAGCGGGTGAAGAGGATGTTGTCGACGGGGGTGGTGGGGATTCTGGATTGGGTGAAGAGGTGGGCGAGGAGGATGGCGCGGGAGGGGTCTTGTTGATTCGGAGTTGGAGAGGCCGCGGAGCGGGCACCCCCAGTGTGTTCACGAGGGGCTAAGTACCAGTCGGACAGGTGGATGTGACCGTGGTCCGTGTGGGAGATGACGCCGGGGGAGAGGCGGTTGATGCAGGTGAAGGCTACGCCGCCGATGATGCGGTGGGCGCCGAAGAGAGAGGCGAGATGGTCTTCGTTTCCCAGACCGTTCTGGAGGGTGATGATGGCGGTGGACTCGTGGAGGAGGGGAGGGATGAGATCAGCGAGGGCGGGGTTGTCGGTGGATTTGAGTGTGACCAGGACGATGTCGACCTTGGGCATGTCCGCGGTGGAGCGGTAGATGTTGAGATGCGAGGGGGCGAGGTGGAAGTCGCCGGCGATGGAAGTGATCTTCAGACCGTGAGCGCGAACGTGGTCGTAATCGGAGCGGAGGAGGAAGTGGACGGGGAGGCCGGATTGGGCGAGCCGGCCGCCGTAGTAGGAGCCGATCGCTCCGGAGCCGACGATGGCGAAGGAGGGGTTTGAGGGGAGCACGGGATGAGCATAGGCGGCGGGATTGGCAAGGTGCCGGCGAAGATTGAGTTGGTGGTTGTTCAGGGAGCGCCCTCACCCTGCCCTCTCCCGGCGTACCGGGAGAGGGAAAGAGGGCAAAGACGAAGAAAGAAGAGCCTCTTCCCGCTCTCGGATTGCAGGAGAGGGGGAAGAGGGTGGAACCGGTGGTCCTTAGGCGGATGGGGCGGCGGCTTCGGCGTCGGGGTTGATTTTGCGTTCGGCGATTTGGGTGAGCTGTTTGTCCATTTTCTCTTCTTCATCAAGCGTCTGGGCGAGGAGGCGTGCGGCTTCCTGGTCGCCGAGGAGTTTGGCGAAGGTGACGGCGGTGCCGTAGGCGGCGATTTCGTCGTGCTCGATTTTTTGCTGGCAGGCGACGAGGGCGGCATCTTTCACATCCGGCTCGCCGGGCATCCTGGCGATTTGGGTCGCTTCGCTCACGAGCGCGAGCGCGACGCGGGATTGGCCGCCGGAGGGTTGCTCGCCGTACTTGGCGAGGGCGCGCTCGAGGCGCTGCACCTGGTTCTGGGTCATCTCCGCGTGCTTGACGAGCATCTCCTGAAGCTCGGGAGAGGAACAGGCTTCGGCGAGCTGCGGGGCCGCGCCGAGCATGGTGCTCTCGGCGTCGTGAAGGTCCTTGAGCATGGTGATCATCAGATCCTGCATGGAATCGAGTGCGGGCATGGGAAACTCCTTCAAGAAGGTTCAAGACGATCGCTCTCGCCGACGCGCACCGTGCGCGTCGGCGCGACGATGGTCAGGTGGGATTAGCGTCTTCCATATCGATGTCGTTGCCGGCGTAGCGCTCGCGCTGGTTTTGGGACTGATCAGGGGTTTCAGGCGTGGGACGATTCATGTCGGGCTGGGTCTGATCGCCTTCAGACTCAGGCGCCTGATGCTGTTTTGATTGCGTGCGCCTCTCGGATAATTGGTGTTCGGGTTGTTGCATAGGAGGCCTCACTTGGTTCTTTCTAAGATTTTCGCAACTGTTGTTGCAGGTCGGGCCGGTCAGGCTGCGCCGGATTGACTGACATGATGGGCTTCAGGGGTGCCGGACTGGCGTTGCGCGGCAGCTGACAGGACAGCGTCAGCGGCAGGGTCAGCAGGATGAGCAGGCGTCGCATGGGGTTTCTCCGGGGGCGGGCGAGCACTTTTGCAAAACAGACGCCGTTGCGGAGGAAGCGTGATTTCCTGAGATCACCTGCCGAGCGGCGCGATTTATTTGAGGGCGAACAAGTCTTGTTAGGAGGATGTGTGGGCGCGGGTGGAACGGCGTAGAATGGCGGGTGATGTCGTTGTCGTTGCCGATTCATGGGAGGGGGGCGGCGGAGAATCCAACCAATCGATTTGAGAAGATCGATGTGGTGGTGGATCCGGATGGGGAGTGCACGCCGGCGGATGGCGCGGTGCAGACGGTTTACCTGAAGGACTCGACCCGGCAGATCATCGCGCACAACGATTCGCCGGACGTGGGATTTGAGTGGTCGATTAATCCTTACCGAGGATGCGAGCATGGGTGTATCTACTGCCTTGATGGCGATACGCGCATTCTGATGGCAGATACTGCGA
Organism: Tepidisphaeraceae bacterium; assembly: GCA_036387255.1. GTDB lineage: Bacteria > Planctomycetota > Phycisphaerae > Tepidisphaerales > Tepidisphaeraceae > DASVUC01. The sequence continues at coordinate 26,398 of DASVUC010000300.1, read as the reverse complement.
CGAAGGCGCTTCGCGACGTGCGTCCGGGGGACGAGATTTACGGAACCAGGCGCAGCGGGTGGTACCGCAGGTATGTGAAGACCACGGTTCTAGCACATTGGCGAACTCGCTCCTCGGCATGGCGGGTGACACTGGAGGACGGAACAACTTTGATCGCGGGCCCCAACCATCGTTTCCTGACCGACCGCGGTTGGAAGTATGTCGCACCTGATGAGCGTCGTCAGCGCCCGCACCTGACACTGAACAACAAGCTGCTTGGCGTGGGCAGCATTGCATCACCGTCGGAACGCGATGTCGAATATCGGCGCGGATACTTGTGTGGATTGATCAAAGGAGACGGTTTGATCGGGCGATACAGCTATGGCACCCGAGCGGGAAGAACGGTTGATAATCAGCATCATTTCCGCCTCGCGCTTGCAGATGATGAAGCGTTGAATCGCGCAGAGGAATATCTGGCCGAACAGAGCATTGCGACACGAAGCTTCACGTTCGCGCAGCAGACGGTAGACCGCCGCGCAATGCGCGGCATCCGGACACACGCTAAAGCAATGGTGGACCAGATCGCAGATCTTGTCGGATGGCCGGATTTGCCCGCGGCATCGTGGAAGCGCGGCTTCATCGCCGGGATCTTCGACGCGGAAGGGAGTTACAGCCGAGGTATCTTGCGCATCAGCAACACCGACAGGGAGATCATTAGCCGATTGCAGGTGGCGCTGACTGAAAATCAGTTTGATCATGTGGTCGAGCACGTGGAGCGGAATGCGGCCAAATCGATGCAGGTCCTCCGCGTGCGAGGCGGCTTGCGCGAGCACGTCCGGTTCTTTCAGACGTTCGAGCCGGCAATTCGCCGCAAGTGCAGCATTGAAGGAACTGCATTGAAAAGCACGGCACGTTTGACGGTGGTGTCCATTGAAAAAGTCTCCAATGCGGGCGAAATGTTCGACATCTCCACCGGCACCGAGGACTTCATCGCCAACGGTGTCGTTTCACACAATTGTTACTCCCGGCCGACGCATGAATGGCTGGGGTTTTCGGCGGGGTTGGATTTTGAGACGCGGATCATGGTGAAGGCGGATGCGCCGGAGCTGCTGGCGGAGGAGCTGGCTTCGAAGAAGTGGAAGCCGGCGACGATTTCGGTGAGCGGAGTGACGGATTGTTATCAGCCGGTGGAGAAGAAGCTGGAGATCACGCGGCGGTGCATTGGGGTCATGACGGAGTTTGGTAATCCGTTTGGGATGATCACGAAGAGCGCGCTGGTGACGCGGGACATCGACATCCTGAGCGAGGCGGCGAAGAGGCAACTGTGCGTGGTGATGCTGAGCGTGACGACGCTGGATGAGGAAATTCATCGAGTGATGGAGCCGCGGGCGTCAACGCCGAGGCGCCGGCTGGAGGCGATTGCGAAGCTGGCGGCGGCGGGCGTGCCGGTGGGCGTCATGGTTGCGCCGGTGGTGCCGGGGCTGACGGATCATGAGGTGCCGGCGATCTTAAAAGCGGTGCGCGATGCTGGGGCGATCAGCGCGGGTTATGTTCCCTTGCGGCTGCCTTATGGGGTGAAGGATTTGTTCACGGCGTGGCTCGAGCGGCACTTTCCGGACCGGAAGAAGAAGGTGCTGAATCGGATCATGGAGCTGCGCGGTGGGAAGCTGAACGACGGCGAGTATGGCTCGCGGATGCACGGCGAGGGTATCTGGGCGGAGCAGATGAAGAAGGTGTTTGAGTTGGCCAAGCGCAAGGTGGGGATGAGCGAGATGCCGGAGCTGGCGACGGATCAGTTCCGTGTGCCGAACTCGGCTCGGAGGCAGATGGAGTTGTGGTGAGGGGCGTGAGGGGCGGAAACCGCCTGCGTCATGGGCAAGAGAGATGGGTGAGCGTCGAGCAGGTAATGGGTTGCTTTGATTACCACACGCGTGCATCCCGCCACGCCCGCGCGTCCGCCCCCCAGGTTGTTCAACTCCTCCAGCATGTCTCTGCCCGATGCTCAACGGACGCCCATGAGGACTTCCATCGTGAGCTGATCCAGCTTTTCGTAGGGGAGCGGGGCCTTGGCGAGTTCGACCCGATCGAGCGGCGCGTTCAGGAGCTTCCTGGCGGCTTGCTCGCTAAATTTCCGTGTCAGCTTGGAGATTGGATCTTGAACGTTGATCTGCTTGAGCAACCCTTGGATTTCCGGGTCCACGTTCCACTTTGCAGCTTTTTCCTTGAGGATCATGTAGGTGCGCATACAGCCGCGGGCGAAGGATTTGACGTCTTCATAGTCGCTGGTGCGCAGGGCGTGGGCGTCGAAGTGGCGCGGGCCGTTGTACTTGTAATCCTCGAGCAGCTTGACGAGGAAGAAGGCGTGCTTGAGGTTCGCCTGTCCGAAGCGGAAGTCCTGATCGTAGCGGCCAAACTCCTGGTCGTTTAAGTCGATGTGGAAGAGCTTTCCCTGCTCCAGCGCCGCGGCAACCTGGTGGACGAAGTTCAGGCCGGCCATGTGCTCGTGGGCGACTTCCGGGTTGACGCCGCACATCTCCGGATGATCGAGCGTGGGGATGAGGGCGAGGTAGCTTCCGGTGACGGCGAAGTAGATGTGGCCGCGCGGTTCGTTGGGCTTCGCTTCGAAGGCGAAGCGGTAGCCGTACTTCTGGCTGATGGAGTACTCGCAGAGGAAGTTAATCGCTTCCCTGAAGCGCTTGATCGCATCGACGGGGTTCTTGGTTGCATCACTCTCGACGCCTTCGCGTCCGCCCCAGAAGACGTACGTCTTGGCGCCGAACTCCGCGCCCAGATCCATCGCGCGCATGGTCTTCTGGATGGCGTAAGCGCGAATGCGAGCGTTGTTGCTGGTGAAGGCGCCGTCTTTAAACACGGCCTCGGTGAAGAGGTTCGTCGTCGCCATCGGCACGACCAGGCCGTTGTCCTTCAGCGCACGCTTAAAGTCCTTCTTGATCTGCTGCGCTTCCTGCTCCGAAGCGTCGGTAGGAATCAGGTCGTTGTCGTGGAAGTTCACGCCATAGGCGCCGACTTCGCCGAGCATATCGCAGATCTGCACGGGCGAGATCGTTTCGCGCACCGGACCGCCGAAAGGATCTCGCCCCACATTCCCCACCGTCCACAGGCCAAACGTAAACTTCAGCTTCGGATCCGGATCGTAGCTTGCCATTCTTCCAGCCTCACTTGAACAGAGCGGTCCGTGGACTCGCGATCGAGCTTCGCAGTTGTCACGGGTGTTTAACAATACCGTTATTGGGCCGCGGGTCGAGCGGCGTTGGCTGGCTGGAGGGAGCTGGCTCTATCTACTCCTCGTTGCTGAACTGAGCCATTAGGCATACTGCCGACGTTGGAATTGAATTCGCCCGTTGAGTGGTCCTGCACGGGCTCGAACCGTGAACCTATCGCGTGTAAGGCGATTGCTCTGGCCAATTGAGCTACAGGACCTTCGTCCATTTACGCTACCAGACCTGCCCGCGTGCATCTACTGGGGTGGGGTGAAAATCACCGGCTTCATGAATCCAAAGGATGCTTTGGAGGTTGACGCAGGGGCAGATGTGATTGGGTATGACGTGGACGGTGTCACCCAGGTTGGGGCGTGTGGGGCATTGGGAGGCGTCGACTTCGCCGTGCTCCTCGGTGAGACGGGAGATTTTCGCCAGGGGGTACTCGAGGATGTGGCCGAAGCCGGCGGTTTCGGGATCTTTGGATCGCCGGTCCTGGGTGAGGGTTTTGGAACCTGCGTCGATGACAAATTTGCCTGGCACAGCGGTGCTGACGACGGTGCAGCGGACCTTTGCGGCACACTCGTCAAGCGAAGCATGACCGGCGGAGACCATGGACATGTCGTTGTAGATGTAGGTGCCGGGGCGGATCTCGGTGAGGTGCTTGATGTGGTGGGACTGGTAAGCGCTGGGGGAGGAGCCGCCGGAGACGATTTGCGCTTCCAGGCCGTGCCTGCGCCAGAGGGTGATTGTTTCTTCGATCATTGCACTAATCCCTGCGAGGAGGGGTTGTTGCTGGTCGAGGGGCTGCCTGATGTGACCGGGGTAGAACATGATGCCGTCGAGGCGTACACCGGCGGTGCGGGCGACGTGCTGGGCGAGATGGAGGGCTGCCTGTGGCGATTGCACGCCGGTGCGGTGCAGGCCGACGTCAAGGTCGACGAGGATGCCGACGGTGACGCCGGCTTCTCGGGCGGCGGACGCGATGCGATCGACCGCGAGGGTCGAATCCACGCCGACGCGGACGGTCTTCGTCTTAGCCAGAGTCGCGATCCGCTCGGTGCGCCAGGGGTCGAGGGCGGGGTAGGCGATGAGGAGATCGTCGCTGGCTTCGCTCATGGTCGCAGCTTCGGAGACCTTGGCGGCGGTGAGACCGACGGCGCCGGCGTCGAGTTGGAGCTTTGCCATGCGGACGGACTTGTGGGTCTTGGTGTGGGGTCGGATGCCGATGCTGTGCCGGCGCGAGTAATCAGCCAAGCGGCCGATGTTCCGCTGGGCGATGGCGAGGTCGATGATCAGGGAGGGGGTGGGGAGGGTCATAATGATCCGCGATGCGTGTTGCATCTGATAGCGTTTCTTAGCGTTTTTTGCACCTGGGTGGCGCTGGGCGTAAAGAGGGTACGGGGTCAAGGGGTTCAGGCTGGCGCGTTGGAATGGGGAGAAGGACCCAGGGCTGACGCCTTGGGCTTGCGCTGAGCGTTAGAGACCGAACAACCACGCCTCGGGGGCGGTGTGCGCCAGGGATTGTTGAATGTCGGTAGGCAAGGCGCGGAGCGTTTGGGCTTCCTGCTCGTAGGTGTAGATGATGCGCAGGTTGTCGGAGCACCAGCTCATGAAGGGGTTGTCGGAGCCCCAAAGGTATTTGCCTTTGAGGAGGGCGTGGATGCGGGTGAGGACGTCGGCGGGTTGGGTGTAGTCGGCTGGGAGACGACGGTCGCGGGGGGCGACCGCGGCGGAATTCTCTCTCGCCAGCTGGCAATGGGCCAAGTGGGCGGAGCAGTCGACCCAGACGTTGGGGAGTGCGGCGGCTTCTTTGAGCAGCGCTTCGTCGAATCGGAGCGAGTGGGCGAGATTGAAACGGATGTCTGGGTAGGCTTTGGCGACGGTGAGACAGTCACGAGCTTGCGCCCAACTGTCGGCGGGGGCAACGGCGGTGTGGAAGAGCACGGGAAGGTTGTGCTTGCGCGCCAGGTGCATCAGCGCCTTGCCGGTGTCGAGGAGCGCGAGGATGGGCGATTGGATCACCGTGGTTTGCGCTTTGAGTCCCTTGATTTTGCCGACGAGGGGCTCGATCAGGCGTGCCTGCTCATCGGGGTGGCGGGAGGGATCGAACATCGCGAACTGGAGGAGGCGATGGTGTTGGTCGACGCGGTCGAGCTCGTGGCGAAGGAGAGCGTTTTCGTGATCAAAGGGGATGCGGTCTTCCAGCAACTTGATCTCACCGGTGCGGGCGAAGGCATAGGGATCGAACGCGCTGGGGAGGGTGAAGGGGAAGCAGACGGCGTGGGTGATCTGGTTTTGGTCAAGGTGGTTGAGCAGGTCGAGGGCGGTCGAGGCGTAGGGCCACCAGTTTTTGAGGTAGAACCCTGCGTCGAGGCCGACGTGAGTGTGGACGTCGTAAAGGGCCGGCATGAGGTGAAGATAACAGGTTCAGATCGGTATTGGAGCAAAGGGGTCCGGGCAGGAGTGGCCTGCGTTTATTGACCCCACTTGCGGGGCGATGGTGCGAGGTGCATCGATTGCACAAATTTGGTATCGTTCGCCTTCCTATCTCGTGGGAGCTTCTGGGAATATGGCTGTGCAAATGAGTCAATATTTGGTGAGGCGGGCGGTGGCGGCGGTGCCGCTCGATGCGGAGCCTTCGCATCCGGTGTGGGCGGCGGCCGAGGTGGCTTGCGTTTCTTGCTTTCACTCATCGAGCAGCGTGCATCGGCCGGTGACCCAGGCGCGGGTGCTGCATGATGAGCGGAACCTTTACCTCCAGTTCGATGTGCAGGACCAGTACGTGCGGGCGGTGGAGACGGAGTACCAGGCGGCGGTGTGTCAGGACAGTTGCGTGGAGTTTTTCGTGCAGCCTAAGGCGGGGAAGGGGTATTTCAACTTCGAGTTCAACTGCGCGGGGACGATGCTGCTGATGTACATCGAGGATCCGACGGTGGTTGGAGATCGGCTGCGGAGATTTTGTGCGGTTTGGCCGGAGCATGCGAGGCAGGTGAGGATTCGCAGCACCGTTGCATCGCCGATCCACAAGGAGATCGCCGAGCCGACGCGTTGGCGGTTGAGCGTGTGCGTGCCGGTGAGCGTGTTTGAGCCTTACGTGGGACCGGTGCTGCCGATCAACGGGCATCCATGGCGGGCGAATTTTTATAAGTGCGCAGATAAGAGCTCGCATCCGCACTGGGCAAGCTGGTCGCCGATCAACGGGTATTTGAATTTTCATCAGCCGCAGTATTTTGGGGCGCTGAGCTTTGAGCCGTGATGCGAACGATCGTTTACCTCTTCGTCGTTTGGTTTTTTTCTTCATGGAGTTTCGGCGCTGATTTCACGCTGTCTTGTCGCCCCGAGAGCGATCTGCTCCAGGCAATGAAGGCGGCGGGGATGGACGTGGCGCGGTATGACGCGCCCGCGGAGGCGGTGGAGCGCGCCCAGGAGGGGAAGGCGCTGCTGATCCTGGCGCAGGGGTATCCGGAGCGGCGGACGGATGTGAATGCCGAGGTTTTGGCGGCAGCGAGGGGGAAGAAGCTGCGAACTTATGTGGAGTTTCCGCAGGAGCTTCCAGGAACGGTGACGAAGGAGGTCAAGCTCCAGCAGGCGGGGTGGGAGCGGGTGGTGGTGGCTCGCGACGGCGTGGCGGAGGGGGTGGAGAAGCTGCGGATTCTGCACGGGCATCAGTTGCAGTTCCTGCCGGTGAGCGTGGCGGATGAGAAGCAGGTTTGGTTGTCAATCGCTCGGGTGGCGGGGTACGACACAGCGGTTTTCGGATTGCCGAAGAACGCCACCCCCCTGCTGTTTCAGATGAACGATCGGACGCTGGTGTCGACGTCGCGGTTGAGTGAGTTTGTGACGGGGCGGTTTGCGCCGGTGGCGCAATGGAAAAAAGTGTGGGTGGGCGTGTTGCGGTGGCTGGGGCCGGACGCGAAGAAAGTGGAGCTGACGTATCAAGCGCCGGTGCGGCCGGCGCTGGGGCCGGATGAGAAGATGCCGGCGGGGTTTGAGCGGGAATGCTTTGATCGCGGGGCGGTGTGGTTCGGCAAGTCACGATTGCTGCTGTCCCCCCACCGCCAGGCGAAGGTGCATGAGCTGCTGCTCAACGGCGTTGAGAATACCGACATGCCGGCGGAGAACGATCCTGATGGGGATGGATCGATGGGGATTCTGGAGGGGTATTCATCAGCGATTCGGCCGGATGGGACGCAAGGGCAACGGGCGGTGCTGCGGTCGGACTGCAATACCGAGAGCGCAATGGTCTTCGCGCTGGATTCGCTGCTGAACAAGAAGGCGCAGAGTGCGAAGACCGCGGGGAATCTGCTGGACTGGGTGTACTTCAAATCGAACATCTGCAAGGGCGAGCGAGGAGATCCCAAGCACCCCTCCTTCGGGCATATCGCGTGGGGAGATGTCTCCCCGGCCTGGCTGGTGGCGAACTACGGCGACGATGATGCCCGCTGCATCCTGGCAACGCTGACGGCGAGCAGCGCGCTCAAAGACGAACGTTGGAACGCGAGCGTGCTGCGGTCGCTTCTTGCAAATCTTCGGACAACGGGGAAGCTGGGATTTCGCGGGGATCGGGTGGATGTGCCGGCCCTGGAGCAGAATGGGTGGAGGCATTTTCATGACGCAGAGACGGTGAATTACGCGCCGCACTTCGAGGCGGCGCTGTGGGCGTGCAACCTGTGGGCGTATGCGCGGACGGGGGAAAAGGAGTTTCTCGAAAAGACGAGGACCGCGATTCGGATGACGATGGCGGCGTATCCGAAACAGTGGCGCTGGGGCGACAACATCGAACGCGCGCGGATGCTGCATGCGCTGGCGTGGCTGGTGCGCGTGGAGGATACGGCAGAGCATCGCACCTGGCTCAAGACGATCGCGACGGATCTGCTCAATGATCAGGATACATGCGGTGCGATTGCGGAGCGGCTGCGCGGGACGGGCGGCGGGCACTTTCAGATCCCACAGTCGAACGAGGCGTACGGGACGGGAGAGACGCCGCTGATTCAGTCGAACCGGGATAAGGCGTCGGATCAGTTGTATACGACCGGGTTCGCGCTGCTGGCGCTGCATGAGGCGGTGGGTGCAACGAAGGATCCGACACTATTAGATGCGGAGAATCGGCTGGCGGCGTACTTGTGCCGGATCCAGTCGCGTAGCGAAAAATTCCCCTGGCTGGATGGGGCGTGGTTCCGGGCGTTTGATTTCGGGAAGTGGGATTACTGGTCAAGCTCGGCAGATGTGGGCTGGGGCGCGTGGAGCATCGAAGCGGGATGGGCGCAGGCCTGGACGGCGGCAACGCTGGCGCTGCGCGAGCAGAAGACGACGCTGTGGGAATTTACAGCCGGGAATTCGATCGCCAAGGAGATGGAGAAGGTGCGGGGGGAGATGGGGCAGAACTTGGGAAAGCCATTCGCAAATTGAGCTGAGGAATCGACGCAAGCATAGGCGAGACCCGCTCCCGCGCTGGAGCGGACGGTCAGGCCGTTATTGAGCGGCGGCTTGGGTTGCGGGGACTGTTGAGGGTTGGGTGGTGGCGTTTTCTGTTCGTCCCTGGAGGGCGCCAACGACCAATTGCTGGAGGTTCTGGGTGCCGCGGATTTCATCGTCGATGTGGCGGACGATGGCCCAGTCGCGCTGATAATCAATCGCGGAGAACTTGGACTGATTGCTGGCTTCGAATTCTTTACCGAGGCTCGTGCCCTTCCATTCGAAGGTGTTCATGGCCTTGCGTATGTTGCCGGCGAGTTCGGGGGCGAGGCTGTGCAGGTAGCCGAAGGCGGCGGTGGGAAACTCGCCAGAGGTGAAGATCGTGCGGTATTGCTCTTTCTTGATCGCGCCGTTGGCAATCGCGCGGGCGAGACGATCGCTGGCGACGGCGGCGACCTGGTATTCCTTGCGGGCGATGCCTTCGATCGATTGCTCGTGCCCGCCGGAGTAGCGGATGCGGAAGTCGACGACCGGTTTAAGGCCGTTGTCCTTGGAAAGGATGACGAGCGGCGCCTTAAAGCCGGAGTTGCTGCCGGGCTCGGTGAGAACCAGATCGTGACCTTTGATGTCCTTGAGGTTCTGCATGTCGCTGTCAGCGGGAACGATAATCTCCATGTGGTAAGTGTTGACGCCCTCCTGCGTGGCGAGGCTCCAGACAGGGACAAAGCCGCAGAGATTGACGGCGATGGGGACGACGCCGGTGTTTAGACCCGCTACGTGAAGCTTGCCGTCGCGGAGGGCGAGCAGCTCTTCCTCGGGGGAGTTGTAGACGGCATATTCGGCGGGCTTGCCGGTGACTTGCGAGATATGCTTCACCAGATCGGCGAAGGCTTCGCGGTATTGTTCGGATTCTTCAGCAACGTAGGAAAAGACGAGTTTTTCGGGGTTGAGAGCGCTCTTGGCGTCGTTAATGGGATCAGCAACGGCGTCGCTGTTGGCATCGGTGAAGCGCGGGTCGAGCTTGAGGGGCTGTGCGTCGGCGAGACCGACGGCCTTGGTAACCAGTTCGTAGTTGAGCTTTTCGTTCTCAGCCAGGGGCTGACGGACCTGGGTGAGGTAGTAGCCGGCGGCGAACGCGGCGGCGGCAATCACGGCGAGCACGATCAGGATAAAGGGATTGGTTCGCTTGCGACGCTGCGGGGGAACAGGGGAGGCTTCGTTGGAGGGCGAAGACGTCTCGGTCATGGCATGCTCCTGGCGCATGTGCGGGACTCAAACTGACTTAGGCGTATCGTAACGGAAGGTTAAGCGAAACGCGCCGATTTTCTATGGCGTCCGACATTCGGCATGCGGGGGCCGGTTCAAACCTTCCACTGGTGCAGATCACGGTGAGATTGGTGCGGGCGCGGCGGCTTCCCAGCTTGCCAGCGGCTGATAAAGGCGCGCGTTGGGCGGTTCTTTTTGCCTTTTTCGTTGCGCTTTCGGTACAATCGGCGCCCGCGACAAGGGCCCGGTCTGTCCGAGCCACGTCTTGTCCCGCATCATCTGGCCGAGGAGTCGTCGAAGCCGGGCTGGAATGCCGCCAAAATCAGGTCCCTTACGGCGGTGGGAATGTTGGAACAGCTGAGGAAGTTTTTTCAATCTCGTGCCGGCGTGGTGACCGCGGCGACGCTGGTGTTGATCGGCGTGGTTGCCGCAGCGATCGCTGTCCGTTCGACATTTGGCGACAGCGAGGCGGAAGCGGTTTCCAAGGGCCGGATGTACATCGACTCGACGAATTTGAAGGCCTACAAGTACACCTTGAAGGTGGGCGATCCGGTTCCGGCGCCGGCGCCGAGCGGGAAGAACACGGGCTTTCCGGCGGAAGAATGCTGGTGGACCAAAGACGGGAAAATTCGCACCGAACCTTATTACGTTCTTCTCAATATGTACAAAGGCACCAGAGACCCTACGTTCTGTCCCGACTGCGGGCGGCTGGTGGTTGGCCACAACCCCAAGCCGGAGCCGGGCGATCGACCGCCCCCGACAAAAGATCAATACAAGTCGCGCTGAGAGAAGCGTCAACGAGTCACATCGGCTCAGGAGTGCATATGAAAATGCTTGTGCCTGCCAGGTTTTCACGCGCTAACCGCCGGGGCGGTTTCACGTTGGTCGAGTTGTTGGTGGTCATAGGGATCATCGCGCTGCTGATCGCGATTCTGCTACCGAGCCTTCAGAAGGCGCGTCGGGCGGCGAATACGGTCGCGTGCGCTTCGAACATCAGGTCGATCCTCCAGGCGATGCACATTTATGCGGCGCAGAACGGGGGCTCAATCCTGGGTTCTCCTTGGACGAGTTCGCGGCTGGTTTATGGCAACGATCCGGCGACCGTGACACCGGCGCCCGGGATCAGCGACAACAGTCTGCCCAGCGTGGTGACGATTATGGACTGGGCGTCGCCGACGTTGCGCATGATGGGCGTGAAGTTCAATGAAGGTCCGACGCTGGCGAACCGGCAGGAACGCTGGAATACCATCCGGAAGTTTAAGGGATTTATATGCCCCGAAAATCAGATCATCGCATCAGTATTCGGGACGCCGACGTTCACGACGGAGGGGATGCTGTCGTACAACACCGCGATGGCATTTATGGTGCAGCACTACGATGGCTCCGCCGCGGGCTCCCAGAGGACGCTTGGCCGAGTTGACACCCAGTGGAATCCACCGGCGGGCTACTCGCCGAAGATCAACAAGGTTGGGCAGGGCACGCGGAAAATCTTCATCGCTGACGGGGCGCGCTATTCGAACCCGACACAGCCGCCGGACGCGACGATTGCGATGGATTCCACAATGGGCACTTGTTTCGCTGACCAAGGTGCCTTTGCGAAAAACTCCAACTCATGGAATCGCGGCAAGGCGCCGGGCAATAATGCGACTGGGCCGTACGATTCCCGGATCTTCGCATATCGTCATGGGATCAGTAAGCCGTTTGCGAGCGCGGACCTCTATAAGGCCAATTTCGGCTTTTTCGATGGTCACGTGGAGACTTTAGGCGACCTGGAAAGCGCTCGACCGGAGTATTGGTTGCCGAAGGGCACCAGGTATACGCTTGATAACACCCAGGCTTTTCTTGACGTGCAGAGGAAGTACCTGGGAAGTTCGAAAGTCGATACGCAACTCATCGCGCCATAACTGAGCGAGATCATTTCGACAATTGAACCGGGAGCGTCTTCGGACGCTCCCTTCTTTATGCGCTGGTGGCTTTGCTGAGGAAGCCGACGGTGGAGTTGAAGATGCGCTGGCGGAGCTGTGTGGGCTGGGCAGCGCTTTCCTTCTTGAGGTCTTCGAGGTTCGCCTGGCAATAGCGGCAGCCGAGCTGGTTGACGTGGAATTGGACATAATCCCGCCACGGAGATTCGAGAGTCCCCAGCATCAGGCGACCGAGGGTGCTGCGCTTGGGGCAGGTGGGGCGGAGGTCCTCCCAGACGCGCGTGAGGATGGAGTCGGCGGCGGCGGTGTCTTCCCAGCGGAAGCTTCTCAGTGCATCGCGCTGCGCGGGGGTGAGGTGCGTGGTGACGTTGTCCCGGATCTGCTCCAGGGCGCGGAACTTGAGCAGGCCGATGTGTTTCTCATCCATGTTGCACAGGGCGGCGATGTCTTTGTTGCGCGCCTGGGCGTGGAAAAGGAGTTCGATCGCGCGAAGCTCGTCCAGTTTTTCCTGGTCGCGCAGGCGCTTGGTGAGGCCCTGGATTCCGGCGGCAACTGCTTCTTCCAGCAGATCGGTCTGCTCGTCTTTGCGGATGTACCAGCTTGGCGTGTGCTGCGAGGGGAGCATGGGGCGCTGCTGCGCATCTTCAGTTTCTTCGCCAATGGCGCAGGTGGCGATCTTGCGGCCGCGGTAGTGGTCGATCATGCGGCGGCGCAGGATGGTGAAAAGATACGTCTCCACGCTGGCGTCGCGCCGGAAGCTGCGGAAGGACTGGAGGAAGAGCAGGAACGTCTCCTGCACGAAATCATCGGCGTCACTGCTCTTGGGCAGACGCGAGCGCGCGAACGCGAGGAGCCGGCCATGGTAGCGGTTGACGAGTTGGGACCATGCGTCGCTGCTGCCCTGGCTGATCTGGTCGAGAAGATATTTGTCGGCTTCGCTGGCTTCGGCCATGGTTCTTCCGCGGACACTATAGCAAATGGACGATACCGAAGATGCCTCCGCCTAGGAGCAGAATCGAAGCCAGCGCCAGCCGGAAGCGGAAGAAGCCGCGGGTCATTGCGTTGGCGATCAGATAGAGGCAAGAGATCAGCAGCACCAAACCGGCGGACATGACGACACTCGTCGCGCGGCGCGCGTGTTGTGCCGACAATCGCCGCTGAAGCTGTTGACCCAACTCCTTCATAGGCTGTTGAGAGATGTTGAGCAGGAGCGACGCGTAGTACAGCGTGCCGTAGGGACGTTCGTTGGCGGTGATCTCTTCATCCTGGATCAAAGCGCCCGCGACGATGGCTTCCTCGATGGCTCGCTCGAACATTGCTTGATCGTCTTTGCTTTGGGATTGACGCACGAAAGTGGCATACCTACGTGCAGCTTCACGGCAGGCGTCTTGGCGCGCCTCGCCCGGCGTCAGCGATGGATGGACCGATCGAACGACACCCCACGCGCCCGGGTGCGCCCGCTGATAGGCGGGTAGATCTTGCAGCCAGAGCTTCTGCGCCTGGGTGGTCGCGCGGGTCGCTGAGGGTTTGGTTTCTGCACCGGCGATGGAACAGATGCTGACGATAAGCAGCAGCGAGAGGTATCTCATGATGCCGCTCCTTCGGTGATTGGTTTTTCAGGCGCCGGGCGAGGCCAGGCCAGCAGCGTTGCAGAGAGAAGAAGAACGCACAGCGCCATGACCAGGGGTGGCGCGGAGATGCCATCAATGGCGGCGGCGAGGGCCGCGGTGGATCGATTCCTGCCCAGGAGGTGCCCGATCTCGTCCCACGGGAAGGAACGGAATGCGGGGTTGAGGAGGATCGCTGCGAGCAGCATAAGGAGGGATCCAAGGACGCCGCGAAGGATGTGATAGGCCCCTGCCTGGCGCCGCGCCAGTATCGCGAGTCCGACGGCGACGAAGGCGAAGATTGCGGCGGCAAAGGTCCCGAGGCGCGTGAGGAGCATGGGCCACTCGGGGTAGTCTGAGAACGTGGCGGCGAAACTGCGTCGCAGGGATTGATCCGGAATTCCGGCGGCGATGGCGCGGGGCACATCGATGGAGACAGCGGCCACGAGCAATGTCGCGATCATCATCGCCACGAATGCGGGGAAGGAGAGGATGCTGCCGGTGCGGCGGCGCAGCTCCCGATGATGGTGTCGCGCTTCCCTCCACAGGCGGCGCTGCTCGTGACGATACGCCCGACGCTCGGACCGGGTGGCGCCGGTGTAAGGAAATCCCAACGGCACGGGCGCGGTCGATGCAGACTGAGCTTGCGTCTGCGACTGGCCGGAGCCGGACTGGGTCTGGACTTGTCGTTGTTGATCAGTCAGTGGCGCCCCCTCCGCAGAGGGCGCTCCAGCCGCCGCGACCGGCGCAAATCTCAAGAAGCTCGAGAGGATCATGCCGATCGACGGAACCACGATGAAGAAGACAGACACCGCCATTTCTTCGGCAGCGATGTGGTTTTCGGTGGAGAGGAAGGTGACGGCGATGATGATGCTGACGCCGCAGAGGAGGAAGACGAGGGGGCGGCCGGCGTAGCTCCAGTGGGAGTAGCGGCGCGTGCGGAAGGTTTGGATGAAGGTGAGCAGCCATAACCAGGAGAAGCCGAGACCGAGTCCGAGAAAGAAGCCGAAGTCGTTTAGGCGTCCCATCCCGGCGGCGACGAAGAACGCCACCGCCAGTCCGAAGCTGATGATGGAGGTCACGAGGAACGTCGCTCGCACGGCTTGGGGGACTAAGCGTGCGGGACGGACGGACATCGGTACCGGCGGCGGCATGATTGGGGCCGTGGATGGCGCGGTGGCGGGCTGCGCAGGGGGGGCTTTGTGGAAGACTTCGTCAAAGGTGCTCTTGAAGGCATCGTGAATCCGCTGCTTCACCGGCGCTTGAGGGTCGGTCGGACGTGCGTTTGGATCCCAGGGTGAGAGGACCTGTGTGACCAGGCAGATGCCGCACGAGACGATGGCGGGGAAGAAGGGATCGCCGCCAAAAATGGGAGCGGCGATCGCGCTGAAAAGGCCGGCGAGGAACGCTGTATCCCAGAAGGAGACGCGATCGGTGCGGCTGGCGCGAATCCACGCGAGCGTGTTCATGAAGAACAACGGCGCAATGATGCCGAGCCAGTCGCCGACCATCCTCTGCTGGGAGCCGTGCGATACCACCCCTGCCTGCATGAACATGAAGGGAAAACAGAAGAGGATCATCATGCCCGTCGCCGTTGCGCCCATCGCGAGGCGCTGGAGGAAAGGAGTCTCGTTCTCGAGCTGAGGCATGAGCTTGCGCGCGGCGGAGCGGAGGCCCACCGCCGCGCCCATCGTCGCGAGCATGACAAGGAGGACAGTCTTAAAGCTGCCGGCGCTGACTGCCGCCGCGGCAATGCCGATGCCGAGGAGGATCATGAAGCTCAGCAACTTGCGCTGATGGCGCGTCATCGGATCCTGGACCGTGGGCGCGACAGCGTACGTGTGGGAGGAAGGCGAAGTGGCGGCGCTGCCCGTAATCCTGCCGCCGGCGAGGCGATCTGCGACTTGATCAACCCAGGCTCCGGCGCGGCCGAAGACATCACTTTTGTGAGCTTGAAGGTGCTCCGAACCGGACCCGGTGGCTACGGCCGCCCCACCGCGAGGCGCCGGAGTGCCGCCTACCTTCATCGCGGCGTGACCCGCAATGACGGAAAGTTGATCCGGTGAGAAGACCGAGACGCTTTGACGAACGTGCTCTTCGCCGAAGACGGCTTCCACCATCTCCTGGATGCTCGTGTAGCGCTGTCGCGGATCCTTCGCCATCGCCTTCTTGATCACGCTGGCGAACGGCTCAGCGATGCCGGTGCAATCGGGTTCGGTTGAGAGATGCTTCAGCAGCACTTCGCTCGGGCTGGCGCCGCTGAAGGGGACCATGCCGGTGATCATCTCATAGAGGACAGCGCCCATGGCGTAGATGTCGATGCTGCGGTCGTACTTGCCAGCGCCCACTTCGGGGGCCATGTAATGGACGGTGCCGACGGTGACGGTTTGCGTGGTGTGGGCGGTGGATTCAATGGCTTTGGAGAGGCCATAGTCGCCGATTTTCACATAGCCGTTTTCGAAGAAGACGTTGGCGGGCTTGAGGTCGCGGTGGACGATTCCGTTGTCGTGGAGGTAGGTGAGCCCTTTGCCCATTTCGCGCAGGAAAAATGCGGCTTTTTGTGTGCCCAGACCTGCGGGGGATTCATCGAGGAGCTGGCGGAGCGATGGGCCGCTGACGAACTCCATGATGACGAACGGCCGGCCGGCGTCGTTGTAGCGCACGTCGAAGATCGTGACCAGGTGCGGGTTCTTCAGGTTCATGCACTGGCTGATCCCGCGGAGCTCAATCTGCTCGTAGCCTTGGACAGCTTTGAGCGCCACTTCGCGGCCGGAGTCGGAAATGGCGTAGTAAACTTCACCGAATCCGCCGCGGCCGGCGCCGCGTTGGATGGTGTAGCCCTCGAGGGGGCGATCGCCGTGTTTGTATTGAAAGTTCCACATGCCGTTCACCGAGTGTCTTGTGAGCGAGGAGTGAGGACAAACGCCAGGTCGCCGATCTTAATTTGCGTGCCCAGCGGCAGCGGCTGGCGGATGTCGGCGGGCTGGTTGTTCACCAGCATCGGCTGGCGCGTCTGGCAGAAGAGCTGGTTGTTCCTCACGTGCAGCACGATGTTCTCCGCGACCTGCGGCGCCGAGACGTGGGCGGCGGAACCGGGACCGATGATCAAGTCGTGATCCATGAGGATGATTCGACGAATATCGGAGCGCGGAAGTTTCGCACCGGGAAGATCGAGCACCGCCGACGTGCTCGCGGGGTTGGGGATGCTGAAGGAGAGCCTGCATCGCGGGGAGAGCTCGATCTTCTGACCTGAAGCGAGCAGCGCGGGCTTAAGGGCAGCTTTGGTGGACAGAAAGTAATCTTCTTCAACGCGCTCGATCTTGACGGGCGGAAGATTAGCTTCGGCGATGAGAGCGATCTCGCAGGCCGTGGAGGAACTGATCGGCCCGAGTGTAACGACGGGGCGGCGAAGGATGACAAACGAGCCGACGCCGTCGGCATGAAGAACAAGTTCCATCGGGAGCGGGGTCACAGGCGGCATTCTCGCCGGGATGGGCTGGGGTTTGTAGTCCGCTTGGAGTTCCGGCATCGCCGGGGCGGCGGCTGGCGCGTTGAGCCAGGCGAGGGGGCCAGTTTGCAACTGCGTGAGGGCTTCTTCCGCTTGCTCGAGCTGCTGAATCACGCCCTTGAGCCAGGACGGGCTCGCGATGAGCGTCGCGACGCGCGCGAGCGTCACGCGGGCATCCGTCAGGTTGTGGTTGGAGACATGCCTCCAGGCTTGGCTGAGGTGCTGGGCAACGGTGGCCAGCTCCTTGGCTTCGGGGTTTTGATCATCCAGGAGGAGGAGGCGCGAGAGCAGATCATCGGCGCGATGGAGATGGCCTTCGGAGAAGCAGGAGCGGATCTGTTTCGTGATCCGGGCGATGATTTCAGATTTCAAATTTGATATTTCAGAGTCGCGCGGGTGGGCGGCCTGGGCGCTGAGGATTTCGTCCGCGGCAACGTGAAGGTGCCCCCGGTCCTGCGCGCTCTTGGCGTGCCGGATCGCGCTGGCGGCGGCGGCGCGGCGGTTCTCGATGTCGTGGCGGAGAAGCTGCACACGCGTGATGTCCAGCGGCGCATCGTCGAGAAGGTTAGCGCCGGTATTCAGATGGCCCTGCTCGACCTGCTGGCGAGCGTTGTTCACGAGGCGCTGCTGCTGATTCTGCTGGCGCTGCCGCTGCATGTGCGCATCTGCGGCCGCGGCGCGAAGGGCGACGATATCCGCCAGGCTTCCAGCGATCTTCGCGGCTTTCTCGCCGTCAGCGAGGGCTTCTGTCAGGCGCTCGCACTTCAGGTGCTCGTTGCCGCGCTTCACCAGTGCGGTCGCAAGCCTGGTGATGAGTCGCTGGCCGCGACGGTGGCTGGCGAGGCCGTGCTGGAGGATGAGGTGGTACGCCTCATCCAGGCGGTTGTCGGCCAGCGCGACTTCGGCTTGTCGAATGCGAAGAATCAGCATGACTCACCTCTGCACAGACGGACGATTGGAGATGCTGCGACGGCTCGTGTGACGCAGCGGCAGCGGGCGGCGATTCAGTGGCCGGGCAACGGTGGCGGAGAGAAACCCTTCCAGGTCGCGGATCATTCTCTCTCGCCAATCCGCGGTCGTATTCATTGAACGGGTCAGTTGCGAGGACATTGTGGGCTCCTTGCGGATGTACTAAGGGAGGCAGACCCTCACCCCTGCCCTCTCCCGAAAACGGGAGAGGGGGTGGCACATCGCGTCCTGTTACTTCTTTGCCGAGGCGAGGTATTCATCGGCCTGGGACACGACGTCTTTCTCGCTGACGGTGTCGACGGTGATGGGGTGGGTGAACTTCGCTTCATGGGCCAGCACGCGCTCGGCAACGTCGAGCTGCTTCTTGATCTGTGAGATCAAACGCTCGCTCTGGGCAAGCTTGCTGTTGTCGATCGGCGTCGCTGAGCCGATGCTCGACGCCTGGATCAGTTTGTGCTGACCTTCAAGCGCGGCGATCTGGCTTTCGAGCAGCGACTTCTGGGCCCGGGTGCGATCCAGCGCCTGCATCGCGGCAGCCAGGGCGCGGCTGCGGTTGTCGAGTAGGCGCTGCTTGCTGGAGAGGACCACCTGCGATTCCTTCACGTTCTCCAGGCGGGATGCAAGATCCTCTTTCACCTGGTCGCGGGTGTAGTTGATCCCGGCGAAGGTGAAGCTGGTGTTATTCGTCCCCAGCGCCTCGCGGAGCTTCTGCACCTGCGTGTTCTGCTCCTTGATGCTCCTGGTGCCGGCCTCGATATCGCGGCGGAGGTTCTCGATCTCCACCTCCTGCTGCGCGATCAGCCGCACGTTGGCGTGCATTTCCGGGATAATATCGTCAATCAGATCCCGCGCCCGGCGGAGTTCAAACTCCATCGGCACATTGTCTTTGACGGCGCTGCGCACGGAACGTGCGGAGCTGCTCATGTAGCTGGCGAGGTCCGTCCCGAAGAGCACTCCACCGGCCACGCCGAGGGTCGCGAGGGAGAGGACGCCAACCTTGATTGCCTTAAGAACCATCGAAAACCTCCTGTATAGGTGCAGGGGTATTCGAGGGCGCGGGCCGAATATTGCAGGGTGGGCGCCAGATGCAATAAATGGTGATGCGTGCTGCGGTTACAGTGTGCCGCGGTACTTCGCAGCACCGGGCTGGAACGCCCTTCGGACTTTAACCCATTGCTGTGCCAGCGATTTGATATCACCCCGGCCGATAGCGCTGGCGGCGAGAATGGCGGCACCCAGGCTCGTCGGTTCTTCTGTCCCGACAGCGGAGACCGTGGTGCCAAGCGTGCTGGCTTTGAGCTGGAGCCAGTAATCGTTCGTGGACGCCCCGCCCGCGGAGCGGATTTCCGTCGGGAGTTGATCATGCGTCAGCGCCATCACCTGCTCCGTCAGCGAATCCGCCACCCGCTGCATGATCGCCCGAACGACTTGTCCACGCGTGTGGTGCGGCATGACTTGCTCGAATGACTTGACGATCGAATCCGAACCATCGTACGGCATGATCTTCAAGTCAGACGGCGCGGCGGCCTGCGCCTCGCTCGTGAGCTGCTCGAAACTCGGCAGACCCTCAAGCGTCTGGCGGTAATGCTCGAGCAGGTTGGCTGACGTGCTCGAAAACGTCATCTGGTAGAAGTTTCCTCGCTCAAACGCCGGCCCCTGAAACACCCCCTGCCCAGGGTCCTCCTCGAACACACTGGAGAACCGCACCGCCGCCAGCACGGTGCCGGTCGTCTCGCAGATCGTCCCCTCCTCAACGGTTCCCGTGCCGATCGCGCCGGCGTATTGGTCCAGGCATCCCACCACAAAACAGCACGTTGGGGGCAAGTGCAGCGCCTCCGCCGCCTTGGCCGTGACAGGGCCGAGGTTCGTCCCCGCGCAGACAATTCGAGGCATCCACTCGATCGGCATCCCCACCTTCTCCAGCGCCTCCCCCCACCATCGATCGTTGCGCACGTCGTATGCGCCGCTCAAACCCGCCACGCCAGCTTCGGTGCACAGCTGACCAGTCAATGCGTGGGTGAACCAGTCGCTGAGATAGCAGAAGCCGTCTGAACGATCGCGCAGGGAATCCGGCAGCGTCATCAGCTTGGCGAGCCCCAGTAGTGGTCCGAAGCGAGGCATCCCGGTGATCTGCCGAAAGCGGGGGATCGCTGAAATCTGATCCAATCGCGGCGCCAGCGCCTGCGCCCGCTGATCGGGCCAGAGAATGAAAGGCATCAGCGGCTGCTGAGCCTCATCAAGCAACGTGAAGCTGTTCGCCTGCGTGGCAAACGACACCGCCGCGATCTGCTGCCAGTCGTCCCCGACGCGCTGACGCAATCGTGCGGCCGCCTCGGTCAGCTTCTTCCCCACGGTGATCGGGTGAACAATCCAATGCCCGGGCTCCGGATGCTCGATGTCCGGCGCCACCCGCTCCAGCGCCAGCATCCGGCCCATGTCATCAAACAGCGCCACCTTATAGAGTGTTGTGCCGAGATCGAAGGTGAGGAAAGTGGGCATGGCGGGCTCACTTAATCAGGATCTCTGCACCGATCCGCCAGCAGTTCCAGCGTCTTTTCCACGAGCAGTCGGCCGCCGTCCGGGCTCTTGAAGATCGCGTTGCTCGATTCATAGCCCCCCTCTTTCACCGCTTCTTCCGTCACGAGATACCCTTGAAGCTCACCGTTGGCATAGGAGATCGGGAACGCGCCGGCAACGTGCTTCTTCACCTCAAGCGAGAACTCAACGAACAACTCGCCCTGCCACGCGACGAACGTCCACGGACCGATGAGAAGGGCTTGGATCTCCGCCGGCAGGCACGATTGCGCCGCCTGCGCCAGCCGACCCTCCGCTGCCGCGCGCGACAACGTGAGCGTCTCTGTCGCGCCAAACCAGTCCACCTCCGCCGTCCGAATGTCTGTGCGCGGCGCATTGCTGTCCCGCAGCTTTTGCAGATGCGCCAGCGCCATCTCCACCTTCGCCCGCGCCTCTGCTTCCGACGGAAAGATCTTCAACGGAAGTTGAGCAAAACACTGACGGCATTGAAGCTTGATGTTCTGCTGAAACCGTATCGTCCCGATCACCTTCTCCGCCGCCTCCCCCAGAATCCTCCCCAGCCGTTCCGCTTCGGCGAAGTTGTTCGCCCGCGTCACATGCCGGGGACTCTGATTCCCCGCCGGCCCCGTGTGATACAGAACCACGCAATTCTCCCCCAGCACATGCTTCTGAAGATACTGCCGCGCCAAGCCGGGGAAGTCGCCGCTCACAAGCGTCGAATCTTCATGCAAAACGGTTGGATGCATCGAGCAAACCAGCATGGCCGCCAGAGGCCGATGGTTCAGGTCCCGCACCACCATCACAGGCACTTGAAGGTCTTTCGTTGCTGACGGATTTCTTCGGTTGGTCCCCACGCCCGTCGCATCCGCGATCGCCAGGCCGACCTCCGCCGGCTGGGGATGTTGCGCCGCGCGGATCCCCGCTTTCACGATCTGCTCTTCCAGGAATTGCAGGTATTCCACATCTGCTGGCGGCACCGCTTCATCCGCCTCCGTCGCCAGCGGGTTCACCGTCTTCGGCCCGGAATGGGTGTGCGTGGCGGAGATCAGAATGTGCGCCGCCGAAATCCCTGCCGCAGCGGCGATCCGCGCCCGCGCCCGCGCCACCAGCGCCTTCGGCACATAGATGATGTCATTGGCAATGAACATCACCCGCTCCGTGCCGGATTCAAGATAAAGCGCCGACGACAGCAGCGGGTCGTGGATGCCGGTGGAGTTGCGCCGCACGTGCGGATAGCCGGCCAGAAAGATGCTTTGCGCTGGCGAGATCTCCTCGACCGCCGTACCCGCCAGCAGCTGCGTTTCTGCCTGATTTTCCCGCAAAGCACCGGTGGCCATCGATGGCGTCGATTGTAAGTGTCGGGTGATTATTGACAATCAAGCCGCTATGGCCGAGTTCACCTACGCGCCGTCCATGCACGTCCCTTTTCGCGACGAGCAGGCGATCGCGCGCTGCCGCGCGATCAAGCGCGAGGACATCGACAAGCACCCGAACAAGGACCTGAAGATTCGCGTGGTGAAGGATGGCGACATCCCCTTCATCGTCCTCTCCGAGATGGTCGGGCGGATCAAGCGCGCGGCGGACGAGGGCAAGCCACTGGTCATGATCCTGCCCAACCCGGTGCCGCTTTATCGCCAGGTGGCGCGGGTGCTGAATTCCATCAAGCAGAGTTGCAAACACCTGCACATCTTCGCGATGGATGAATACGCAAATGAGCATGGCGACATCGCCCCCGACACCTGGCGCTTCGGCTTCGGCTATGCGATGAAAAACAACTTCGTCGCCCAGCTCGATCCCGACCTGCGGATGCCGGACAAGCAGGTGCATGTCTTCAGGAATGACAACCTGAAAGACTACGGCAAGATGATCACAGATCTCGGCGGCGCCGACTGGTGCTACTCCGGGCCGGGTTGGACTGGACATCTCGCCTTCGTCGAACCGGATGCGCCGGAGTTTGATGCGCCGCTGGAAGAATGGAAGAAGATGGGCCCGCGGATCTGCACGCTGTCGCCCTACACGCTGGCGCAGAATTCATTGCACGGATCGTTCGGAATGAGCGGCGACCTGGCGGCCGTTCCTCCCAAATCCGCCACCATCGGCCCCGCGCAGGTGATTGAAGCAAAGAACCGGATCGACATCCACGCCCTGGGCGTTCACGGGACGGCGACGAGCTGGCAGCGCATGATCACGCGCCTGTGTTTGCATGGCCCCGTAACGCCAAAAGTCCCCGGCTCCATCCACCAGCTCTTGAAGACCGACGTCTACGTCTCCGAAACATCCGCCATGAACATCGCACCCAACTGGGACAAAGGCTATTAATCTTCAGCGTGGCATGGGCGTCTCGCCCATGCATCGTCTCCTGCATGGGCGAGACGCCCATGCTACGCAGGAAAACCAATGACCGTCGCAGAGAAATCACGTTACTGGGCCCATGTCGATCTGGATGAAGTGCCGCACATGAAAGTGCCGGCGCCGGGCCCCAAGTCCAAAGATCTGCACGCCCGCTGCACCAAGTACTTCAAAGGCCTCTCCGGCCAGGTGAAGCTCTTCCCCGTCGCCTTCGAATCGGGTCACGGCTGCACCCTCACCGACGTCGACGGCAACAAGTACCTCGACTTTTCCTCCGGCATCTACGTCACCACCCTCGGCCACTGCCACCCGAAAGTCAGCGAAGCCGTCGCCAAGTATGCGCACCAGCTCATGAACGCGCACGACTTCACGACGGAGATCAAAACCCGCCTCTGTGAAAAACTCGCGGAAGTGCTTCCGGGTGATCTCTCCGGCTTTCAGTTTTATGATGCCGGCACTGCCGCCGTCGAAGCCGGTCTTCGCGTGATGCGCGCCGCCACGGGAAAGAATGAGCTCATCAGTTGCTTCTACGACTTTCACGGCAAGACCTACGGCGCCGTCTCGCTTGCCGAGATTCGCTCCCCCGTCTACGGCCGGGTCCGCGCCCCCGGCATGCACATGGTCCCCCGTCCCAATCCTTATCGCCCCCACTGGAGCAAATCCGACGGCACCATCGACACCGACAAGTACCTCGAGTTCTACGACGAATACATCAATCGCGCCACCGTCAACGACGTCGCCGGCTTCGTTCTTGAACCCATCCAAGGGTGGGGCGGAAGCGTCATGCCGCCCGACGATTTCTTCCCCAAGCTCCGCAGATTCTGCGACGAGCGCAACATCCTCCTCATGGCCGACGAAGTGCTCACCAGCTGGGCGCGCACCGGCAAGTGGCTCGCCACCGAACACTGGGGCGTCACCCCCGACGTCGTCTCCATCGGAAAAGGCTTCGGCAACGGCTTCCCCGTCACTTGCGTTGCGGTTCGCGAGCCCTTCAAGGAGAGCTTCGAAAAGATCTCCGCCAGCAGCAGCTACGGCGGCAATCCGATGGCCTGCGCCGCCGCCCTCGCCAGCACCGAAGTTATCGAAGAAGAAAACCTCCTCGAGCGCTCAACGCACCTCGGCAACCTCGCGATGAAGCGCATGCAGCAGATGATGAAAGACCACAAGATCATCGGTGACGTGAGAGCCAAAGGCTGCCTCATGGGCATCGAGCTCGTCTCCGACCGCACCACCAAGCAGCCCCTCAACAAGGCCGGCGAGATGGTCTACCAGAAAGCCTTCGCCAGGGGCTTAGCCTGGATCCCCGCCGGCCACATCCTAAGAATGTCCCCTCCCGTCATCATGGAAGACGAGGCGCTCTTAAAAGGTCTAGACATGATCGACGAAGCCATCGGCGAGACCGAAAAAGAACTCGGGTTTTGATGTTTCGTAGCATGGGCGTCTCGCCCATGCATCTTAAAGGGCATGGGCGAGACGCCCATGCTACGCGATGAAAACCATCCGTTTCGGCATCATCGGTGGCGGGTTGATGGGGAAGGAATTCGTCAGCGCCGCCGCGCGGTGGTGCCACCTGCTTGACGCTCCCGCCAGGCCCGAGATCGTCTCCGTCTGCTCCGCTCGCGAGTCGACACTCGCCTGGTTCAAGAGCTGCCTGCCGCTCGGCACCGAATTCACCACCGACTACCGCAAG
Source organism: Tepidisphaeraceae bacterium (assembly GCA_036387255.1). Classification (GTDB taxonomy): domain Bacteria; phylum Planctomycetota; class Phycisphaerae; order Tepidisphaerales; family Tepidisphaeraceae; genus DASVUC01. The sequence goes on along the minus strand of DASVUC010000300.1, from coordinate 1,937 downwards.
CTCCTGGACAACCCCGAAATCGATGCTGTCTACATCGCCGTGCCGCATCACCTGCATCAGGAGATGTACATCGCCGCAGTCGAAGCCGGCAAACACTTCCTCGGCGAAAAGCCCTTCGGCATCGACAAACCCGCCAACGACGCCATCCTCGCCGCAATCGGCAAGCACCCTAACCTCCTCGTCCGCTGCTCCAGCGAATTTCCCTTCTACCCCGCCGTCCAGAAGATCGGCCAGCTCCTCGAGCAGAACGCCTTCGGTCATATCCTGGAAGTCAGCACCGGCTTCCTCCACTCAAGCGACTTAGACCCCAACAAACCCATCAACTGGAAACGCCAGGTCGAGTTCAACGGCGAATACGGCTGCATGGGCGACCTCGGCATGCACGTCTGCCACGTCCCCTTCCGCGCCGGCATCACTCCCCTCAACGTCCGCGCCATCCTCTCCAACGTCTACACCGAGCGCCTCGACGGAAAAGGAAACCGAGTCCCCAAGACCACCTGGGACAACGCAACGCTTCTCACGCTGAGCCGCGATAGGCGAAACAACAATGGTCCACAGGGAGCGCTTTTCCCGTGGACGCTGAAGACGCATCGCATCGCACCCGGTCAAAAGAATTCGTGGTACATTGAGATTCTCGGAACGAAAACTTCCGTCCGCTGGTCCACACACGATCCGAAACGACTTGAGCTTCTCCGCTACGAAGGCTCTGACCAAACCTGGCAACATCTCCAGGTCGGATACGAACCCACCTACAAAACCATCACCGGCCCGATCTTCGAATTTGGCTTCACCGACGCGATGCTCCAGATGTTCGCCGCCTACGTCTACGAGCTTGCCGGTCAAGCACCCAGGCAGCTCCTCGCTATGACCGTCACGCCTGAAGAAACCGCCCTCTCCCATCGCCTCTTCAGCGCGGCGCTCCAGTCGCAACGCGACAACGCCGTCGTTGAGGTATAACCGCCGGCGCATGAGTTCATCGCTCGACGAGCAATTTGACGCCGGCGTGCGCCTGCTCCAGTCCGGCCAGTTCACGCAGGCCGAGCAGCACTTCGCGCAGCTCCTCGCGGCGCATCCGTCCAGCGCGCAGGCGACCCACCTCCTCGGCCTCTCCCGCTACCACGCACGAAAAGATCCTTCTGCTCTGGCACTCATTCAACGCTCCATTGAGCTCGCCCCCGATAACGCCGACTTCCACATGAACCTCGGCAACATCCACCGCGACGCCGGGCGCATCACGGAAGCGATCGCGTCGATGCAGCGCGCGATCGCGATCCGACCCGATCATGCGATGGCGCTGTCGAACCTGGCGAACATCTACCGCCACACCGGGCGGTTGGCTGAAGCGATTGTGCTTTACCAGCGCGCGATCCAGGCCGCACCGGAGATGTCTGAGACCTACACGTTTCTCGGCAATGCGCTCAAAGAGAGCGGCGACCTGCAAGGCGCTCTCGCCGCTCATCAGGAGGCGGTGAAGCGCGACCCAAAGCTCATCGGGGCCTACATCAATCTCGGCGGCACTCTGCACGACCTCGGCCGGCTTGAAGAAGCCATCGCGACGTATCAGCTCGGCCTGACGGTCGACCCGAATTCCGCGGATCTACTGATCAACCTGATCGGCGTGCAGCGCGAAGCGGGTCAGCTCGACGCCGCGGCACATTCCGCCGCCCGCGCCGTGGCCCTCGCGCCGCAGTCTCCACTCGCCCACAGCAACCGCGGGATTACACTGCTCAACCAGGGACAGATCGAACAAGCCGTTGCTTCCTTCCGCGAAGCGCTCCGGCTAGCGCCGCGCTTCGTCAGCGCGTGGGACAACCTCCTCTTCGCGATGCACTACCGCTCGACCTTCTCGCCGGGTGAGATCTTCAAAGCTCATCAGGAATATGCTCGCGCGCTCGCCCCCCCACCACTCCCGGCAACCACTGATCACAACCCCAACC